>DAOMFD010000221.1:0-3142 GCA_035429605.1 Steroidobacteraceae bacterium | reverse complement strand
CGCAGCTGCTCGAAGCTGTGGACCACGATCGCGAACTTCTCCTGCGCGGCTGCAGCCAGCTGGCCAGCGTCGAACACACCTTCGAGCAGCAGGATGCGGCCAGCAAAGCCCGCGGCTCGCAATGCGAGCGCTTCTTCGAGACGCGCCACCGCAAGCCCGTCGGCATCGGCGAGCGCGCGTGCCGCGATGTGCAACGAATGGCCGTAGCCGTTCGCCTTGATCACCGCCATGACGTGCGCTTCGGGCGCGATCTCGCGCACCCGGCCGAGGTTGTGCCGGAGCGCCGCCGTGTCGATGATGGCCCGGATCAGGGTCTGCACGGGATTGCCTGCGCCGGCGGCGGTCTCAGCCGCCGTAGTCGTAGTCGCCGGTCGCGAGATTTTCGAAGCGCGTGTACTTGCCGAGGAACGTCAGGTGCACTTCGCCCGTCGGGCCGTTGCGCTGCTTCGCGACGATGATGTCGGCGATGCCCTTGCGCGGAGTCTCGGGCTCGTACACTTCCTCGCGATAGATCAGCAGGATCAGGTCGCTATCCTGTTCAATCGCTCCCGATTCCCTCAGGTCCGACATCACCGGCTTCTTGTCGGTGCGCTGCTCCACACCGCGATTGAGCTGCGACAGCGCGATCACCGGCACCTTGAGTTCCTTCGCGAGCGCCTTGAGCGAGCGCGAGATCTCCGAGATCTCGGTCGCGCGGTTCTCCTTGGTGCCGGACACCTGCATGAGCTGCAGGTAGTCGACGACGATGAGCCCGAGGCCGCGCTCGCGCGACAGCCGCCGTGCCCGCGCGCGGACCTCGGTCGGCGTGAGCGCGCCGCTGTCGTCGATGTAGACGGGCGCGGTCTTCATCTGCGCGATGGCGCTGTTGATGCGCGCCCAGTCCTCGTCGCCGAACATGCCGGTGCGCAGGTGGCTCTGGTCCACGCGGCCGAGCGACGAGATCATGCGCATCGAGAGCTGCTCGCGCGACATCTCCATCGAGAAGACCGCCACCGGCACGTTGGCGGAGATGGCGGCATTCTCGGCGATGTTGAGCGCCAGCGTGGTCTTGCCCATCGAGGGGCGGCCCGCGACGATGATGAGGTCGCCGGGCTGCAGGCCGGCGGTCATCCGGTCGAGGTCCGCGTAGCCGGTCGCCACGCCCGTGAGCTGGCCCTGGTTCTCGTGGAGCATGTCGAGCCGGTCGATCGTCGCGCCCAGGATGTCCTTCAGCGGCACGAATCCTGAACCGGTGCGGCGTCCGGCCTCGGCGATCTCGAACACCCGCCGCTCGGCGTCGTCGACGAGTTCCTTGGCGGTGCGGCCTTCGCTCGCGTAGGCGCTCGCCGCGATCTCGCCGCTCACGCGGATCAGGTGCCGGAGCAGCGCCCGCTCGCGGACGATGTCGGCGTACGCACGGATGTTGGCAGCCGTCGGGGTATCGCGCGCCAGGCCGGCCAGGTAGGCGAGCCCCCCCGTCTCCTCGGCGAGCCCCTTGGCGGCGAGGTACTCGGCCAGCGTGACCGCATCCGCGGGCTCGCTGCGCGCGGCGAGTTCCGCGATTGCGGCGAAGATCTGCTGGTGGTCGCGCCGGTAGAAGTCGTCGGCGCCCAACCGGTCCGCGATGGAATCCCAGGTGCTGTTGTCGAGCAGCAGGCCGCCGAGCACGGCCTGCTCCGCCTCGACCGAGTGAGGCGGGACCCTGAGGGCGTCCGTGTCGGTCACGGGCCGCAGTCGCCTGCGGCCCCTGGCGTCACCCGCGTCCTGTTCCATCGGGCCGGACCGCGGCGGACGAGGACCTATTCCTCGCCGACCACGTCGACCGGCAGGTCGACGATCACGTCGCTGTGCAGGTGCAGCTTGACGTGGTGCTCACCCACGACGCGGATCGGGCCGGAGTGCAGGCGCACTTCGCTGCGCTCGACGCGGATGCCGGCGGCCGAGAGCGCCTCGGCGATGTCCGCCGTGCCGATCGAGCCGAAGATCTTGCCTTCGCCGCCCGCCTTCGCGGTCAGCTTCAGGCGGAAGCCCTCGAGCTGGCCCGCGCGCAGCGTGGCGCTCGACAGCTCGTCGGCGGCGACCTTCTCGAGTTCGGCGCGGCGCTCCTCGAATTTCTTCAGGTTCGCGGCCGTCGCGAGCGCGGCCTTGCCCTGGGGCAGCAGGAAATTGCGGCCGTAGCCAGGCTTCACCTTGACCTTGTCGCCGATCTTCCCGAGGTTGGCGACCTTCTGCAGCAGGATCACTTCCATCGTAGGTTCCTCGATCTGTCTTCAGTCCCGAATTTCACGCATTCTGCGCCCGCGCCCGCGAGCGCAGCCAGTTGTCCACGAATCCCCAGCCCGCGAGCGCCGCGACCATCAGCGGCGCGACGAGCACCAGCAGGATGTAGATCGCCCACAGCCACGCGCCACCCAGCCGTCCCATGGCCTTGAAGCGATGCGCGGCCGCGAGGCCCACCAGCATCAGCGCGCCGAGAAAGATCCTCTCGAGATCGTCCACCAGCGCCTGGTCCGTCCACATCGACCAGCCGATCAGGATCGCGCCCGCGGTCCCCAGCACCAGCCCGAGACGCAGGTCCTGGAACTCGCGTCCGAACTGGCCTCTCCGGTCCGGCAGCGTCTGCCACCACCGCGCCAGGAACAGCGCGCTCATCGCGAGCACCATCGTCAGCGCCGTGACCCAGCCCCACAGCGTGCGCGCCAGCGCCTCGACCAGCCCGTCCTTCTCGAGGTCCATCGGCAGGCCGCGGCGCTGCATCTCCTGCGCGAGTTCGCGCACGAAAGGCGCCCAGAACTGTTCCGGGTCGCCGAGCGTCTGGTGCAACAGCACCAGCAAGGCCACTCCCGCCAGCACGGCAACCTGCAGGCACAGGCTCAACGAGCCGGTCCTTGCGTACAGCACCGCCAGCAGCAGCGGCGGCCCGAGCACCCAGGCCGAGTAGATCACGCCGACTGCAACCGGCCGACCGAACATCCACATCGCGACGGTCAGCAAGGCCGCCGCGCCGGTCGCAATCGCGAATCCGAGCCGCGGCCCGCGCGCCAGGACGACGAGCGCAGGCACGGCCCCCGGCAGGAAGAACGCGAAGCCGAGGCCGAACAGCGGCAGCAGCCCCAGCAGGCCGGTGACGAATACCGCCCCGCCGGGATTGTCGGCGAGCCAG
>DAOMFD010000220.1:0-3152 GCA_035429605.1 Steroidobacteraceae bacterium | reverse complement strand
CCGACGCCCTGGCCCGCGCTCCAGATGTCGCGCCACGCCTTCTTCTCGGTGTTGCCGCCGGAACCGAAGTTCATCTTCGACTTGTCGGCCTCGGGCAGGTTCGCCGGGTCGAACCCGGCCGCGGCCACGCTGCGCGAGAGGTAGTTCCCCTTCACGCCCGTGAACAGCGACGTGTAGACGACCTCGTCTGAATTCGAGTCCACGATCGACTGCTTGTAGGCGTCCGGGACGTTCGCCTCGGTCGTCGCGAGGAATCGGGTCCCGATGTAGGCGAAATCCGCGCCGAGTGCGATCGCGGCGAACACGTCGGCACCGCTGCTCATCGCGCCGGAGAGGATGATCGTACCGTCGAAGAACTGGCGGATCTCCCGCACCAGTGCGAACGGGCTGCCCATGCCCGCGTGGCCACCCGCGCCTGCGCAGACGACGATGATGCCGTCGACGCCCTGCTCCGCCGCCTTGCGCGCGTGCTTGAGGTTGATGACGTCGTGAAACACCAGCCCGCCGTAGGAATGCGTCGCCTCGACGATCTCGCGCGGCGGTCGCAGGCTCGTGATCATCAGCGGCACCTGGTGCCGCACGCAGGTCTCGAGGTCCTGCATCAGCCGGTCGTTGCTGGCGTGCACGATCTGGTTCACGGCGAACGGCGCCACCTTGGCGCCCGGATTGGCCGAGGCGTAATCGCCCAGCTCGCGCTGGATGCGCGTCAGCCATTCGTCGAGGACTGGTGCGGGCCGCGCATTGAGGGCGGGAAAGGCCCCGACGATGCCCGCCTTGCACTGTTCGATCACGAGGTCGGGCGTGGAGGCGATGAACATCGGCGCGCCGATGACCGGCAGGGTCAGGCGATCGCGAAAGGCTGCAGGTATCGGCATGAAAACTCCGTCGGTCACGTCGCCAGAACAACGCGCGATGGCCGACGCCTGCCGGCATCACAATCAGCCGCAACGAGCCGCACTCGGGCGTGGCGGGTCAGGTCGTTCTTCGCAGGGCCGTGCGCGGCATGGACGCCGCGCCCGGAGCCCCCACGGATGGGTTCACGGCGTCCCTGCGAAGAATGACCTGGCACGCCGCGACCGAGCGACGCTGTTCTATGCGGCCTTGTCAGCGCCCGTGGCGCCAACCGCACCGTGGAACGACTCGCCGCGCGCGGCGCGCTCCCGCAGCCACTTCGACGGCTTGAAGCGCTTCCCGTAGCGCTTGGCAAGCCGGTCGCACTCCGCCACGAACTCGCGGATGCCCACCGTGTCGATGTACGACAGCGTGCCGCCCGTCCACGCCGGGAATCCCCAGCCGAGGATCGAGCCCAGGTCCGCTTCGGAGGCCGTGGTCACGACGCCCTCCTCCATGCAGCGCGCCGCCTCGAGCGCCTGGATGCACAGGAATCGCTTCTCGATGTCGTTCACCGGCGGCTGCACGGCCGCGCGCGGGAACACGCCCGTCAGGCCCGGCCACAGGTGCTTCTTCGCATCCTTCGGGTAGTCGTAGAAGCCAGCCCCAAAGCGTTTGCCAGGCCGCTTGAGCTCCTCGACGAACTTGCGCACCGTGTCGTAGGTGACCGGCTTCTGGAACTTGCGCCCGAGGTCCTGCTCGGTCTGCCGCATGATCTTCCAGCTCAGGTCGATCGACACCTCGTCGGCGACCGCGAGCGGTCCCACCGGCATGCCGACCAGCTTGGCGCAGTTCTCGATCAGCGCGGGCGCCACGCCCTCCTGCAGCATCGCGATGCCTTCGTTGACGAAGGTGCCGAAGCAGCGGCTGGTGTAGAAGCCGCGGCTGTCGTTGACGACGATCGGGGTCTTGCGGATCTGTGCGACGTAGTCGAGGGCGCGCGCCAGCGTCTCGTCATTGGTCTTCTTGCCGAGGATGACCTCGACCAGCGGCATCTTCTCGACCGGCGAGAAGAAGTGGATGCCGATGAACTGCGCCGGGCGCTTCGACGCCTGCGCGAGTCCGGTGATCGGCAGCGTGGAAGTGTTGCTCGCGAACACCGAGCCCTTCGGGATCACGGCCTCGGTCTTGCGCGTCACGTCTGCCTTGATGTCGCGGTTCTCGAACACCGCCTCGATCACGAGGTCGCAGCCCGCCAGTTCGTCGTAGCTCGTCGTGGGCTTGATCCGCGCAAGCACCGCCTCGGCGTCGGCCTGAGTCCTCTTGCCGCGGCTCACGTCCTTCGCGAGCAGCTGTCGCGAGTAATCCTTGCCTTTCTCCGCGAGCTCCTGCGTGCTGTCGAGCAGCACAACCTCCATGCCGGCGACCGCGGACACGTGGGCAATGCCTGCGCCCATCATCCCTGCACCGAGCATGCCGAGCTTCTTCACCTGTGACTTTGCAGGACCGGCGGGCCGGCGCGCGAGCTTGTCGGCGAGCCCCTTGTTGATGAACATCGTGCGCATCAGGTTGCGCGCGACGGGACCGGCCAGCAGCGTACCGAAGTACTTCGACTCCACGGCGAGTGCCGCGTCGATCGGCAGGATCGTGCCTTCGTACACGCACGACAGGATCGCGGCCACCGCCGGGTAGTTGCGCATCGTGGTCTTGGCCGCGAGCGCCGTGCCGACCATGAAGGTCTGCGCGGCTGCCGGCGACATCATCCCGGCACCGCCCGGGACCCTGAAACCTTTCTTATCCCACGGCTGGACGCCTTCTCCGCCTTTCAGTATCCACTGCCGGGCGCGCTCGACCAGCTCGCCGGTGGGCGCGACCTCGTTCACGAGGCCCTTCTTGAGCGCGTCCTGGGCTTTGAGCGGCTTGCCTTCGCTGATGAGCCGCAGTGCCTCGGTCACGCCGATCAGGCGGGGCGTGCGCTGCGTGCCGCCCGCTCCGGGCAGCAACCCGATCGTGACCTCCGGGAAGCCGACGCCGGCCTTCGGGTCCTCCGACATCACGCGGTAGTGACAGGCGAGCGCCACTTCGAAGCCGCCGCCGAGCGCCACGCCATTGATCGCCGCGGCGAACGGCTTGCCGCACGTCTCCATGCGCCGCAGGAGGCGATTGAGCTCGCCGCTGAACTTCGCGGCCTCGGCAGCCGTGAGCCCGCGCGAGAAGGCACCGGCCATGTCCTTGATGTCGGCGCCCGCCATGAAGCTCGACTTCGCCGAGCCGATCACCGCGCCACGGATGGCCGGGTCGGAAGCGACCTTCTCCACGCA
>DAOMFD010000219.1:0-3172 GCA_035429605.1 Steroidobacteraceae bacterium | reverse complement strand
GCTAGATCGGGATCGGACTGAACTTCGGCGTGAAGTGCAGGTACCCGATGTTCGCGCCCTGCCGCCAGCCGACGCCGAAGCGCACCGGGGCGAGCGTGATGTCGTCGGTGCGGTTGTAGTTCAGGCTGAAGCCACCGACGAAGTACAGGCTGCCCTCGACGCCCGGGAATCGCTGGAACAGTCGCTCGGCGCTCGGCAGGTTGTAGACGAGCGTGAAGCACTTGGCGGCATTGCCGCCGATGTCGAACCCGACCGACGGGCCCTGCCACCACACCGGCTGCGATCCGCCGCCCTTCCAGACGAGCGTGCCCTTGCCGTAGCGCAGGCCCACTCCGATTGCGCCGGCGCCTTCTTCTCCCTTGATGTACGCATTGGGCTCGCCGTACTTGTCGAAGGCCTTCTGTATCACCTCGGCGAGGCCCTTCGCGCCCTTGCCGAAGAATCTCTCGGCCTCGGCGAGCACCTCGTTGCGCGAGTACGTCTCCTCGTGCGACGAACTGGTGCTCGCGGACTCTGCCGCGACCACCACGTTCCCGGCGAGCGCCAGGATCATCAGGGCAATGCCCCGGAGTATCCGCCTGCGGTGCATCTGAAGTTCCTCCCGTCCGTTCACCACATGTTCCGCAACTGCGTTGCGACGTCAATCCTGGCTGCAGAGGGCGCCGCTCCCTCGCGCACGCCTTCCGGCTCCGCCGGCCAGGTCGCGCGCTCGAGGCGCTGCAGCACCGCGTCCGTCAGGAAGCGGCTGCGCGCACCGTGCACGTAGCGATCGCCGCCCGGCGCCTGCTGCGTGATGTAGAAGCGCACAGGCGCGACCAGGTGCAGTTCCTGCCGTGCGCGCGTCATCGCCACGTAGAGTAGACGCCGTTCCTCGTCGATGAGTTCCGGGCGCCCGGTCGAAAATTCCGACGGGAAGCTGCCGTCCGTGACGTTGAGCACGTAGGTTGCCTCCCACTCCTGGCCCTTCGCCGAGTGCACGGTGGACAGCACCAGGTAGTCCTCGTCGAGCAACGGGTCACCGGAGAGGTCGCCGCTCGCCTGCGGTGGATCCAGCGTGAGCTCGGTGACGAACGACTCGCGCGACGGGTACTGCGCGGACAGCCGCTCGAGCTGCTCGAGGTCGCCGCGACGCACCGGCGCAGCCTCGTACAGCCGGTCCAGGTGTGGCTCGTACCAGGATCGCACGCGGGACACCTGCCCTTGCCATTGCGCGTCGCCCGCCAGCGACACCATGAGATCCACGAGCGCTCGCCAGTGCTCCCGCGCCCCGGCCGGGACGACGTGCCCGCCCAGCGCCGGCCAGCGATGGCCTGCGGCTTCGAACGCGTCGCACGCGCGTTCGGAATTCGCGGGTCCCATGCCGGGCAGCAGCTGCATGACACGGAACGCCGCGATGCGATTGCGCGGGTTGTCCGCCCAGCGCAGCACGGCCAGCAGGTCCTTCACGTGCGCGGCTTCGAGGAACTTGAGGCCGCCGTACTTCACGTAAGGGATGTTGCGCCTCATCAGCTCGAGTTCGAGCACGTCGCTGTGGTCCGCGTTTCGGAACAGCACGGCCTGGCGCCTCAGGTCGATGCCGCGCTCCCGGCACTCGAGCACGCGCTCGACCACGTAGCCGGCCTGGGCCTGGTCGTCCTGCACGGTCACGAAGCGCGGCTTCACGCCGCCGCTGCGCGCGCTGCGCAGGAATTTCCGGTACTGACGCCCGCCTTCCGCCATCAGCGCATTCGCCGCATCCAGCACCGGCTGCGTCGAGCGGTAATTCTCCTCGAGCGTGACGACGTGCGCGGGCGGCGAGAACTGCTCGGGGAAGTCGAGGATGTTCTCCACCGTCGCGCCACGGAACGAATAGATCGCCTGCGCGTCGTCGCCGACCACCGTCACGCCGCGCCCGTCCGGCTTCATCCTGAGCAGGATGCCCGCCTGCAGCGCATTGGTGTCCTGGTACTCGTCGACCAGCACGTGGTCGAACTGGCCGCCGATGTCCGCGGCCAGCGCCGGGTCGCGCACCATGAGCTGCCAGTAGAGCAGCAGGTCGTCGTAGTCGAGCACCTGCTGCGCCAGCTTCGCCTCGACGTATGCACGAAAAAGCGCCGCAAGTTCCTCCTCCCAGTCGAGGCACCACGGATACGCGCTCTCGAGGGTCTCCCGCAGCGACCGCTGCGTGTTGACCCGGTGCGAGTAGATCCCGAGGCAGGTGTCCTTGCGCGGAAAGCGCTTCTCAGCCTTGGAATACCCGAGGCGATGGCGCACGACGTCCATCAGGTCCGCGGCGTCGCCGCGGTCGAGCACGTTGAACGACGGGTCGAGCCCGAGCCGTTGCGCGTGCTGGCGGACCAGGCGATTGCCGATCGCGTGAAACGTGCCGGACCACGGCAGCCGGAAGGCCGCCGGTGCGGCGGCCGCGCTGCCCGGGCGGGCCAGGGTCTCGGCGACCACGCGCTGGGCGCGTCGGGTCATCTCGAGCGCGGCGCGCCGGGTGAAGGTGAGCAGCAGCAGGCGTTCGGGCGCTGCGCCGTGCAACAGCAGGTGTGCGACCCGGTGCGCCAGAGTGCTGGTCTTGCCCGTGCCCGCACCGGCGACCACGAGCAGCGGTGCGGCAGTCACGCCACCGCCCGGCAGCGTGTCACCGTAGGTCGCCGCCTCGCGCTGAGCGGGATTCAATCGGGCGAATGCGTCCGCGTGGGCCATGCGATCGGGACTATAGTTCGCGGCTGTATGGATATCCAGTAACCGGCGGCGACCGGTCGCCCCTGTAAGATGGCGCCCGGTCGGGCTGGCAGGCATCGGGAGCAGCGATGGGGGAATTCAGCTTCAAGGGCGGGCTGTGGCGCGTGGCGTTCGCGCTCGCGCTGGTGTTCGCCACCTACAACCCGTCCGGCTACTCCTACGTGCACTGGCTGGCCGACGGATTTCCGACCGTCACGCCAGTCGAAGCCATCGTCGGCCTCGGGCTGCTGGGCCTCTGGATATTCTTCGTGCGCTCCGCCCACGCGGCCCTCGGCGTCATCGGTGTCGCCGTGCTGGTGGCGTTGTTCGCGGCCATCGTATGGTGGATGTCGACCCGCGGGTGGGTCAGCGTCGGCACCGGTTCCACGCTGGCGTGGGTCGTGCTGACGATCCTTGGCCTCGTGCTCGGCCTCGGCATGTCGTGGGCGTTGATCCGCCAGAA
>DAOMFD010000218.1:0-3184 GCA_035429605.1 Steroidobacteraceae bacterium | reverse complement strand
GTGCACTCCTCGAGTGTGAGCGACTTCGGGTCGCGATCCTTCGGGACCTTGCCGTTCTTCTTGCCGTCGGTGATGTACGGGCCATAACGCCCGTTCAGCACCTGGATGCCGGCCTCCGCGAAGTCGAGGATCGTCCGGCTGGCCTCGAACTGCTGCTTCTCGTGGATCAGCTGCAGCGCGCGCTCCAGCGTGATCGTGTAGGGGTCGTCTTCCTTCTTGAGCGAGACGTACTTCTTCGTGCCGTACTGCGCGTAGGGACCGAAGCGGCCGACGGCGACCTTGATCGGCTGGCCGTCGGGCATGGACCCCAGCGTGCGCGGCAGCTTGAACAGTTCCAGCGCCTGCTCGAGCGTCACGTCGTCGATGTGCTGGCCGGGCCGCAGGCTCGCGAACCTTGGCTTCTCCTCGTCGTCGCGCGTGCCGATCTGCGCGAACGCACCGTAGCGACCGTAGCGCACGCTCACCGGCCGGCCCGACACCGGGTCGGTCCCGATCTCGCGCGCCATCGCGACGTCGGAGCGAGTCACGTTCTCCTCGACGTCGGCGATCTGCTTGCTGAGCCCGCCCCAGAAGCGATCCAGCACCGGCACCCAGTCCTCCTCGCCGCGCGAGATGCTGTCGAGCTCGTCCTCCATCGACGCCGTGAACCCGTAGTCCACGTAGTGCTCGAAGTTGCCGGTGAGGAAGCGGTTGACGATCTTGCCGAGGTCGGTCGGCACGAAGCGGCGATTGGTCAGCTCGCAGTACTTCTTGTAGAGCAGCGTCTGGATGATGCTCGCGTAGGTCGAGGGCCGGCCGATGCCGTATTCCTCGAGCGCCTTGACGAGACTCGCCTCCGAATAGCGGGGAGGCGGCTCGGTGAAATGCTGCGCCGGGCTGATCGCGTTGAGCATCACACGGTCACCCGTCTCGAGCGGCGGGAGACGCCTCTCGTCATCCTCGTCCAGGGTGGCGTCGTCGAAGCTCTCGCGATATACGGCCAGGAACCCGGGCGTGACCAGGGTCGAGCCGTTCGCCCGGAGCGTGTGGCCGCTGCCGGCGGTGAGATCCACGGCCACGGTATCGAAGACCGCGGCTTCCATCTGGCTCGCGACCGCACGTCGCCAGACGAGCGTGTAGAGCTTGTGCTGGTCCGGATCGAGCCGGCCCGCGAGCTGCTCCGGCGTCCGCGCGGCGGCGGTCGGGCGGATCGCCTCGTGCGCCTCCTGGGCGTTCTTGGACTTCGTCCGGTACACGCGTGGCGACTCGGGCAGCGCTTCCGCCCCGTAGAGCCGTCCGATCACGCCGCGGATCTCGCGCACGGCTTCGACGCCGAGGTTGACCGAGTCGGTGCGCATGTAGGTGATGAGGCCGACCGGGCCTTCGCCGAAATCCACGCCCTCGTACAGCTTCTGCGCCGTGCGCATGGTGCGCTGCGCGCCGAACCCGAGCTTGCGCGCGGCCTCCTGCTGCAGCGTGGAGGTGGTGAACGGCGGCGATGGATTGCGCTTGCGCTGCTTGCGCTCGACCGCCGTGACGGCGAGCGCACCGCCGGCGGACTGCTCGAGCGTGCGACGCACTTCGTCCGCCTGGGCGGCACTCGTGATCGTGAACTGCTCGACTTTCCGGCCGCCATACTCCGTCAACCGCGCGTTGAACACCTGCGAGGACTTCTCGGCCTCGGCGTCGACGGTCCAGTACTCGCGTGGCTTGAAGAGCCTGATTTCTTCCTCGCGCTCGCAGATCATCCGCAGCGCCGGACTCTGCACGCGTCCGGCCGATGCCCCCGACAGTCCCGCCTTCTTCCACAGCAACGGCGAGATGTTGAAGCCAACGAGGTAGTCCAATGCCCGCCTTGCGAGGTAAGCCTTGACCAGCTCCTCGGCGATCTCGCGCGGCCGCCCGATCGCGTCCTGGACCGCGCCCTGCGTGATCTCGTAGAAGACGCTGCGATGCACGGCCTTGCCGTCGAGCACGCCGGCGTCCTTCAGCAGTTCGTAGAGATGCCAGGAGATCGCTTCTCCCTCGCGGTCCGGGTCCGTCGAGAGGTACAGGGCGTCGGCCTTCTTCACGGCACGCGCGATCGCGTCGACGTGCTTGCGGTTCTTGTCGATCAATTCCCAGCGCATGGCGAAGCGCCGTGCCGGATCCACCGCTCCTTCCTTCGGCACGAGGTCGCGCACGTGGCCGTAGGAGGCCATCACCTCGAAGTCCTTGCCCAGGTACTTCTTGATGGTCTTGGCCTTGGCCGGCGACTCGACGATGACGAGATTCCTGCTCATTTTCCCTGCAAAATTTCCCGAGCCCCAGAAACGATCATGCCGCGGGGGGCCGCGGCATCCGTCCTGACCCCGCCCCGGGCGGCCCTCAGTGGACCGCCCCGGAGTGCTCCTCGAACACCAGGTCCTCCATGCGGGAGAACGCCGTTTCCTGTCCGGGCTGGCTGAACAGCACCATCAGCACCACCCACTTGAGACGCTCGATGTCGATGTCGTCGCCGTCGAGCGCCATCAGCCTCTCGATCACGAGCTCGCGCTGCGTGGGCGAGAGGATGCCGACCTGCTCGAGGTGCACGAGGAAGCCGCGGCAGTCGGTGTCGAGCCGCGCCTGCTCCAGCGCGTCGAAGACGCGGATCGCGCGCGCCGTCGGTGCCGGGCCCGTGCGCGACGGGTCGGCCGCGAGGTCCTCGAGCCAGCACAGCGCCCGCTCGACTTCCCCGGTCGGGAATCCCGCGTGCTCGAGTTCCTGCTTCAGCGTTTCGCGGTCGGGCTCCTCGCCCTCATCCAGCTCGCCGTCGAAATAGTTCTCGAAGAGGTAGATGAGGATGTCGAGGACGCCTTCCTTCATGCCTTTTTCCCCGGCTGGCGCCGGCAGTAGAGTCCGCCGGGCTGCGGTGCGATGCGCCCCTCGAGCTCGAGGATGAGCAGCATCGACGCCACCGCGCCTGCCTCGAGCCCGGTGCGCGCGACGAGCGTGTCCACGCCGGCCGGCTCGAAGCCGAGCGCATCTAACAGGATTTCGTAGTCCTTGTCCAACGAGAGGCCGGAATCCTGTTGCGGCTCAGTCGCTTCGGCCGCGGGCAAGGACCCGAGGCCGGCGACGAGCGCGCCGAGTTCGGCGTAGATGTCGTCGGCGGTCTCGACGAGCTTCGCGCCCTGGCGGATGAGGCGGTGACAGCCCCGCGAGAGCGGACTGTGGATCGAGC
>DAOMFD010000217.1:0-3220 GCA_035429605.1 Steroidobacteraceae bacterium | reverse complement strand
GCCAGCGACAGCGTCGGATCCGCGTGCACCGTCGGCCCCGCCGACAGCAAGGCTACGAGCGCCGTGACGGTCGGCGCGGACCTTCGATTCCTGATCAACCGGCCTTGTGCAGGCGCCGGGCGTACCTGTGCCATGAGAGCCTCCCGGGCAAGAACACTGGGGAACGCGTCCTGGACGGACGGGAGCCGGGAGCAAGGCTACTTGAGAAACCTGCAGTATTGGACTGGAAGCGGGACGGGCGGCGCAGGATCCCGTTCCGTGGCGAAGGGCGCTGCGCCCTCGGTCAGCACAGGCTGCAGCGTGTCGGCGCTGCGCGTCGCAGGAAGCGCGATGAACACGATGCCGGCATCGCGCGCGTCGGCCTGCGGTTGGTGGGGGTAGGCGCACGAGCCCGAGTGATCCGTCGCGGCCGGTCCGGAGCCGGTCTGCGGGCAGTACGGGCAGTGCTGGCCGCCGTCCGGGGCGGCCGTCGTCGGCGTAGCCATGGCGCACGGCAATGCCGCTGCCTGCAGCCACGCAAGGCAGAACAGCACGAGCACGGCGTTTACCAGCGAGCGCTGCCGCCCCCTCATCCAGTCGATCCCGCGATCGAGTCTCGTCGTGCCCATGGCGGGCCCGAAGCTAGCGCGATCGACGGCGGCTGGCAAGGAATCATGCGTCCGCAGTGCCGAAACCTGCGGCAAACCACTAGGAATCGACGACAATCGGCGGCATGCGACGGCACCCGTTCGGCTTGTTGCCGGCAGCGCTGGCGGTCGCCGCGACTGTGTCGTGCGGCACCGGCGATCGCAGCCACTCGGAGTGGCTCGGGCCGCCGCGCTCGCTGGTGACGCCGGCGGGCCCGGGCAGCCAGTTCCCTCGCCTGACATCGTCCCGCGGTCAAAACCCCGTCATGAGCTGGCTCGAACCAGCGGCGGGAGAGATGTCGCTGCGCTATTCCCAGTGGAGCGGCCGGGGATGGGGTGCGGCGCGAGTCGTCGCGCAAGGCGCCGACTGGTTCGTGAACTGGGCCGACTTTCCGTCGGTCGTCGCGGCCGACGCCGGCCACCGGGGCGCGCACTGGCTGCAACAGGTGCCTGGCAATGTCTACTCCTATGTCGTGCGCATTGCGACCAGTGGCGACGGCGGCCGAACGTGGTCCGCGCCGATCACGCCGCACGACGACGGCACGCCCACCGAACACGGTTTCGTGACCCTGCTGCCGTACGAAGGCCAGTTGCTGGCCGTCTGGCTGGACGGGCGACGCACGGTCGGCAACCATGATCACGACCATGGCGATGGTCATGACCATCCCGAGGCCGCGAGCGAGGGCGCGATGACCCTGCGCAGTGCGATGGTCGGCCGTGACGGCGTGCAGCTCGGGCCGGACGTGGAACTCGACAGCCGCACCTGCGATTGCTGCCAGACCGGGGCCGCCGTCGCTGCTTCGGGGCCGATCGTCGTTTACCGCGATCGCGGCGAAGACGGGACGCGCGACATCTCGCTCGTGCGGTTCGACGGCAATCGATGGTCGACGCCCGCACCCGTGGCGCGCGACGGCTGGAACATCGATGCCTGCCCGGTGAACGGACCGGCCGTGGACGCGCTCGGCGACACGGTCGTGGTCGCCTGGTTCACGGGCGCGGGCGGGCCGCGCGTGCGCCTGGCCTTCTCGACGGACGGCGGGCGCAGCTTCGGCACGCCGATGGACGTGGACGGCGGGCGGGTCAGCGGCCGCGTCGACGTCGTGCTCCTTGACGACGGGCGCGCGGTGGTGAGCTGGCTGCGCGAGTCGGCGGGTCGCGACGCCCTCGCGGCCCGGCCGTATACGCAGGACGGTCCGGTCGGGCGCACGGTCGAGATCGCGCACGCGGACCGCGCACGAGCCGCGGGCTTCCCGCAGGTCGCGCGCGCCGGTGACGCTCTCCTGTTCGCCTGGACCGAAGACGGCGCGACACCGCAGGTGCGAACGGTCGTGGCACCGCTGCGCTGACACGGCCGGCGCGGCCCGCGCCGGCGGCTGCCGTGCTAAGATTTCACCCCTCGAATTTCCGTCACACCGCGCATTTCCGGAGCTCGACAGATGTCCAGCCAGCTCAAGCTGAACGTGCCCGCGGAGGGCCAGAAGATCACGATTTCGAACGGCCGGCTGCAGGTTCCCGACCAGCCGATCGTGCCGTTCATCGAAGGTGACGGCACCGGCCCAGACATCTGGCGCGCGTCGGTCCGCGTGCTCGACGCCGCGGTCGCCAAGTCCTACGGCGGCAAGCGCAGGATCCACTGGATGGAGGTCTACGCCGGGCAGAAGTCCAACGACCTCTACAACACCTGGCTGCCGGACGAAACCGTGCAGGCTTGCCGAGACTACCTCGTGTCCATCAAGGGTCCGCTCACGACCCCCATCGGCGGCGGCATCCGCTCGCTCAACGTGGCGTTGCGGCAGATGCTGGACCTGTACGTGTGCCTGCGCCCGGTGCGCTGGTTCAAGGGCGTGCCCTCGCCCGTCAAGGCGCCGGAAAAAGTGGACATGGTGATCTTCCGCGAGAACACCGAGGACATCTACGCAGGCATCGAGTTCGAGGCCGGCAGCGCCGACGGCGAGAAGTTCAAGCAGCTCTTCAAGGACGCGTTCCCGAAGCTCTACGGCAAGATCCGCTTCCCGGACAGCTCGGGCATCGGCATCAAGGCCGTGTCCCGCGAGGGCACCGAGCGCCTGGTGCGCGCCGCCATCCAGTACGCGATCGACAACAAGCGCAAGAGCATGACGATCGTGCACAAGGGCAACATCATGAAGTTCACGGAGGGTGCGTTCCGCAACTGGGGCTATGCGCTCGCGGAGCGCGAGTTCGCGCAGCACACGTACACCTGGGACCAGTGGGAGCGCACCCGCGCCGACAAGGGCGAGAAGGCCGCCAATGCCGAGCAGGACGCCGCGAAGAAGGCCGGCAAGGTCATCGTCAAGGACGCGATCGCGGACATCACGCTGCAGCAGGTGCTGACCCGCCCCGACGAGTTCGACGTGATCGCCACGATGAACCTGAACGGCGATTACCTCTCCGACGCATTGGCGGCACAGGTTGGCGGCATCGGCATCGCCCCGGGCGGCAACATCAACTACATGACCGGTCACGCGGTGTTCGAAGCCACGCACGGCACGGCCCCCAAGTACGCGAACCTCGACAAGGTCAACCCGGGCTCGGTGATCCTCTCCGGCGAGATGATGCTGCGCTACATGGGCTGG
>DAOMFD010000216.1:0-3221 GCA_035429605.1 Steroidobacteraceae bacterium | reverse complement strand
ATGAAGTAGTCCACCTTCACGACCTCGTGCAGCGGGTGCACCTTGTCGAGCGGCAGCGGCAGCTCCGGGTCGTTCGGGACGCGACCGAGCCCGACGCTGGGTTCGGTGACGTACACCTCCTGCAGGCACTGGCCGAGGTCCAGGTGATTGCGTTGCGCCGGCAGCCCGCCCGTCACTGCGCAGGCACCGATCGCGACGAGCACCTTGCAGTTCGCGCGGAACTCGCGCAGCACCTGCACGTTCTCGGCGTTGCACAGCCCGCCCTCGACGATGCCGATGTCGCAGGGTCCGCAGTGTTTGATGTCGGTCAACGGCGACCGGTCGAACTCCACGTGCTCGAGCAGTTCGAAGAGACGCTCGTCGATGTCGAGGAACGACATGTGGCAGCCGAAGCAGCCGGCGAGCGAGGTGGTCGCCACGCGCAGCTTGGGCTTCCCGGCGGTCGCGGTCGCCATGGGCAGCGGCTCAGTCATGGCTGACCCCGCTCGGCGGCCGCGGCGCATCGTCCAGCGCCTGCGCGCTGATCGGCCGCTGGTCGTAGCGGCGCTGGCCGACGGGCACGGCGAAGCCAACCCGCTTGCGCAGGATCACGCCCACCGGGCAGACCTGCACCGCCTTGTCGGTGACCGCGACGTCGGTGTCCCGCAGCAGGCCGCTTTCCGAGTTGACGATGAGGTGCTTGGTGAGCCCACGGCCGGACAGCGCGAACACGCTCTTGCCGTCCACGTCGCGCGAGGCCCGCACGCACAGCTCGCAGAGGACGCAACGGTTGAAGTCGAGCAGCAGCTCCGGGTGCGAGGCATCCACGGGCCGGTCGGGGTACAGGTGCCGGAATCCGGCGGTCATGACGCCGAGGTCGTAGCCGAGCGCCTGCAGCACGCAGTTGCCGCTCTTCTCGCAGGAGGGGCAGAAGTGGTTGCCTTCCGCGAACAGCATCTGCACCAGCGTGCGGCGCAGGTCGTTCAGCTCGTCGGTGTTGCTCTCGACCTCGATCGCCGATTCCGCGGGTGTGGTGCACGAGGCGACCGTGCGGCCGTTCACCTTGGCCGTGCAGACCTTGCAGCTGCCGTGCGGGGTGAACTCCGGGTGATAGCACAGGTGCGGGATGTAGCGGCCGGCAGCGAGCGCCGCCTGCAGGACCGTCTGCCCCGGCGTGAATGGGACCTCCTCGCCGTCGAGCAGGAACGTCGGCCGGTCGTTCACGGCAGGTTCTCCAGGTGCGCGCCGGGATCGTCGCGACCAGTCATCTGGCGGGCGCGAGCGAGCGCCTCGTCGAGGTCGAAGGCCGGCGCGAAGTCGCGCGAGCGCAGCCGCCGCTCGTACACCGGGCGGAATTTCTTCATGGTGTCGAGGATCGGGTTGCAGGCCGTGTGCCCGAGGCCGCAGTGCGCCGACATGAGCAGCACCTTGTTCAGTCGCGCGATCTCGCGCAGGTCGTGCAGCGTGCCGTTGCCGTCGCGGATCTTGTCCATCGAGTGCATCAGCATGGAGGTGCCGGCGCGGCACGGCGTGCAGAATCCGCAGCTCTCGTGGGCGAAGAACTGCGCGTAGGCGCGCGCGATCTCGAACATGTCGCGGCTCGTGTCGAACACCGTGAACGCGCCCGCGGTCGGCAGGTCCTCGAACGCGATGCGCCGGTCGAACTCCCCGGCGTCCACGCACGTGCCGGACGGGCCGCTCACCTGCACCGCCTGTGTGCGCGTGGCGCCGCACTCCTCGAGCACCTGTCGCAGCGTCACGCCGAACGGGTATTCGTAGAGGCCGGGGCGGTCGCAGTCGCCCGCCACGGACAGGATCTTGGTGCCCGACGACTTGAGTGTGCCGATCGAGCGATACCACTCGCCGCCGCGCACCGCGATGAGCGCCGCCGCGCACAGGGTCTCGACGTTGTTGACGATGGTCGGCTGCTGCAGGTAGCCGCTGGTCACGGGGAACGGCGGCCGGTTGCGCGGCACGCCGCGCTTGCCTTCCAGCGACTCGATGAGCGCGGACTCCTCGCCACAGACGTACGAACCCGCGCCGACGTGGATCTCGATGTCGAAGTCGAATCCCGGCTGGCCGCAGATCGCGTTGCCGAGCAGGTGATCCCGGCGACGGCGCTCGAGGGTCTCGTTGAGTCGGTCCAGGAGGAAGCGGTATTCCCCTCTCAAGTACACGAACCCCTGGCTCGCGCCCACCGCGTAGGCGGCCACCGTCATGCCGTCGAAGAGCAGGTCCGCGTGGCTCGTGAGCAGCACGCGGTCCTTGAACGTGCCGGGCTCGCCTTCGTCGGCATTGCAGATCACGTAGCGCGCGTTGCCGGTGGCGTGCCGGCACGCTTCCCACTTGATGCCGGTCGTGAATCCCGCGCCGCCGCGGCCGCGCAGGTTCGAGCGCTTCACCTCCTCGAGCACGGCGACCGGCCCGTTCGCCGAGCCGGTGAATCCCTCGCGCCACGAGCGGGCGTTGGCCGCGTGCTCGACGTGCCCCTGCACGCCGCGTCGCAGCGCGGCGCGGACCGCATCGCCCGGTTGAAGTCGGTGGCCGAGCATGATGTCGGCACGGCGCACGTTGTCATCGACGTGGAACAGCGCAGCCGGCCACTCGTCGAGTGGCACTCCGCGCAGGATGAGGCCGCAGATCTGCTCGACGCGCTCGCTGGTGAGCCGCCCGATCGCACGGCCATTCACCAGCATGCCCGGTCCCTGGTCGCAGAGGCCCGTGCACGAGGTCGTCGCCACGCTCACCAGCCCGTCCTCGGACACCTTGCCGGCCTCGACCCACAGGCGATGGCACATTTCGGCCAGCAGCCGTTCGCTGCCGTGCATGCGGTCGGTGACGTTGTCCGAAAAGAGCACGCGGTACCGGCCCCAGGGCTCGGTGGAGAGGAAGGAATAGAAGCCGGCGACGCCCTTCACGCGGGAGAGCGGCAGGCGCAGCAGGTGCGCGATGAGCGTCAGCGCGGGCGGCGGGATGTAGTTGCAGGCTTCCTGCACCTCGCGCAGCACCTGCAGCAGCCGCGTGGGCTCGTGCCGCCAGCGCGCGACCGAGGCGCGCACCAACGCGTCGACGTCCGGTGCCTGCTGCGCCGCTTGTGACATGGTCCTTGCCGCCTACCGATCCTGTTCCCGCCGTGCAGACTGCGCCGGCTGCGGCAGGCGGGCAATCTCGGAAAACCCTCCCGTAAGCGCGTGAATCCGTTCACGAAGTTGAGGAATGACCTCTTGCGTGAACCAGGGATT
>DAOMFD010000215.1:0-3303 GCA_035429605.1 Steroidobacteraceae bacterium | reverse complement strand
AGGGTGACGATGCGCATGGCCGCGCAGTATAAAGTAGCGCCATGCACGAGCCCGACTTCATTCGCCTGTGCCTCGACCTCGGCGTGCTGCGCTTCGGCGAGTTCACGCTCAAGTCCGGGCGCGTGAGCCCGTACTTCTTCAACGCAGGGCTGTTCAACAACGGCCGCGCGATCGCGGCGCTCGGCCGCCACTACGCCCGCGCGGCAGTGCTGTCGGGCGTTCCGTTCGACATGCTGTTCGGGCCGGCCTACAAGGGGATCCCGCTCGTGACGACGACCGCCGCGGCGCTCGCGGAGCACGAAGGGACGAACCTGCCGTTCGCCTTCAACCGCAAGGAGGCGAAGGACCATGGGGAAGGCGGGACGATCGTCGGCGCGCCGCTCGCCGGCCGCGTCCTCATCGTGGACGACGTGATCACCGCGGGCACGGCCATCCGCGAGTCGGTCGAGATCATCCGCGCGCACGGCGCGACCTGCGCGGGCGTGCTGATCGCCCTCGACCGTGAGGAGCGGGGGCAGGGGGAGCGTTCGGCCGTGCAGGAGGTCCAGGTTGAGTTCGGCCTGCCGGTCGTCAGCGTGCTGCGACTCCGGGACCTGATGGTGCACCTCGAGGAGACCGGCAACGCCGCGGTCCTCGCGTCCGTGCGCGCCTACCGGGACCGGTATGGCGTGTAATTCGCCGCGGCGTTTGACATAGTTCACGGTACGGATGGGCCAAGATAGGCCCGGCAGCGACCGAGGGGCAGAATCCGCTCCCATGCATCGGCACACGAGACTCACGACGATCCTGGCCGGACCGGCCCTGCTCCTGCTCGCAGGGCTCGCTGCCTTGCCGGGCGAATCCCTGGCTGCCAAGCCGACCAGGACCGCCAAGCCGACCGGGCACGAGAGCGTGTACCGCTGCAAGGACCCGGAGGGCCACACCTACGTCGGCCAGAACATCCCCGAGCAGTGCATGAACGTGGACGTCGAGGTCCTCGACGATACGGGCCGCGTCGTGCGCATCATTCCCGGCCCCGCGTCCCAGCAGGAAGTCGAGGACAAGAAGGCCGCGGAGGCTGCGCGCATCGCGGCCGCAAATCGCGACAAGACGCTGCTCGCGACCTACCTGACGGTCGCCGACATCGAACGACTGCGTGACCAGCGGCTCGAACTGCTGGTCCAGCAGGCCAATGTCACCGAGCAGTACGTCGAGAACCTGAAGGAGCGCGAGGCCCGGCTGGCGCAGGACGTACGGCGCTTCCGGCCCTACAGCGACAAGCCGGGCGCGCCCGCGCTGCCCGACCACATCGCGGAAGACATCGTGAACACGGTGAACGGCCTGCAGGTCTACCAGCAGGAACTCGCCAAGAACACGGCGGAGCAGCAGCGGCTGCGCACGGAATTCGCGTCCGACATCGCGCGCTTCAAGGAACTGAAGGGGCTCAAGTAGTCCCCGAACTCCCGAAGCCCCCGGCGCCGCGGTGGCTCTCGGTGAAATTCTCGACGACGTCGAATTCCACCTGCACGACCGGCACGACCACCATCTGGGCGATGCGCTCGCCAGGCTGGATCGTGTACGCCGTCAGTCCGCGGTTCCAGCAGGACACCATGACCTGCCCCTGGTAGTCCGAGTCGATCAGGCCGACGAGGTTGCCGAGCACGATGCCGTGCTTGTGCCCCAGCCCCGATCGCGGCAGCAGCACGGCGGCGAGTCCCGGGTCGTCGAGGTGGATGGCTATTCCCGTGGGTACCAGGGTGGCAGCGGCTGGATCGAGCACCAGCGGCGCGTCGATGCAGGCGCGCAGGTCGAGGCCAGCCGACCCAGACGTCGCGTAATGCGGTAGCGGGATTTCCCTGCCGATGCGTGGATCGAGGATCCGTACCTGCAGCCGGCGCGCCCCGGTCGTGCCACTCATCGTGCGGCCGCGCTGCCTGGCGCGCGCGGCTCCGCGGCGATGGCGACGCCCTGGCCCCGCTTCGCCGCGAAGCGCTCGGCCACCACCGCGATCAGCCGCGCGGCGAGCTCCGGCTTGCCCGAGCGCGGCAATTCGCGCTTGCCGTCGGGCCAGTACACGGTGAGCGCATTGTCGTCGCAGTCGAACGCGAGGCCATCGCCGACCTGGTTCGCGGCGATCATGTCGAGGCGCTTGCCCTCGAGCTTGGCGAGCGCATTGCGCTCGACGTTCTGGGTCTCGGCCGCGAACCCCACGACGAACGGGCGCGGGCTGCCCGCGGCCACGGTCGCGAGGATGTCCGGCGTGCGCGACAAGGCGAGCAGCAGCGAGTCGCTGGTCTTCTTGATCTTCTCGGCCGACACCTGCAGAGGCCGGTAATCGGACACCGCGGCCGCGGCGATGAAGACGTCGGTGCCGGCGATTTCGGCCTGCACCGCGCCGAGCATCTGCTCCGCTGTCTCGACGCATACGCGACGAATGCCCGCGGGCGCCGGGAGATTGACCGGCCCGCTGACGAGCACGACCTCGGCACCGGCATCACGTGCTGCCTCCGCGACCGCGTAACCCATTTTCCCGGAGCTGCGATTGGTGATGAACCGGACGGGGTCGATGCGTTCACGCGTCGGGCCCGCGGTGATGACGACCTTGCGGCCCGCGAGCAGGCCAAGTGCAGACGGCGCCGCTGGAGACCCGGCAATCACCGGGGTCGCCGATTGCCGTTCAGCAGTCGGGGCATCGCGCAGCACTGCATCGGCGAGGTCGGCGGGCTCGAGCATGCGTCCCGGCCCGGTCTCTCCGCAGGCCTGGTCACCCTCCGCCGGCCCGAGGATCCCGATGCCGCGGGCGCGCAGCGTGTCGACGTTGGTGCGCGTCGCGGCGTTCGCCCACATGAGGCGATTCATCGCCGGGGCGATCGCGATCGGCGCGTCGGTGGCGAGGCACAGGGTGCTGAGCAGATCATCGGCGAGGCCGTTCGCCAGCCGCGCGATGAAATCCGCCGTGGCAGGAGCCACGAGGATCTGGTCCGCCCAGCGCGCGAGCTCGATGTGACCCATCGCCGCCTCGGCCGCTTCGTCCCACAGGTCGGAGCGCACGGGCCGCCCGGACAACGCCTGGAACGTGAGCGGCGTGACGAACTGGCGCGCGCCGGCCGTCATCACGACCTGCACGTCCGCGCCGCGCTCGCGCAGGCGGCGCACGAGATCGGCGCTCTTGTACGCGGCGATTCCGCCGGTGACCCCGAGCAGGATGCGCCGCGGCTGTGACGGCTTCATGGGACGCATTATGGGACGGGCGGCAGCCGGCCCGCAAAGGACCGCGCCACGCTGCGACGCTTCGGTCTCAGGTCATAACCGGCCGTTAGGAAA
>DAOMFD010000214.1:0-3342 GCA_035429605.1 Steroidobacteraceae bacterium | reverse complement strand
CTCAGAACGTCGTCACGTTCCCGCTGTCCACCTGTGCCAGCAGGCGTTGCAGGTTGCGCCAGACCTTGTTGATCTCCGACTGCGTCAGTCCCATCTGCAGGACCGCATCGCTGCGCCGCACACCGCGCGACGGCGCGAGGTTGGCCGTCGGCGGGACGGGGTGGAACGCGCCGTCCTTCATCTCCCATTGCACCAGGACGCCGAGCGATTGCTGCATGGAGTCCAAGGTCAGCTTGCGCAGCCGGTCGATCGCGTCGGCCGGCAGGCGCTTGACGCGCAGTTCGGCCCATGCGCGGCCGCGGTCACTCTCGCTGGATGCGAAAGCCACCCCGTTGTCCACTGAAAATACGCGTGCCCCCGGCGTCGTCTTCGAAATCAGGAAGTTCCCCACGTTCGAGTCGCCGTGGTCGATCAGGTCGGTGAGGATGTTGAGCTGGCCGATGTGTCGCGCATAGACGGGATCCGACTCGAACATGGCCGGGTCGTACACGTCGGCGATCACCTTGATGTCCTGCAGCCAGTACTGCATGACGCTCAGGACCTCGTCGGCGCCGGAGAACGTCCGCTTCGTGTCGGGCTCGTACTTGCGGAAGTCGCCCAGGGGCACGAAGCGCAGCGCGGTAGGGGGGACCACATACTCCGCCGGATCCAGGTACAGCTTCTGCAGTTCGTAGGCGGCCAGGTCGTAGCGCGGCACGTTGTTGAACGTGTCGGCGCCGGGCTCGGCCTTGCGCAGCTTGACGCGGATCGGCGGCTTGCCGTCGAACGAGACGTCGGCCTTGAGCGTGATGTCGCCCTTGGCCTTCGGCCGGCTGATCTCGGCGGCCACGATGGTGAACGGGGCGTTCGCCAGCATCTGCTCGAGCTCGGGAACCGGCAGTGCGAAGTTCGCATCCTGCGCAGTCGCCGCGAGGCTGCCGGTCGCCAGCAGGGCCGCGGCAGCGGCTAGGGTGATCGATCGCATTGCGCACCTCCGTGACCGCGAGCGACTCCCATGCGGCGCCCGTCGTTCAAGCTTACTGCAGTATCGCCGCCTGCCGCTTGGCTCCGGCCTCGAGCGCCAGCATGTCCGCCCGGGCCTGCGCGAGGCGCCTCGTCCGTTCGCGGACCAGCTCGTCGTACGGCGGATAGCCTTCCAGGGCCTTGAACCACGGCAGCTCCGGCTCGAACCCGAACGGAAGATCGCCGCAGCGCATGGCGTCGCTCAGCGCCGCGACGGCTTCGTCCTTCAGGCCCTCACCGGCCGCGAGGGCAGCCAGCCGCATCGTGTCGTCCTCGTCGGGCGCCCAGCAGCGTGTCCTTGCGGACGTGCGTTTCCTGCGCAAGTCGTCGAGGAGGTTCCGGGCGAGCCTGTCGGCCTCCGCCGACTTGCCGGTCCCGCGCAGGATGCGGACCTGTGCGGCCTCGATCATGCCCTGTCGCGCGTCGCCGCCCAGGACCGGGGGCACGAACATCTGTGCGGGAAACGGCAGCGACTTGTCGAGGGACCCGGCCGCTTCCTCATAGCGGCCCTGCACGGCGTACCAGAAAGCCGCTATCCGAAGCGCATCGCGATCGTCGGCTCCCCGGATCCCGACCAGTTGCGCGAGGGCGCGATCGAGGTCCTTCCAGTTCCCGGTGCGGCCCAGAGCGTCGATCTCCAGGTACTTTTGTATCGTCGGGGCCTCGGCAAGACCAGCGTCGTGCTCACCGCTCCGCGGCCGATCACCCGGGCCGGGCAGCGCCTCGAGGGCGCGAACCGGGTCCACGGTCAGCCACGCCCGGTAGCGATTGAGCCACGGTGCCATGTTGCCAAGGACGGGCGGTGCATTCTCCTTCGCGAGACCGGATCGAAGCACCTCGACCGGAAAGCCGCGCAGGGCGCCGTCCGGCAACATGATTCCGTCGGCCCCGCCCGGCCCGTCCTTGAGGCGCGGCCACCAGTGTGCGAATTGCCGGCGAATTCCCTCGCGGTCGCTGGACCAGTCGACGAGCGGAAAGCGCATGAGCGCACCGGGCATGTCGCCGACCGTCCGGATTGCACGCTCGAGTTCCGCCGGCAACCGCGCCGGCTCCTTGCGCTGCACGTAGCCGAGATAATTGGCCCATGTCGACGGCTGGCGCGGATCGAGTTCCAGGCTGCGCGCCGTTGCCCTGGCCGATTCCGCTTCGCGCTTCGGGAAGTTCCCCAGGAAGACGGCATAGTCGTGCCAGGCTGCAGCGTTGTTCGGATTGAGGTCGAGCGCCTTGCGGTATTCCTCCTCGGCGCCCGGCTGGCCGGTGTCGCGCAGCAGCATCGCGTAGGCCTGGTGAGCCTCGGAGAGATCAGGATCGATGGCGAGGGCGCGGTGCACGGCTGACTCGGCCGCGCGCAGGTTTGCAGCGCGTTCCACCTGCGGCGGGTCGAAGAACATCGTGTAGAACAGGATGGACGTCGCAAGGTGTGCATGGGCGCGTGCGAATGAGGGATCGAGCGCGACAGCCTGCCGGCTCAGGTCCAGGGACTTCTGGATTCCCTCCGGCGTCCGCAGCACCAGCTGCGCGCGTGCAAGAAGGTAGAGGTCGTAGGCATTGAGGTCGGTCGTGGGGGGCGCACTCGTCGTCACGGTCTCGCCCCGCGCGGCGGGGACGATTGCATTGACGATCGCTGCGGCGAGTTCTGCCTGCACGTCGAACACGTCGGTCATCTCGCGGTCGAAGCTGCCGGACCAGGCTTGCTGGCCGGTGGCGCCGTCGATGAGGCGGGCGCTCAACTTGAGGCGCCGCCCGTCGCGGCGCACGCTGCCCTCCAGGATCGTGGTCACGCCGAGTTTCTCCGCGATGGCCTTGGCGTCGAGCTTGCTGCCCTTGAAGGTGAACGAGGAGGAGCGGGCGATGACCTTGAGACCCGGGACACGGCCGAGGCGGTCGAGCGTTTCCTCGGCGAGGCCGTCGGAAAAGTATTCCTGTGCGGGGTCGCCGGAAAGATTCTCGAACGGCAGCACGGCGATCGCCGGGTTCGACGGCGGCTTCGGCTTGCCGATGTCGGACTGACGCACCAGCAGCACGACGACCGCGATCACGAGCACGCCGATCACGATGACGTCGGCGTAGTGTCGCAGGCCACGCGCCGTCGGGCGGGGCACGCCCTCGGCGGCGCGGTCGACCTCGATGCCGTGCTCGCCGATCTCGAGAAACCAGGCGAGCCCGACCGCGACCGGGAAGCCGACCGCGGCGGCGATGATCAGCGCCGTCATGACCCACTTCGGGATTCCGAGCGGGTCGAGCACCACCGACGCAACCTGCAGCAGGAGCCAGGCGATCACCGCGTAGCTCGCGGCCACGCGCAGCACGCCGCGCTCGCGCAGGCGATGCAGCAGGCTG
>DAOMFD010000213.1:0-3344 GCA_035429605.1 Steroidobacteraceae bacterium | reverse complement strand
GGCTACGGCCTCACGGTCACCGAGATCGCGGCGTCGCTGCAGGCGGCGAACGTCGTGCAGCACGCGGGGTCGCTCGTGGCGGACGGGCGGGACGTGCCGGTGCAGGCCGGCGAATTCCTGGCCGACCGCGACCAGGTCGCGCAGCTCGTGGTCACCGTCCACGACGGCCGCCCGGTCTACCTGCAGGACGTGGCGACGGTGCGGGAAGGGCCCGACCAGCCGGAGCAGTACGTGACGTTCGGCACCGGACCGGCCGCCGCGCAGAAGGGCATCCAGCCGGCCGGCACGTCGCCCGCCGTGACCATCGCCATCTCGAAGAAGCCGGGGGAGAACGCCATCGACGTGACGCGCGCGGTGCTGAAGCGCGTCGAGATGCTGCGCGGCACGTACATACCGGACGGCGTCGAGATCACCGTGACGCGCGACTACGGCGTCACGGCCAACGACAAGGCGCAGAAGCTGATCCAGAAGCTGGCATTCGCCACCACCTCGGTGGTGCTGCTCGTCTGGCTCACCGTCGGCTGGCGCGAGGCCGTGGTCGTCGGCGCCGCGGTCGTGATCACGCTGGCGGCGACGCTGTTCGCGTCCTGGGCGTGGGGATTCACCATCAACCGGGTCTCGCTGTTCGCGCTCATCTTCGCGATCGGCATCCTGGTCGACGACGCGATCGTCGTCGTCGAGAACATCCACCGTCACATGGGACTCGGCCACGCGGGCATGGGCACGATCATCCCGCGGGCCGTGGACGAGGTCGGCGGACCGACCATCCTCGCCACCTTCACCGTGATCGCGGCGCTGCTGCCGATGGCCTTCGTGTCGGGCCTCATGGGTCCCTACATGAGCCCGATCCCGATCAACGCGAGCATGGGGATGCTGATCTCGCTCGCGATCGCGCTCGTCATCACCCCGTGGCTCTCGAAGCGGATGCTGTCGCATGCCCACGCCGCGCACGGCGGCGGTGCGCGACTGCACCAGTTCTTCGTGCGGACGATGACGCCATTCCTGCGCGGCGACGACGCGCGGCGCAACCGCCACAAGCTGTACCTGGGGACGCTGGTCGCGATCCTCGCCGCGGTGTCGCTGGTCGCGGTGAAGTGGGTCGTCATGAAGATGCTGCCCTTCGACAACAAGTCGGAGTTCCAGGTCGTGGTGGACATGCCCGAGGGCACGGCCCTCGAGGAAACCAGCCGCGTGCTCGACCTGTTGGCTGCCGAGATCGCCAGGGTGCCGGAAGTCACCGATTACCAGGTCTACGCAGGCACGTCCGCGCCGATCAACTTCAACGGCCTCGTGCGCCAGTACTACCTGCGCAGCGGGCCGGAGCTCGGCGACATCCAGGTCAACCTGGTGGACAAGCACCATCGCGACCGCAAGAGCCACGAGATCGCCGTCGCGGTGCGTCCCGCGCTGGCGGAGATAGGGCGCCGTCACGGGGCATCGGTGAAGGTCGTCGAGGTCCCGCCCGGGCCGCCCGTACAGGCGCCGCTGGTCGCCGAGATCTACGGCCCGTTCGTCGGCATGCAGCGCGAGATCACGCGGCTGGTGCGCAAGGCGTTCGACGCCCAGCCCGACATCGTCGACGTGGACGACAGCCTCGAGTCGCCGCGCTCGCGCCTGGTCGTCGCGGTCGACCGGCAGAAGGCGGCCCTGCTCGGCGTGGACCAGGCACAGGCGGTGCAGGTGCTTGCGGCGGCCCTCGGCGGTCTCGACGCGACCTACATCCGGGCGGGCCGCGAGACCTATCCGATACCCGTCCGGCTGGAACTCGACGTCCCGGAGAAGGCCCGCATCGCCGACGTGCTCTCGCTGCAGGTCCTGTCGCGCAGCGGCGCGCGCGTGCCGCTGTCGGAACTCACGAC
This sequence comes from Steroidobacteraceae bacterium, assembly GCA_035429605.1. Lineage (GTDB taxonomy): Bacteria > Pseudomonadota > Gammaproteobacteria > Steroidobacterales > Steroidobacteraceae > RPQJ01. The sequence goes on along the minus strand of DAOMFD010000213.1, from coordinate 1,485 downwards.
GGTGGAGCGCAGGCCGTGGGACAACGCGATCTACCACAAGGACCTGCTGCCGCTCACGTGGGTGAGCGGCGACGCCGTCGGCAAGGTCGACAGCCCGCTGTACGGGATGTTCGAGGTGGTGGGGGCGCTGAAGCACGCGGTCCCCGCCGGCGTGGAACTGGAGCAGCGGTTCTTCAGCCCGCCCGAGGATCCCTACCGCCCGACGCTCAAGTGGGACGGCGAGTGGCAGATCACGTTCGAGACGTTCCGCGACATGGGTCTTGCCTACTCGGTCGGCCTGGTCCTCATCTACCTGCTGGTGGTCGCGCAGTTCCGCTCCTACGCGGTCCCGCTGATCATCATGGCGCCGATCCCGCTCACCATCATCGGCGTGATGCCGGGCCACGCGCTGCTCGGCGCCCAGTTCACGGCGACGTCCATGATCGGCATGATCGCGCTCGCCGGCATCATCGTGCGCAACTCGATCCTGCTCGTCGACTTCATCAACGTGGAGATCGCGCAGGGCCGCAGCCTCGCGGATGCCGTGATCAGCGCCGCGGCGGTGCGCGCGCGTCCGATCGCGCTCACCGCCGTGGCGGCCATGACCGGTGCGTTCTTCATCCTCGACGACCCGATCTTCAACGGGCTCGCAGTTTCCCTGATCTTCGGGATCCTGGTCTCGACGGCGCTGACGCTGGTCCTGATCCCGATCCTGTATTTCAGCTACCGCAGCAGACAGCAGGCCGCGTGACGCGGCCAAGGGGGCGACCATGGCGAACATCGTGGTATTGGGTGCAGGTCTCGGCGGCGTAGCGTGCGCCTACGAGATGAAGAAGAAGGTCGGCAAGGGCCACCAGGTCACGGTGGTCGGCAGCAGCCCGTACTTCGAGTTCACGCCGTCCAACCCGTGGATGATGGTCGGCTGGCGCAAGGCCGAGCAGACGCGCGTCGACCTGGCGAAGCCGCTCGCGGCAAAGGACATCGCATTCGTGCCGAAGATGGTGCAGGCGATCGACGCGCCGGGATCGACGCTGAAGTTCGAGGACGGCTCGACGCTCGCCTATGACTACCTCGTGATCACGACCGGACCGAAGCTCGCCTTCGAGGAAGTGCCGGGACTCGGGCCGAAGGGGTTCACGCAGTCGGTCTGCACGCAGGGGCATTCGGAGCAGGCCTGGCAGCGTTACCAGCAGTTCGCGCAGAGCCCCGGTCCCGTGGTTGTGGGGGCTGCCGCGGGCGCCAGCTGCTTCGGTCCCGCGTACGAGTCGGCCATGATCCTGGATACCGACCTGCGCCGCCGGAAGATCCGCGACCGGGTGCCGATGGTGTACGTGACGCCCGAGCCCTACATCGGCCACATGGGCCTCGGCGGCGTCGGCGACAGCAAGGGGCTGATGGAGTCGGAGCTGCGCCAGCGCCACATCACCTGGATCACCAACGCCAAGATCACGGGCGTCGAGGACGGCGTGATGACCGTGGCGGAACATGCCGAGGACGGCAGCGTGA
>DAOMFD010000212.1:0-3381 GCA_035429605.1 Steroidobacteraceae bacterium | reverse complement strand
GACCTCACGGTCGAGCTGTCGAAGCCCGCGAAGTACGACGAGATCTGCGCGGCGATGAAGGCCGCCTCGGAGGGTGCGATGAAGGGCGTGCTCGGCTACACCACGGAGAAGGTCGTCGCGACCGACTTCCGCGGCGAGAGCTGCACGTCGGTGTTCGACGCGGAGGCGGGCATCGCGCTCGACGACACCTTCGTCAAGGTCGTCGCCTGGTACGACAACGAGTGGGGCTATTCCTGCAAGGTGCTGGAAATGGTCCGCGTGATCGCGAAGTAGTGCGCAATGGTGGAGCTGAGCATGCTGCGAGTCCTTCGCATGACCGACCTCGACCTCAAGGGCAAGCGGGTGCTGATCCGCGAGGACCTGAACGTCCCGGTCAAGAACGGCGTGGTGACCAGCGACGCGCGCATCCGCGCCTCGTTGCCGACCATCAAGGCGGCGCACGCCGCGGGTGCCCGGGTGATCCTCATGTCGCACCTCGGCCGGCCGGAGGAGGGCGTCCCCGCGGAGGAGTTCTCGCTCGCGCCGGTCGCGGCGCGCATCTCCGAGCTGCTCGGCCTCAAGGTGCGATTCGAGCGCAACTGGCTCGACGGCGTCGCGTGCGAGCCCGGCGAGATCGTGCTGGTCGAGAACGTGCGCTTCAACAAGGGCGAGAAGAAGAACAAGGACGACCTCGCGCAGAAGATGGCGGGCCTCTGCGACGTGTACGTCATGGATGCCTTCGCGACCGCGCACCGCGCCGAGGCCAGCACCCACGGCGTTGCAAAATTTGCGCCGGTGGCCTGTGCTGGCCCGCTGCTCACGGGTGAACTCGAGGCGCTGGAGAAGGCGCTCGGCAGCCCGAAGCGACCGCTGGTCGCGATCGTGGGCGGGTCGAAGGTCTCCACCAAGCTCACCGTGCTCGAGAACCTGCTCGGCAAGGTAGACCGTCTCATCGTCGGCGGCGGCATCGCCAATACGTTTCTCGCGGCGGCCGGCCAGCCGGTCGGCAAGTCGCTGCACGAGGCGGAGATGGTCGACATCGCGCGCGGCCTGCTCGAGCGATCGAAGTCCAGCGGCGTCGACATCCCGCTGCCGACGGACGTCGTCGTGGCGAAGGAGTTTTCGGCCACGGCCGAGGCGGACGTGAAGCCGGCGTCGGCCGTCGGGCCGGACGAGATGATCCTCGACATCGGTCCGGACACGGCCGAGCGGTTCGCAGGCGCCCTGAAGGGTGCCGGCACGATCGTCTGGAACGGCCCGGTGGGCGTGTTCGAGTTCGACCAGTTCGGGGAAGGCACCCGGGTCCTGGCGCAGGCCGTGGCGCGCAGCCCGGCATTTTCGATCGCGGGCGGTGGCGACACCATCGCGGCCATCGAGAAGTACGGCGTCGGCGAGGACATTTCCTACATCTCGACGGCAGGCGGCGCATTCCTCGAATTCCTCGAGGGCAAGAAGCTTCCGGCGGTCGAGGTGCTGGAGCAGAGGGCGGGGAAGTAGGGCGGCGGAGACGATTTGCCGCGGCCCGCCCGCGCGCCTTGGCCCCGCCCCCCTAGCCACGACGCGATCCATTGCGCACTATGCGCTGACCACTCGTCGCTGCTCGTGTCCACATGCTTCGCCGCACCAAGATCGTCGCCACCCTGGGACCTGCCACCGACACGCCCGGCGTGCTCGAGGACGTCATCCGCCACGGCGCGGACGTAGTCCGCGTCAATTTCTCGCACGGCGAGGCTCGGGATCACCGGGCGCGCGTGGATGCGGTGCGCCGCGCCGCCGCGGCGGTCGGCAAGCACGTCGCCGTGCTCGGGGACCTGCAGGGCCCGAAGATCCGCATCGAGGGCTTCGCCGAGGGTCGCGCCATCCTCGCCGAGGGCGAGCCCTTCGCCCTCGATCCCGCGATCGGGCCGGAGGACGGGACGGACCGTGCCGTCGGGATCACGTACCCGGAACTCGCGCGGGACGTGCAGCCGGGGGACGAACTGATCCTCGGCGACGGCCAGGTCGAACTGCGCGTCACGGGCATCGAGAACGAGCGCGTCGAGTGCCGCGTGACGATCGGCGGCGAGGTGTCGGACCACAAGGGGATCAATCGTCGTGGCGGCGGCCTCTCGGCCAGGGCCCTGACCGACAAGGATCGCGAGGACGTGCGGCTCGCCGCCGCGCTCGACGTGGACTACCTCGCGATCTCGTTCGTGCGCCAGGCGTCGGACGTCGAGGAGGCGCGCGCGCTGCTCCGGGCGGCCGGCAGCGATGCGCGCATCGTCGCCAAGATCGAGCGCAGCGAGGCGATACCGCGCCTGGAGGAGATCATCCGGGCCAGCGACGCGGTGATGGTCGCGCGCGGTGACCTCGGCGTCGAGGTCGGCTATGCGCAGCTCACCGGGCTGCAGAAGCGCATCCTGCACCTCGCGCGCGGCCTCGAGCGCGTGACGATCACCGCGACGCAGATGATGGAGTCGATGATCCACAGCCCGGTGCCCACTCGCGCGGAAGTCTCGGACGTGGCGAACGCCGTGCTGGATGGCAGCGACGCGGTGATGCTCTCGGGGGAATCGGCGGTCGGCAAGTACCCCGCCCGCGCGGTCGACGCGATGGCCGAGGTCATCGAGGGCGCCGAGATGTACCAGCTCGCGCGCAATCGCGGCGGCGAGCGCTTCGAGGGGCGCCTGCACAGCGTCGACAAGGCGATCGCGCACGCCGTGATGTACACGGCGAACCACATGGACGTGGAGGCGATCGTCGCGCTGACCGAGTCCGGCTCGACGCCGCTGTGGATGTCCCGCATCCGCTCGGACATCCCGATCTTCGCGTTCACGCGGCACGAGCGCACGCAGCGCCGCGTGGCGCTGTACCGGGGCGTGTACCCGATCCCGTTCGACGTCACGCACACCGAGCCTGCCGGGCTGTACCGCGCAATCTCCAAGGAGCTGCTCGACCGTGGGCACGTCGCCCCCGGCGACGACCTGATACTCACGCTCGGCGAGCTCTCGGGCGTCTCAGGCGGAACCAACACCATGAAGCTGCTGAAGGTGACGACGTGACCAGGAAATTCGAGGGGACCGAGCGCTACGTCGCGACCGAGGACCTGATGATGGCGGTCAATGCCGCCGTGACCCTGGCGCGCCCGCTGCTGGTGAAGGGCGAGCCCGGGACCGGCAAGACGCAGCTCGCGGAGGAGGTGGCCGCCGCGCTCGGCAAGCCGCTGTACCGCTGGCACATCAAGTCCACGACCAAGGCCCAGCACGGGCTCTATGAATACGACGCCGTGTCGCGGCTCCGCGACTCCCAGCTCGGCGAGGCGAAGGTCCACGACATCGCCAACTACATCGTCAAGGGCCGCCTGTGGGAGGCGTTCGACAGCGAGCGGCAGGCCGTGCTGCTCATCGACGAGATCGACAAGGC
>DAOMFD010000211.1:0-3387 GCA_035429605.1 Steroidobacteraceae bacterium | reverse complement strand
GTCGGCATGGTCACGCCGAGGAACAGCAGCAGGAACGGGTTGTCGAGCACGCGCTGGAAGAACGGAATGCGCTCGGGCTGATCGCCGCCGCGCTGCGGGTCGGATCCGGCCATCGGTTGGCCCCCCTGGATTGCGTTTGTTGTCAGCCGGACGGACCGCCGTGGTCCGCCCGCCCCGATTCACGCCGAAGCGTCGTACGAGCGCAAGACTACGGCCAACGGACTCTGCTGCGCTTGACCTGGATCAAGTGCACTGCAAAAAGATTTCGCGACTTCAACCGCCCGGCACGTAGCGCCGGATCAGGGCGAACGTCACCAGCGCGAGCACGAGCAGGATGCCGAAGAAGTAGAGGCTGCGATTCTCGAACCGGCGTCCGGCCCGCGCTTCCAGCATGAGCAGGAGCCGGTCGGACACCAGGTAGAGGACGGCGGCGACGAGCGTGAACAGGACGATCTGCATGCGTGAGTTCCGGACCGGCCGGTGGCGACTGTAGCACCGGACGCTTGCGCTCGCGTTCGCCGCGCCCTCAACCCACGCGCTTCTTGAGCCCGAACAGGACCATCACCCAGGCCGCGATCGGGTGCGCGACCAGCATGATGGCGAAGAGCAGCAACACGAGCTGCGCCGGCGGCTGCCACACCGGCCACACGAACAGCAGCATGCCGGCGAGGCTGTCGACCTGGTCCACGACCCAGAAGACGCGGCCCATGAGGCCGCTGCCACTCGCGCCGGGCCCGATGTCGAGCTGGCGTTTCAGGAAGCTGTTGGGCAGTTCGCCGATGATATAGCCAGACCCCAGCAACAGGCCCCACTGAAGCGGGTGCTGCTCGGCGAACGGCACCAGCGTGGGCAAGTGCAGGCAGCAGGCGTCGAGCTGCGCGAGCGCCCAGGCGCTCGCCGTCACGGTGGCGATGGTGACGATCGCGCCGCGCCACGTCTTGTTGTCCCCGCAGACCCGCTTGCCGCGGAACGTGAGCCCGCCGTCGATCGGCAGCCGGCGCAGCCCGGGGAGGAGGTCGAGCTTCATTACCGCGAGGTGCACGAGGCCGGACACGATCACCGGGACCGCGAGCCACAGCAGTTGCAGGATCAACGTCATCGCACCCTCCCCGTGGGCGCACGACGTTACCAGAGGCCGCGCGTCATGTGATGGGCAGTACCGTCGATTCCTTGATCACCGTCACCGCGACCGACGAGTTGATCGACTGCACATTCGGCAGCTTCGAGAGGTGGTCGAGGTAGAACGCCTCGAAGGCCTTGATGTCCTTCGTGACCACGCGGAGCATGAAGTCCCACTCGCCCATGGTGGTGTAGCAGTCGAGCACCTCGGGACGCTCGCGGATCGCCTCGGCGAACGCGGCGATCGCGTCGCGGCCCTGCGTCGAGAGTTTGACGTGTGCGAAGATCGTGACGTCGAGCCCGAGGGCCGCGCGGTCGAGGAGCGCGACACGGCCGCGGATCACGCCGGCCTGCTCGAGCTGCTGGATGCGGCGCCAGCAGGTCGTGGTGGAGATGCCGGTGCGGGTTGCGACCTCTGCGACCGGCAGGGCGCCTTCGCGCTGCAGGAGGTCGAGGATGCGCCGGTCCATGCGGTCGAGCTGAGGTCGGGATGTCTCTTCCATGCAATGACTCAAAGCGGAACAGGCATTCCGCATTGTTGCAGCGCGTCGCAATGAATTCAACAACTTGGGCGTTGCCCGGTTAACCTACGGTCGATCCCGTTCCACGCCCCAAGCATCGAGCGCGCCATGCCCAGACGATCACGCCTGCACATCCCGCACGCACACTCACGTCCGGGCGAAGCGCCCGATTTCAGCTACCTGGAGACCTCGCCGGCCGGTGCCGTCGCGCGCCCCGACGCGAACGCCCGCGTGCGCGACATCGGCAACCTGTCGGTCGAACTGGTGCGCGTGCTCGACGACCGGCACCGGGCGGTCGGGCCCTGGCATCCGCACCTCGACCCGTCGGAGCTGCAGGTCGGACTGCGCCACATGCTGCTCACGCGCATCTTCGACGACCGCATGCAGCGCGCGCAGCGGCAGGGCAAGACCTCGTTCTACATGCGTTCCCTGGGCGAGGAGGCGGTCTCGGTCGCGCAGGCCATGGCGCTGCGCCCCGGCGACATGCTGTTCCCGAGCTATCGCAACCAGGGGCTGTTCATAGCGCGCGGCATGCGGCTCGTCGACATGATGTGCCAGCTGCTGTCGAACACGCGCGACATGTGCAAGGGCCGACAGCTGCCGGTGATGTACCACTGGGTCGCGGGCCGCATCTTCTCGATCTCCGGCAATCTCACGACCCAGTTCCCGCAGGCGGTCGGCTGGGCCATGGCGTCGGCCATCAAGGGCGAGGACGACATCGCCTCGACGTGGATCGGCGAGGGTTCGAGCGCCGAGGCGGATTTCCACCACGCGATGCTGTTCGCGTCGGTGTACCAGGCCCCGGTGATCCTCAACATCGTCAACAACCAGTGGGCGATCTCGACCTTCCAGGGATTTGCGGGCGGCGAGCAGCGCTCCTTCGCGGCGCGCGGCCCCGGCTACGGGATGGCGGGCGTGCGCGTGGACGGCAACGACTTCCTCGCCGTGCACTCGGTGACCCAGTGGGCGGCCGAGCGCGCACGCACCGGCGCCGGCCCGACGCTCATCGAGCACGTCACCTATCGCGGCGCGGCCCACTCGACCAGCGACGACCCGTCGCGCTACCGGCCCAAGGACGACTACGAGAAGTGGCCGCTCGGCGACCCGGTCGAACGCCTGAAAGGGCACCTGATCGCGCTCGGCGAGTGGTCGGACGTGCGCCATGCCGCGCTCGCGAAGGAACTCGAGCAGCACGTGACGGAGTGCTGGAAGGAAGCCGTGCAGTACGGGACGCTGAACGACGGACCGCGCCTGAACCGTGACCTCATGTTCGAGGACGTGTTCAAGGAGATGCCGGCGCACCTCCGCAAGCAGCGCGAGCAGCTGCGCGCCGAGCAGGGAGGCTGAGCCATGCCGCAGATGAACATGATCCAGGCGCTCAACTCCGCGATGGACATCATGCTGGCGCGCGACCCGAACGTCGTGGTCCTCGGCGAGGACATCGGCTACTTCGGCGGCGTGTTCCGCGTCACCGACGGCCTGCAGCGCAAGTACGGCGAGCATCGCGTGCTCGACACGCCGATCGCCGAGGGTGCGATCGTCGGCGCCGCGATCGGGATGGGCGTGAACGGGCTCAGACCGGTGGCAGAGGTGCAATTTGCGGACTACATCTACCCGGCCTACGACCAGATCGTGAGCGAACTGGCGCGGTTGCGGTATCGCAGCGCCGGCGAGTTCTTCGCGCCGGTGACCATCCGCACGCCCTGCGGCGGCGGCATCCGCGGCGGGCAGACGCACTCGCAGAGCC
>DAOMFD010000210.1:0-3389 GCA_035429605.1 Steroidobacteraceae bacterium | reverse complement strand
TCGTGGGGATCCGGGAAGGGGCGCATTATTCCACAGCGTCACCGCCCCCGCCGGGCGAAAAATTCATGCGAATCAGCAATTTCTCACCGGGCAGGCTCATGGCGTGAGCCCGCTCCCGGCGCGGACCGGTCATCCGCCGAGAGGCCAGGTCGCAAGCGACTCGTAGCGCGATCCCGACCGATCGGTGACCGACTCGACGAGGGCCAGTTCGCCGACCGCCCAGCGCAATGGATCGACGAGTTCCGCCGGCGACGCCTGACGCACCTTTCGCGCCAGGGTCACGTGCGCCTTGTACGGCCGCGCCTCCGGCACGAAGCCACGCCGGGCCAGCTCCGAGCGCAATGACTGCACCAGTGACGCCAACGGCCCGGGGATCGATGAGGCCGACAGGCACAGCACCTGCGGCCGCTTCCAGTACTCGATCCGGTCAAAAGCAACGTCGAACGCACGTGCGGGAGCGCTCGCCGCAGCCCCGGCATCGAGCACGTCGGGCAGTCGCGCCCCGGGCACGTTGCCGAGGAACTCCACGGTCAGGTGCCATTGGTCGGCTCGCTGCGCCCGGCCCTGGCCTGCATCCACGTGGCGCTTCGTGGCCTCGGCCAGGCTCAGTCGCGCCGGCTCGTCGGGCCAGACAGCGAAAAACAGACGCCGAGCCGGCGCGCGCGGGACCGAAGCGTCGGTCACGTGTCGAGCACTCCCTCGAGCGCCCGTGCCACGGCCTGTCGCCTCACGTCGTCACGACCGCCGGCAAAGTGCTCGACGGCCGCCCGGACGTGCACGCGACCGTCGCGGCGCCCCGCCCAGGCGAACCACACGGTGCCGACGGGCTTGCCGGGCAGGCCACCGTCCGGTCCGGCGATCCCGCTCACCGCCACCGCCACGTCGCTGCCGAAGCGCTCGAGCGCCCCGGCGGCCATTTCGCGCACTGCGGCCTCGCTGACGGCACCGTCGCGCTCCAGGGTGCCACTGGCAACCCCCAGCACGCCGGCCTTGAGTTCGTTGGCATATGCGACCGCGCCACCGAGGAACCAGTTGCTGCTGCCCGGGAGGTCGGTGCAGGCCTTGGCCACCCAGCCCCCGGTGCAGGATTCGGCAACCGACAGTCGTTCACGGCGGCCCAGCAGGTGACCGGCCACGCGGCCGGCGACCAGGCGGATTTCGGCATCATTTGGCGAAGCCATTCGCAGGATTCTAGCGGCCTCTGGACAGCATGGGGGCGCCTGCCCTACCGTGCCCGTTCCTTACCACAACCGTACAGGTCGCGCATGAAACTGGTCACCCTGGCGCTCGCATTCGTCGTCACCGCGTTCCCGCTCGCCTCCGTCGCGCAGGACACCTCCGGTACCGCCGCCGACGAGCAGGTCCTCCTCAAGCAGATCCAGACCAACAAGCGCGGCGTGTTTGCCGACAACCTCAAGCTCACGGAATCGGAGAGCAAGGCATTCTGGCCCGTGTACGACCAGTACGAGGCGGACCTCAAGAAACTAAACGACCGTTTCCTGCAGCTCATCAACGATTACGCGGCCAAGTACGACACCCTGACCGACGAGCAGGCGGCCGCCATGCTCAAGGAGCGTCTCGGCATAGATCGCAAGCGCACCGACCTGCGAGTCAAGTACTGCGAACGCATCGGCAAGGTGCTGCCGGGCAGGAAGGCGCTGCGCTTCGCACAGCTCGAGTCGCGGATCGACAACCTCGCGATGCGCAACCTGTACACGGTCATCCCGCTCGCGCGCTGAACCAGCTCGTGTCCGCGGCGGTCGAAGGTACATTCATCCTAAGGGAGCCCTGAACCATGAAGAAGACCCTGCTGGCGCTGTCGGCGATGGCAGCCCTTTGCGCGGCCGGCGGCGCAATCGCGCAGACCAGCGGCAACATGACCGACCAGGAGCAGCTGCTCGTCAGCCAGATCCAGACGGACAAGCGGGCTGTCGTGCTCAAGGCGATGAACCTCACCGACCAGGAGGTCGCCGTCTTCACGCCGATCTACGACGAATACCAGGCGGCGATGAAGCAGCACTACAGCCGCGGCAGCGAGCTGCTGAACAAGTACGCCTCGAACTACGACAGCATGACCGACGCGGCGGCAAAGGACCTCCTCAAGGAAGTCTTCGAGCAGCGCGAGGAGCGGACGGACACCCTGAAGAAGTACGCCAAGAAGATGTCGGGGAAGCTGCCGGCGACCAAGGTGCTGCGTTTCGTGCAGATCGAGAACAAGCTGAATACCCTGCTCGACTGGCAGGCGGCGCAGGTGATCCCCCTCGTCCGGTAACGGAGTCACAGGACCATGTCATACCCGAGACCACGGATTGCAGCCGCGGCGCTCGTCGCGTGCGCGATGCTCGCTGGCTGTACTTCGACACCCTCCGTCCGCTCCGATTACGACAAGGCCGCGGACTTCGGCAAGTACCGCACATTCGGTTTCGTGGACCAGACCGACCAGGCCAAATCGCTGGTGATGCAGGAACTGGAGGCCGCGGCGGCTCGCGAGATGGAGACCCGCGGTTACAGGCTTGCCGAGCAACCCGACCTGGTCGTCAATTTCACGGGCAAGCTCGAGGACCGGACGGACGTGCAGTCGGTGCCCGGCCCGTACTACGGACCGACCTGGGGCTACGGCGGCTGGTACGGCGCCCCGTACGGAGCATGGGGGTACGGCGGCTCACAGGTGACGACCCGCCACTACAAGGTGGGCGAGCTCGTGATGGACATCGTCGACCGTGAGAAGCGCATGGTCGTCTTCCAGGCCGGCCTCGAGCGGACGGTGACCAAGGAGATGCAGCAGCACCGCAGCCAGGCGCTCACCCAGGCGGTCAAGCTGCTGTTCGGCACATACCCGTTCGTGGCCGGCCAGTCGGGTCCGGTCGCGCCCGTCGAGAAGAAATGAAGCAACGGCCGGCGGCGGCCCGGTGCCGCTGCCGGCTGTCCCGCTGCGGCTGATACGCGTCCTCCCGTGCACCACCATCGGGTGGCCGCGTGCGGCCCCGCTCCGCTACGATGCACGACCTTCGCACGGACCGGCCGCCAGCAGCGCCGTCTCGTGCTCCATTGCGTGAGCAGACGACCGGCAGCGACCCCTTGAGCGCCCAGCACGAAAATCAGGATCGGGTACCGGAGTCGGTGCTCGCCGGACACACCCCGGTGATGCAGCAGTACCTGCGGATCAAGGCACAGCACCCCGACGTGCTGCTGTTCTACCGGATGGGCGACTTCTACGAACTGTTCTTCGACGACGCGCGGCGGGCGGCACGCGTCCTCGACATTACGCTCACGGCGCGCGGCCAGTCCGGAGGCGAGCCGATCCCGATGGCGGGCGTGCCGGTGCAGACGGTGGACACCTACCTCGCCCGCGCCGTGCGCCGCGGCGAGTCGGTCGCGATCTGCGAGCA
>DAOMFD010000209.1:0-3389 GCA_035429605.1 Steroidobacteraceae bacterium | reverse complement strand
CGTGGTCGCCGCCGGCGGTCGTCCAGGCCAGGTAGTGTGCGGGCCAGCGCGACGGCTGTGCAATCGGCGCAGCCGTCGCGTCGCCCACTTCAATCGGGTTCGCGCCGAACCTTGATCCTTCCCTGGCGGATCGTCACGACGGCCCTGCTCGGGCTGTGTGCGGGGCTGGCGATGGCCGGAACGGACGGGCCGCCGGACGAGCCGCCCGCGGGACCCGTCGCGCAGCGCGTGCTGATCATCCACTCGTTTGGACGCAACGTCGCTCCCTACGACGTAATCGCCGCGACCATCCGGCGCAACGTCGCATCGAGAGCCGAGAGTCCCGTGGTGTTCCTCGAAGCGACGCTCGACGCCGGCCGCCCCGTCAGCGCCCATGAGGAGCAGGCCTTCGTCGACTACCTGCGCGTGCGCTACTCCGAGCCACCGATCGCCCTGGTCGTGACGACGGGCGCCGCGGCGGCGAAGTTCGTGATGCAGCATCGCGATGAGCTGTTCCCGGACGTACCGGTCGTGTTCGCCGGCATCGACTATCGGGTGATGCCGCCGGTGAGCCAGCTGCGGCCGGGCGACGCGGCGATCCCGTCGTACCTCGATCCTGCGCGCATCTACGACAACATCCTGCGCCTGCAGCCCGACACCGGCACGATCGCCCTGGTGGCCGGCGACTCGCCGGTCGAGCACTACTGGCGCAAGGTCTTCGAGGAAGCGAGTGCCCCGTACGCCGACCGGGTGCGCTTCGACTGGTACGACGGCCTCTCGGTCGAGGAGATGAAGCGCAGGATCAAGGCGCTGCCCGCGAACAGCGCGGTGATCTACGGGATCGTGATGGTGGACGGCGCCGGCATTCCATTCGAACGACTGGCCGCGCTCGACGAACTGCTGGAGCAATCGCCCGTGCCGATCTACTCGGTATTCGGCAGCGAAATCGGCCGCGGCGCCGTCGGCGGGCCGTACCTGCCGGAGGCCGACTCGGGCGCGATTTCCGCCGATATCGCGCTCGAGCGACTCGAGAGCCGTGAGCGGCCACCGCCGGTCATGCACAAGATCGCGATGGCGGCGCCGATCTACGACTGGCGTGCGCTCGAGCGCTGGCGGATCCCCGAGTCGCGCCTGCCGCCGGGCAGCGAGGTCCGCTACCGCGCCCCCTCGCTGTGGGCCGAGCACGGCACCGGGATCGTGACGGCGCTCGCAGTGATGCTGGCCCAGGCGCTCCTGATCGCGGGGCTGCTGTTCCAGCGCGCACGCCGGCGCAGCGCCGAGCGCGAGGCGCGGATGCTCGGCGGCCGGCTCATTTCGGCGTACGAGGACGAGGGCCGGCGACTCGCCCGCGAACTGCACGACGACGTCACGCAGCGCCTCGCCGGGCTCTCGATGGAGGCGGCGACGCTCTCGCGCCATGGGGACATGCAGGACCGCACCGCCGCCGAGCTCGCGATCAGCCGCGAGCTCTCGGGGCTCAGCCGTGAAGTGCACGCGATGTCGTATCGCCTGCACCCGTCGGTGATCGACGACCTCGGGCTCGTGGAGGCGCTGCGCGTCGAGTGCGCGCGGCTCGCGGGCCGCGGCGAGGTCAAGGTGGAATTCGGTGCCGAACCAGGCATCGAGGCGATACGCGGCCCGGCGGCGCTGTGCCTGTTCCGCGTAGCCCAGGAGGCGCTCAGCAATGCGGCGCGCCACGCCGGGGCCAGGCGGATCGAGGTGCGGGTCTGGCCAGAAGGCGGCGGCGCCGGGCTCGGCATCGTCGATGACGGTGTCGGCTTCGAGCCCACGGCACCGCGGGAGCGCGCGTCGCTCGGGCTCGCCAGCATGCGCGAGCGCGTGATGCTGCTCGGCGGCCGCTATAAGCTGGAGAGCCGGCGCGGCAAGGGCACGCGGGTGACCGCCTGGGTGCCCTCGGGGCCGGCGACATGAGCAAGCGACCGCGCGTGCTGGTGGCCGACGACCACCGGATCGTGATTGCCGGACTCGAGGCTCTGCTCGCGGACCGCTACGAGATCACCGCTCGTGCGTCCGACGGTCGTGCGCTGCTCGAGCTGGCGCGCGGGGCCGACGCGGATTTCATCGTCGCCGACATCTCGATGCCGGGGTTGAACGGCATCGAGGCGCTCGAGGCGATGCGGCGCGAAGGTATCGAGACGCCGGTGATCTTCCTGACCATGCACGCGGAACCCGCGTACGCCCGTCGCGCGCTCGAAGCGGGCGCCGCCGGTTACGTGCTGAAGCACGAGGCGACGCAGGAACTGCTGCAGGCACTCGAGGTCGTCGCGCAGGGCGGGGTCTTCGTGAGCGCCGAGCTCGCGGCCGAGGTGCTCGGCGGTGCGCGGCCCGAGCGCGACCCGGCGTCGGGGCTGACCCCGCGCCAGCGCGAGATCCTGCAACTGCTGGTCGACGGGCGGTCGGCCAAGGAGATCGCGCGGCTGCTCGACATCTCGCACCGGACGGTCGAGTACCACAAGTACCAGGCCATGCAGTCGCTCGGCGTCGAGAGCAACGCCGAGCTGATCCAGCTGGCCGTGCGGTTGGGCATCGTCGGGCACTGACCGGCGGCCAGGGCCCGGCTCCAGCCCCCGACCCCAGCCCCGATCTTGATCCCGAGTTGCGCCCCCCGACCTCGTAGTCCTACGAGGTGACTCCCGCAGCCATTCGATGACAATCCGGGTACCGAAGCGTGCGGCGACCGTGAGCCCGCACCGTCGGTGCGGCGGCCGCGGGCCCCGCGCAGTCATCCCCAACACCTTGGAGCGTAACCGGACATGAAACCAAGCATTCACCGTGTGATCGGCCTGGCGCTCGGCGCGGCCGGCATGATCGTCGGCGCCGCCGGCGCGGCCCATGCCGCCGGCGGGGTCTCGGTTCAGGAAGCGACCAGCATCGCCACCGATGCCTACGTCTACGGCTACTCGCTCATCACGACCGACGTCACGCGCATCCAGATGTCGAACGTGGCCACGGCCGGCATGCTGCAGGCGCCGATGAACCAGTTCGCGAACGTCCCGCGCTATCCGCCGGGGGACTATCGCGGCGTTTCCGCGCCGAACGCGGATACGCTGTACTCGCTCGCCTGGCTCGACCTGAAGGAACCGCAGGTCTTCAGTCATCCGGACATGGGCAACCGCTTCCACCTGTTCCCGATGGTCGACCTGTGGATGACGATCTTCGCCAGCCCCGGCAGCCGCACGGGCGACGGCAAGGCGGCGAACTACCTGATCACCGGCCCGGGCTGGAAGGGCGAAGTGCCGAAGGGCATGACGCACATCGCGGCGGCGACCCGCTACATGGTGATCCTCGGCCGTACCTATGCCGACGGCACCGAAGCCGACTACAAGGCGGTCAACGCGCTGCAGGCGCAGTACAAGATCACGCCGTTGTCGGCCTGGGGCAAGCCCTAC
>DAOMFD010000208.1:0-3392 GCA_035429605.1 Steroidobacteraceae bacterium | reverse complement strand
CTGATCCACGACCTGAAGAACGCGAACCGGCGCGCACGCGTGAGCGTGAAGCTCGTGGCCGAAGTGGGCGTGGGCACCGTCGCGGCCGGCGTGGCCAAGGCGCACGCGGACGTGGTGCTGGTGAGCGGCTACGACGGCGGCACCGGCGCCTCGCCGCAGACGTCGATCACGCACGCGGGCCTGCCCTGGGAGCTGGGGCTCGCCGAGACGCACCAGACGCTGGTGCTCAACAACCTGCGCAGCCGCATCGCCGTGGAGACGGACGGCCAGCTCAAGACGGGTCGCGACGTGGCGATCGCCGCGCTGCTCGGCGCCGAGGAATTCGGCTTCGCCACGGCGCCGCTCGTCAGCACCGGCTGCATCATGATGCGCGTCTGCCACCTGAACACCTGCCCGGTGGGCGTGGCGACGCAGGACCCGAAGCTGCGCGAGAAGTTCAAGGGCAAGCCCGAGCACGTCGTCAACTTCATGCGCTTCATCGCCGAGGAACTGCGCGAGATCATGGCGCAGCTCGGCTTCCGCACGCTCGAGGACATGGTCGGGCGCGTCGACAAGCTCGAGCCGCGCCGCGCGATCGCGCACTGGAAGGCGAAGGGCCTCGACTTCACCAACCTCCTCTACTCGCCCGAGGTGGACCCGGACTGGGGCCGGTACTGCCAGGACGAGCAGGATCACGGCCTCGACAAGTCGCTGGACCTCACCGTCCTGCTCGACCTGTGCCGTCCCGCGATCGAGCGCGGCGAGGACGTGGTCGCGGACCTTCCGATCCGCAACGTCAATCGCGTGGTCGGCACGATCACCGGCAGCGAGATCACGCTCAGGCACGGCGCGAAGGGCCTGCCGGAGGACACGGTGCGCCTGCACTTCCGCGGGTCGGCCGGGCAGAGCTTCGGCGCGTTCATCCCGCCGGGCATGTCGCTCTCGCTCGAGGGGGATGCCAACGACTACGTCGGCAAGGGCCTGTCGGGCGGCAAGATCTCGGTGTTCCCGCCGCGTGAGTCCACGTTCGCGGCCGAGGACAACATCATCGTCGGCAATGTCGCGCTCTACGGCGCCACGAGCGGCGAGGCGTACATCCGCGGCATGGCGGGCGAGCGCTTCTGCGTGCGCAACAGCGGCGTGAACGCGGTCGTCGAGGCCGTGGGCGACCACGGTTGCGAATACATGACGGGTGGACGCGTCGTGGTGCTCGGGTCCACGGGCCGCAACTTCGCGGCCGGCATGTCGGGCGGCATCGCCTACGTGCTCGACGAGCGCGGCGACTTCCCGGGCCGGGTCAACGGCCAGATGGTGGATCTCGAGAAGCTGGAGCAAGCGGCGGAGGCGACCGAGGTGCGCCGCCTGGTCGAACGTCACCTGCAGCACACTTCCAGCGAGCGGGCGCGCCAGGTGCTCGACGCCTGGGACGATTTCCTGCCGAAATTCGTCAAGGTCATTCCGCGCGACTACAAGCGCATGCTCGGCGCGATCGCCCGGGCCGAGGACCAGGGACTCGCAGGTGAGGAAGCGATCATGGTGGCCTTCGAAGAAAACGCCCGCGACCTGTCGCGGGTCGGCGGTAACTGAGCCATGGGCAAGCCCACGGGATTCATCGAGTACCTCCGCGAGCTGCCGGTCGATCGCGCGCCGCTGACGCGCGTCGCGGACTGGAACGAGTTCCACCCCCACCTCGAGGAGCGGCGGCTGCGCAACCAGGGCGCGCGATGCATGGACTGCGGCGTGCCGTTCTGCCACACGGGCAAGCTCGTGAGCGGCATGGCCTCCGGCTGCCCCATCAACAACGTGATCCCGGAGTGGAACGACCTCGTCTATCGAGGCCTGTGGCGCGAGGCGCTCGACCGCCTGCACATGACGAACAACTTCCCGGAATTCACTGGACGCGTGTGCCCTGCGCCCTGCGAGGGCTCGTGCGTGCTCGGCATCAGCGATCCGCCCGTCACGATCAAGAGCATCGAGGCGGAGATCATCGATCGCGGCTGGGACGAGGGCTGGGTCCTGCCCGAAGTGCCGAAGCTGCGCACGGGCAAGAAGGTGGCGGTCATCGGGTCGGGGCCGGCGGGGCTCGCGGCGGCCGCGCAGCTGAATCGCGCCGGCCACGAGGTAACCGTGCTCGAGCGCGAGGACCGGCCGGGCGGTTTGCTCATGTACGGCATCCCGAACATGAAGCTCGACAAGCGCGAGGTCGTCGAGCGCCGCATCGCGCTGCTCGAGCAGGAAGGCGTCCGCTTCCTGTGCAATGCGAGTGTCGGTGAAAACGTCGAGGCGCAGCTGCTGCTCCGCGATTTCGACGCGACGGTGATCTGCACGGGGGCCACGCAGCCGCGCGACCTGCCCGTCGAAGGGCGCGGTCTCGCGGGCGTGCATTACGCGATGGAGTACCTCACCGCCAGCACCAAGTCGCTGCTGGGTCGCGGTCCGGACTCGAGCCCGATCCACGCGCGCGGCAAGGACGTCGTGGTGATCGGCGGCGGCGACACCGGCACCGACTGCGTCGGCACCGCGCTGCGGCAGGGCTGCCGCAGCCTCGTCCAGATCGAGATCCTGCCGCGTCCGCCGCTCGAGCGGGCCGCGGACAATCCGTGGCCGGAGTGGCCGAAGCTGTACAAGCTGGACTACGGGCAGGAAGAGGCCGAGGCGAAGTTCGGCGACGACCCGCGCGTGTACCTCACCACGGTGAAGAAGTTCGTCGGGGATGCGAAGGGCCAACTCAGGGAACTCGTCACGGTGCAGGTGAAGTGGGAGCGCAACGACCAGGGGCAGTTCGTCCCAGCGGAGGTCCCCGGAACTGAAAAGAGGCTCCCCGCGCAGCTCGCCTTGATCGCGATGGGGTTCCTCGGCCCCGAGCAGTCGCTGCTCAAGGACCTGGACGTCGAGTGCGACGCCCGCAGCAACATCAAGGCCGAGCACGGCAGGTACGCGACGAGTCTCAAGGGCGTCTTCGCCGCCGGTGATTGCCGGCGCGGCCAGAGCCTGGTCGTGTGGGCGATCAACGAGGGCCGCGGCGCGGCCCGCGAGTGCGATCGCTACCTGATGGGCAAGACCGACCTGCCATAAGAATTGGGGACATTCTCCTGTTTTCCGCGGGACGGGCACCGGCCGCGTCCCCGGGGAAAATCAGGGGAATGTCCCCGATTCCTACTGCGCGGAGTAGACCCGCACCAGCTCGTAGAGGAAGTCGCGCCCGTCGTAGAGCGACTGCACGCGGATGCGCTCGTTCAAGCCGTGGATCCCACCGAGGTCCGGATCGAAGAACAGCACGCCGATGCCGTACGTCGGGATGCCGGCCGCGCCGAGGAACTGCCCGTCCGTCGCGCCGGCCTGGAACAGCGGCAGCACCGGCACGCCCGGGAATACCTTCGCGGCCACCTGCTCGATCGGCCCCATGATCTCGG
>DAOMFD010000207.1:0-3410 GCA_035429605.1 Steroidobacteraceae bacterium | reverse complement strand
AGTTCACGGCGAGCACGATGCCGATGAACGCGGCGTCGCCCCAGTCGCCCAGCGCCATCGCCACGACGGCGGCGGCGAGCAGCACGTAGATGAGCGGGCTCTTGAACTGCCGGAGCGCGATCGCGAACCGGCTCGGTGGCGGCGCCGACGGCAGCACGTTCGGCCCGTGACGTGCGAGCCGGGCGCGCGCCTCTGCCGTGGTCAGTCCGCGTGGTGTCGTGTCCACCGGGCCATTACAGGCCGAGGCCCCGCGGAAGGGAATAGGGGAAATAGGGGACATTCCCCGTTTTTCCGTCCGGAAAAAGGGGAATGTCCCCTATTTCAATACGCGCGCTTCTTGGTGTCCATCAGCCGCAGGATCAGCGGCGTCAGGATGGTCTGCATCGCGAGCGGCAGCTTGCCGCCGGGCACGACGATGGTGTTCGGGCGCGACATGAACGAGTCGTGGATCATCGACAGCAGGTACGGAAAGTCGATGCCGCGCGGATTCGCGAAGCGGATGATCAGGAAGCTCTCGTCCGCCGTCGGGATGTCCTGCGCGATGAACGGGTTGGAGGTGTCGACGGTCGGCACGCGCTGGAAATTGATGTGCGTGCGCGAGAACTGCGGGACGATGTAGTTCACGTAGTCGGGCATGCGGCGCAGGATCGTGTCGACCACCGCCTCGGTCGAGTAGCCGCGCGTGCGACGGTCCCGGTGCAGCTTCTGGATCCACTCGAGGTTGATGCTCGGCGCCACGCCGATCAGCACGTCGGGGTACCTCGCGACGTCGTTCTCGTCGGTCTTCACCGCGCCGTGCAGCCCTTCGTAGAACAGCAGGTCCGAGCCTTCGCCGACGTCCTGCCAGGGCGTGAAGGTGCCGGGCTGGCCGCCGTATTTCGCGGCCTCGTCGGCGTCGTGGATGTAGGTGCGCGAGCGGCCCTTGCCGGAGAGCGAGTAGCTGCGGAACAGCGCCTCGAGCTCGCCGAAGACGTTCGCCTCCGGGCCGAAGTGGCTGAAGTTCTTGTTGCCCTGGGCCTCCGCGTCCTTCATCTTCTGGCGCATCTCGGCGCGGTCGTAGCGGTGGAACGCGTCGCCCTCGACGATCGCGGCATCGATCTTCTCGCGGCGGAATATCCACTCGAAGGTCGTCTTGACGGTGGTGGTTCCCGCTCCGGAGGAACCGGTCACGGCGATGATGGGGTGCCTTGCGGACATGGCGATACTCCGGGCGCGGCGCTCAGCCGCTCCTGAACAGGGAACGCTCGCCGAACAACGGCGAGCTGTAGGGCTTGTCCTCGCCCCGGTCGAACTCGGCGTGGTAGCGCTCGACGCGCGTGACCTCCGCGCGCGAGCCGAGGATCACCGGCACTCGCTGGTGGATGCGCTGCGGTGTCACGTCGAGGATCCGGCCTCGCCCGGTGGACGCCATGCCGCCCGCCTGCTCGACGATCATGGCCATGGGGTTCGCCTCGTAGAGCAGGCGCAGGCGTCCCTCGCGGTTCGCCTCCTTCTGGTCACGCGGATAGAGGTAGATGCCGCCGCGCAGCAGCACGCGGTGCACGTCAGCGACCATCGAGGCGACCCAGCGCGTGTTGAAGTCGCGCCCGCGCGGGCCCTCGCGGCCGGCCTTGCACTCGTCCACGTAGCGCGCGACCGGGGGCTCCCAGAAGCGGCGGTTCGACGCGTTGATGAGGTAGTCCGACCCCTCCTCCGGGATGCGGATGTCGGGGTGCGTCAGCACGAAGTTGCCGATCTCCCGGTCGAGCGTGAATCCGTGCGTGCCGCGGCCGACGGTGAGCACGACCTGCGTGGACGGCCCGTAGATGGCGTAGCCAGCAGCCAGCTGCCTCGCTCCCGGTTGCAGGACTGCCGCTGGATCGCGCGTGCCCTCGGGCAGCGCGAGCACCGAGAAGATCGACCCGACCGGCAGGTTGATGTCGAGGTTGGCCGAACCGTCGAGCGGGTCGAACACGAGTGCAAGCCTGCCGTTGCCCTCGACGAAGTGCACGTCGTCCCGTTCCTCGGAGGCGATCGCACCGACCAGGCCGCTCCACTCGACGCCGCGCGCGAACAGCTCGTCGGCGAGCAGGTCGAGCTTCTTCTGCGACTCGCCCTGCGCGTTCTCGGATCCGGCGAGGCTGGCGAGCCCCACGAGCGGGCCCTTGCCGACCGCCGCGGAGATCGCCTTCACCACGGCAGCGACGTCCACGAGCAATGCCGCCAGTTCGCGCCCGTGCGGGCCGTCCGGCACCTGCTGGATCAGGAATTTCGAGATCGTCGTATAGCCCGGGTTCAGCATGCGGCCTCCTCGGCTTTCGTCCCGCTGCGGGCCGCGTCGAAAACTCGGCTCGCGCGGATGTCTTCCGCCTCGATCGTGGTGAGCATCGGCGCATCCACGCTGCCGGCCTCGAGCAGGCGCCGCGCCTGGCGCAGCCGCGCGCGGTCCAGTGCATTGCGCAGGGAACGGGCATTCGCGAAATTCGGCTGATTGCGGCGCAGCGCGAGGTATTCCGACAGCGCCTGGAGCGCGGCCGGCGAGAGGCGCAGTCCGAGTGCGGTCACCATCTTTTCCGCGATCGCCTCCAGCTCCTCGACGCTGTAGTCCGGAAAGTCGATGTGGTGCGCGACGCGCGACGCGAGGCCCGGGTTCGACTGGAAGAACGTGTCCATGCGGCCCTTGTAGCCGGCGAGGATCACGACCAGGTCCTCGCGCTGGTTCTCCATCACCTGCATCAGGATCTCGATCGCCTCCTGGCCGTAGTCGCGCTCGTTCTCGGGCCGGTAGAGGTAGTACGCCTCGTCGATGAACAGCACGCCGCCCATGGCGCGCTTCAGCACTTCCTTGGTCTTCGGCGCCGTGTGTCCGATGTACTGGCCGACGAGGTCGTCGCGGGTGACCGCCACGAGGTGCCCCTTACGCACGTGGCCGAGGCGATGCAGGATCGTCGCCATGCGGGTGGCCACGGTCGTCTTGCCGGTCCCGGGGTTGCCGGTGAAGCACATGTGCAGCGAGGGCTTCGCGCCCGCCACACCGAGTTCGGCGCGCGCCTTGTCCACCACCAGCAGCGAGGCGATCTCGCGGATGCGCAGCTTCACCGGCGCGAGCCCCACGAGTTCGCGATCGAGCTCGTCGAGCACGGCGCCGACGCCGGACTCGGCGAGCAGCGCCCGGAGATCGAAGGTCCGGCCGGTGGCGTCCGTGCTCATGTCATGGACTCCGGGAAGCAGGCGGCTGCCCCGTGCTCCTCACGCCCGCTCGAGCGTGTAGTGAACGAGGCGGCCGGCACCCTCTTCGCGACGCAGCCGGTAGCGGGCCTCGACCTTGGGCCGGTGGACCATGAACGACATGCGTACCGTCTCGAAGCCACGCGTCGAGTCGAACGCGTTCAACTTGATGTAGCACTCCGGGTGCGCCTTGCGGCAGTCGC
>DAOMFD010000206.1:0-3428 GCA_035429605.1 Steroidobacteraceae bacterium | reverse complement strand
GCCCAGAAGCCGCTGCCGACCGTCTCGTGGGTCAGGTGGTGGGTGATGTATTCCGTGCTGCTGAAGGAAGCTTCGCCGGCCATTTATTCCGTCACTCCGACCGTCCGTTCTTCTTGCCGCCCGCCCCAGCGGGCGGCCCCGAACCAGTACCCGGCGAAGGTCGCGGCGTAGGCCGCGATCAGCGGCGCCGCCTGGACCCCCGGCGACCGGAAAGCGACCACCAGCGCGGCGACGGTGAATCCCACCTTCACGAGCCAGCCCGAGAAGAAACTCAAGGCGACCCGCCCCACGCTTGCCCCCGCGCCGTGCCGCAGCATCGCGAACGCCATCAAGGCGGTCGCCGCGATGCCGATCCCCGCACCTGCGAGCGCGGACAGCGCTGCACGGGTGCCCCAGCCGGCGAGGCAGGCGATCGCAACGATCGCCCCGAGCGCGACCTGGCCCATCACGACGGCCAGCGCCTGGCGCCGACCCTTCTGGACGTCCTGGTTGCTCAAGGCCTCACTCACAAATCACCGGGCAACAAAAAAGCCACGTCATGTGCCGGGCGCTCCGGCCACGGGTGGCGTTCTTACCGTTACCCGGGGTGGCCACGCCGCATGACGTGGCCTCCGGAAGGCCCGAAATTATATCTGGTCTTTTTGCAGTGCTTCAATGAAACACAGGGCTGCGGAATACCGAGGATTGCGTTCTTGCGGAGTCTCGTTCTACGCCGCGATGATCGACTCGAAACGGGCGCGATCGACGTGCCTCCCCCTTCGTTAGCAGCGGTGTCATTGACCGGTCGCACCCGGTGAAGACTCCGGCACGACACGATTCCAGATATTCAAATATTCACTAACAAAGACAGACTGTTGAAGCTTCCTGACGGCGTGCTTACGCTGCTCTATAAATGAGCCTTTAATTATCGCCAGCAACCCTGGCTGCGCCGGGTGCTGCGCTACTGGATGTGCTCGAGGATGCCGTCGAGCTCGTCGAGGCTGTTGTAGTTGATGACCAGCTTGCCGCGGCCGCGCGCGCCGTGCTGGAGGTGGACCTTCGCGCCAAGCTTGCCCGTGAGCTCGCGCTCGAGGCGATCGATGTTCGGGTCGCGGCGCGGCGCCTCGTGCTCGGCCTCGTCGTCCTTGCGCGTCAGCATCCGGCGGACGAGGGCCTCGGTCTCGCGCACCGACAGGCCCTTGCGGGCCACCAGTGCCGCGACCTCCGCCTGCTGCCGCGGCGCGGTGAGGCCGAGCAGGGCGCGCGCGTGACCCATCTCGAGCTGCCGCTGCTCGACCAGCGACTTCACTTCCTCGGCGAGCTCGAGCAGGCGCAGGAGATTGCTCACGGCGGCTCGCGAACGGCCGACCGCGTCGGCGGCCGTCTGGTGCGTCATCTCGAATTCGCGGATCAGCCGATCGAGTGCCCGGGCCTCCTCCAGTGGGTTGAGGTTCTCACGCTGGATGTTCTCGATGAGCGACATCGCGACCGCCGCCTCGTCGGGCACGCGGCGGATGACGGCGGGCACGTCGTGCAGGCCGGCCATCTGCGCCGCCCGCCAGCGCCGCTCGCCGGCGATGATCTCGTAGCGCTGCTCCTCGCCCGCGCGCTGCACGGCGAGCGGACGGATCACGATCGGCTGCACGACGCCCTGGGCGCGGATCGAGTCGGCGAGTTCCTGCAGGCTCTCGGGCCGCATGTCGAGTCGCGGCTGGTATCGGCCACGCTGCAGGAGGTCCACCGGGATGCGCGCCAGTTCCTCGTCGCGGGGGGCGGCGGGAGCCGAGCCATCGGGTTCATGACTCGTCGCCGGTTTGCCGAGCAGGGCCTCGAGGCCCCGACCCAGCGAGGGTCGCTTGGTTGCCATAGGTCGCAGTTTAGAGGATGGATCCGCGGCGCTCGCGAGGAGCTGAAGTTTAGCGGAACGACCCGCGGCCCTCGCTGCGAGTTGGGCCCTGGATCAGCCGGCGCCGTGCACCTGTGCAGGGGTCGGTCCCCCCAGCGTGCCGACCAGCGCCGGGCGGGACTCGCCTTGCAGCCACACCGCAAAGGTGCGGGCGGCCCCGCCGGTCGCGGGCCAGTGGCGCAGCAGGAGACCGCAGCCGAAGAACACCGGTCCCTTGATCCAGAGGTCGAGCGTCAGTGGCGCGTGGTCCGCTTCGGGCAGGTGCACGAGGGCCTGCCCGACCACGCGCTGCGGGTGTGGAAACGCTGCCGGGAATCCCATGCGACGCGCATATGCGTCCCACTGGTGCAGCCCGTTGTAGTCACCCGTGAGCTTTGCGAAGGCGCGACGGTGACCATCGCCGACCTTCCAGCGCACGATCTCGGCACTCGGGTTTTCCATGTCGACGGCAGGCGAATTCGCCGGCGCACTCCTGCTGTCACCGCTTTCGGTGGCATCGCCGTAGCGGCCGCGATAGTAGAAGGTCACCACGCTCTCCCAGCGCAGCTGGCCTTCGTGCATGAGGATCGTGTGCAGGTCGATTTCCAGGCCTTTGGCAAGGACGCGCCAGCCGGAGGGACGCACTTCGAGTGCGTACTGCTCGTCCGCTCGCAGCGGACCGTGCAGCGTGATGCGGTTTCGGACCTGCAGTGCGTTCCAGATGGGAAGCGGCCAGGATGCGTGTGTCAGCATGGCCATGATGAGGCGGAAGCCGGTCACCTGCGGGAACAGGATCGCGCCGCGCGTGGAAGCGCTCGCGCCGTCGAGCCCGCAGATGGCGGCCAGCTGAGCGGCGGCGGCGGGGTCGACGCGGTAGTTGCGCCAGGTGAGCCGCATGTCCGGGCAGCCGCGTTCGCTGCGCCACCCCGGGGACGGCCGGAATGCCTGCAGCATGTACGCCAGCGCAGACGGTGCGCTCGTGTACGTGCGGTGCAGCGCGTTCATGGCCGCCTCACCTCGATACGGATTCCGGTATGTCGCGACCGACGGAGCGCCACGCTGCAGCGCCGAGCTCGTGTATTGCATCGTCGGATGCGGTGCTGTCGCGGCCCGACATCCGGCCGCGCACGTATTCCTGCGCGGGTCCAAGCAGCAGCGCGATGAACAGGTCCAGCGGCAGCGCGCGCAGTCGTCCTGCGGCCACCTGCGGCGCCATCCAGGCCGCGAGCACCCGGCCAAATCTGCGATTCGCCTCGGCAATGTCCGCCGCGCGTGCTGCGATGACCTCTCCGTGTCGCGCCTGCTGCAGGAATCGCGCGCGAGCCGCGTTCTCCTCGACCCAGCGGATGTGTGCCGCGACGATCGCGAGGACGCCTTCACGTGCGCCCATGTCGGCGGCAACGCTCCCCGCGACTGCTGCCTGGAAATCCTCCAGCGCGTCGAGATACACGGCGGCAGCGACGCTGTTCTTGCCGTCGAACAGGTGATAGAGGCTGCCGACGCTCGCGCCGGATGCGGTGCAGATGTCCTCGATGGCCGTACCCTGAACGCCCTTCTCGACGAA
>DAOMFD010000205.1:0-3433 GCA_035429605.1 Steroidobacteraceae bacterium | reverse complement strand
GCCATGTGGTGCTCGCAGTGCGACTCGAACTCGATGTCGCGCAGCACGACCATCTCGTCGTAGCCGGCCATTTCCTCGAATGTGCGCCGCAGGTACGCGCGGGGATCCACGGCATAGCCGGAGAACCAGTCCCGGTAGGCTTCGACGACCCGGCCCGGCGTGTCCCGCAGCCCTTCGCGCGAGGGGTCCTCGCCGGCCCAGCGCAGCAGCGTGCGAATGGCGTCTTCGGCTGCGGTCTTGCTGACACGGATGCGCTTGCTTGCCATAGGCTTGTCCCCGGGCTGGTCTCGAGACGAGAATGAATCCTAACTGCCCGGCGGCGGTTGCGCACGGTCCAGCATGCGTCCCATCTTCCAGGCCGACCTCGTCAACGGGCCTTTCGGCGACCCGGGCCTGCTCGTAGACCTCAAATTCCAGCGCCGTGCCCTGCTGTTCGACCTCGGGGACCTCGGGGCGCTGCCGACGCGCAAGATGCTGCGCGTGACCGACGTGTTCGTCTCGCACGCACACATGGACCACTTCGCCGGTTTCGACCGGCTGCTGCGCGTCTGCCTCGGCCGCGACACGGGCGTGCACCTGTACGGGCCGCCGGGCTTCATCGAGCAGGTCGGGCACAAGCTGTCCGCCTACACCTGGAACCTGGTGGACAACTACGAGTCGGAGTTCGGGATCCTGGTGAGCGAGATCGCGCCCGAGGGTCGGGTCGACCATGCACGGTTCGGCAGCCGCGACCGATTCCGCCGCAAGGACCTCGAGCCGACCCGGGCCGATGCGGGGCTGCTGCTCGACGACCCGTTCTTCCGGGTGCGCTGCCGGTTCCTCGACCACGGGATTCCGAGCCTCGCGTTCCGGTTCGAGGAGGGCATGCACATCAACGTCTGGAAGAGCCGCCTCGAGGAACTCGGCCTCCCGACGGGCCCGTGGCTCACCGAACTGCGCAGGCTGGTGCGCGAGAACGCGCCCGCCGAGACGCCGATCGTCGTGCGCTGGCGGGACCGCGGTGGCGCGCGGGAACGCAGCTACACGGTGGGCGAGTTGCGCGCCAGGGTGCTCGAACTGGTGCCCGGGCAGACGGTCTGCTACGTGACCGACGTCGCCTGGACCGACGCCAATGCGCGGGGCATCGTCGAATTCGCGTCCGGCGCGGACACGCTGTACATCGAGGCGGTCTTCCTGGACGCGGACGGCGATCACGCCGCCCGCAAGCTGCACCTGACGGCGCGGCAGGCCGGAGAACTGGCGCGCGCTGCGGGGGTGCGCGTGGCGATCCCGTTCCACTTCTCGCCGCGCTACATCGAGCGCGAGCAGGACCTGCGGCGCGAGTTCGAGGACGGCTGGCGTGGTGCCGCGAGCCCGGGCTAGCGGCGGGCCCGGCTTCTCCAGTAGGTGAGCAGCGCGTAGCCCGCGGCCATGCCGCCGAGGTGCGCGAAGTGCGCGACGCCGACGGCGGATCCCGTCACACCGAGGTAGAGTTCGAGCGCGCCGTAGAGCGTGACGAACAGCCACGCCGGCATCGGGATCGGCGGGAACAGCAGCATGATGCGCCGGTGCGGCCACGCCATGCCGAACGCGAGCAGCAGCCCGAACACGCCGCCCGACGCTCCCACGGTCGGCATCGGCGGCATGTTCATGTTTCCCATGACGACGAGCTGTGCGACGGCCGCGCCGATCACGCACACCAGGTAGTACTCGAGGAAATGCGCGCGCCCGAGCAGCCGTTCCACCTCGCCGCCGAACATCCACAGCGCGAACATGTTGAAGAACAGGTGCGTCAGGCTGCCGTGCAGGAAGCCGTAGGTGAGCAGCTGCCAGATCTCGAACGACGGCGCGTTCGGGTACTGCGCGGTCGCCGCCGGCCACAGCGCGAACGGGATGACCAGCAGGTCGCCGGTCACGGCCTGCAGGCCGAAGATGACGATGTTGGCGATGAGCAGGGCGCGGGTGACCGGCGGGACGGGATTCATGGCCGCGCAATCCTAGCCGAATTCGCCGGCGGCGGGCCGGCGGGCCCAGGCGTGGCGGAGTTCCTCCGGCATTCCGTAAGCTTGCCTCGGTCTACACGGACTGCCGGCGCCCGGCGTCGGGCGGGACAATGCGGTCCCCCGGGGCGGGGTGGATCGAAGGCAAAGGACACATCATGCGCATCGGCATCGTTGGAGCGGGATTGAGCGGGCTGGCGACGGCCTTTTACCTGCAGCGGCTGCTGCCGCAGGCGGAGCTCGCCATCTTCGAGTCCGATGCGCAGGGTGGCGGGGCACTATGCACCGTCGACGTGCAGGGATTCCGCTTCGAGGCGGGCGGCAACGGCTTCCTGACCAACAAGCCCGACTGCCTGCAGCTCGTGAACGACGCCGGCGCGTCGGACCTGCTGCTGCCGAGTTCCGACCTCGCGCGCAAGCGCTACATCTACACCAACGGCCTGTATCGCATGCCGGAGTCCGCGCAGCTCTTCGCCACGTCGAAGCTGATGACGCTGCCGCAGAAGCTCAGGATGCTGGGCGAGTTCTTCGTGCCGCCGCGCCGCGACGGCGCGGACGAGTCGCTGCGGGAGTTCGGCAACCGGCGCCTCGGCCCGGGCTTCACCAGCGTGTTCCTGGATGCGCTGTCGGCGGGCATCTATGGTTCGACGCCCGACCGAATCTCGGTCAAGGCTGCATTCCCGCTGATCG
Organism: Steroidobacteraceae bacterium; assembly: GCA_035429605.1. Classification (GTDB taxonomy): domain Bacteria; phylum Pseudomonadota; class Gammaproteobacteria; order Steroidobacterales; family Steroidobacteraceae; genus RPQJ01. Next base: position 764 of record DAOMFD010000205.1, on the reverse strand, counting down.
TGGCGCTCGAGCGCGACCACGGGGGCCTGTTCCGGGGCATGCTCGCCAAGCGCAAGAAGGAGGCCGGGCCGGGGGGCGTGCTCACCAGCACCAAGGGTGGCATCAGCACGCTGATCCGCCACCTCGAGAGCGCCATCCGGGCCGAGTGGCACTACGGCGAACCCGTGCGCGCGGTGGAGCGTCGAGGCAACGCTTACGAGATCCATTCATCCGGCGGCGTGACTGCGGTTGACCGCGTCGTGATCTGCGCCACGTCGTTTGCCGCCGCGGAGATGCTGCGGCCGCTCGATGCCGACATCTCGCGCCGCCTCGCGGACATACAGTATTCGCCGATCGCGGTCGTGGGATTCGGTTATCGCTCGCTCAAGGACCCGCTCGACGGGTTCGGGTTGCTCACCACGACCTCGTCGAAGCAACCGATCCTCGGCGTGCTGTGGGACAGCAGCATCTTCCCGGATCGCGCCCCGGCCGGCGCCAAGAGCATCCGCGCCATGATCGGCGGGCAGCGCAATCCGGAACTCGTCGACCAGGACGACGCCGGGCTCGTCGCGACCGCGCGGCGCGGCATCAAGGCGACGATGGGCCTCGACCAGGATCCCGACGTGACCTTCGTGAAGCGCTGGGACCGCGGCATCCCGAGCTATGCGCCGGGGCACGTCGCGAGCATCGACGCGTTGTTCGCGCGGGTCGGCCAGGTGCCCGGCCTGTATCTCAACTGCAATGCGTATCGCGGCATCGCAATGAACGACTGCGCACGCAACAGC
>DAOMFD010000204.1:0-3440 GCA_035429605.1 Steroidobacteraceae bacterium | reverse complement strand
ACTGGCCCGCTCATCGTCGACGCCTGCGCGGCGCGCGCAGCGTGCGCGCGAACGGCTTGTAGAACACGCCGCGCCGCACCGCGGCCAGCGAGCGCGCGACGACCCTGCGCTGCGGCGCCGGCAGCCGGGCCTTGAGCGCCGCCACGTCGTCGGCGAGCGTCGCCCCGTACTGCGCCACTTGCCGCGGGTAGAGGTGGTCGCGCACGTGGCGGTAGACCTTCTCGTCCTCGACGTGATGCGCGCGGATCATCTCCACGGTGCGCGGATCACCGAGCAGCTGACGGCGGATCGCGCTCGAGGACGCCACGTTGCGCGACCGGTAGGCGACGTCGAAGTCCGGATCGCCGACCCAGCGCGCGAGCAGCACGAGGGACTCGTCGAACCGCTCCTGCAGCCCGACGAAGCCGACGTGGCGCTCGAGCACCTCGATGGCGCGGTCACCGTCGGCCACCTCCGGCCAGGCCTCGCCCATGCCGTGCGCGCGGCAGAGGAAGCGCGACTGGTAGTTGGCGTAGCGCGCGAGCCACGGCTCGAAGTCCGAGCGCTCGTCCTTGTTGCGCCGGTACTGGTAGTGCGACACGCAGCGCTCGACCGGGTCGCGCAGGAACATGAAGTAGCGGATCGAGTCGCAGGCCTCGGCGAAATTGCCGAGCGGCACGACCCCGTGGCCAGCCACGCTGCGCAGCCCTGGATAGAACCGGCGCGCGAACCGCAGGTCGTCGGCGGTCGCGACGCCGTTGGCCTGGATGTCGCAGTGCCGTCCCGGAAACGACTGGCGCAGGATGTCGCTCATCGTCTGTCCGCCGGTCTTCATGACGTGCGCGTAGGCGACGAGGTCGCAGCGGCCGCTCATGCCGAGTCCCCACTGGCGTCGTCCGGCGGCAAGTCCGCCTCGAGCTTGAGCGCGCGCCGCAGGCGCCGCCAGAGCCCGCGCCACGGCAGGTTGCGGCGGCTCGGGTTCGCGTGCGGCCACGCCAGTGACGGGACGGGCGCGCCGAGGAACGCGCACAGCGACTCCCACGCGGGACCCGCCGTCGGGTCGAGCTCGAGGAACTGGTGCGGGCGGGTCGCAAAGAACTCGCGCACGGCGCGGTTGTGCTGGCGATAGGCATCGAGCCAGGCCTGCCGGCTCTCCTCGTTGCGCGATGGATCCGCGTGCGGCCCGAACATCCACAGTCGCATCGGGCGGACGCGGCGGTTGTGGAAGAAGCGGGTGCAGCTCGCGATCCACGGCCCTTCGTCGCGCACGGTCAGGATGTAGCGCGCGTCGGGAAACATCGCGTAGATCTCGCGCCAGATGCGGAAATACGGGTTGTCGGTGAACGCGTCGAACATCTCGAAGGTGGGCAGGCGGTAGTCGCCGGCGTCGATGCGGCGGATCAGGGTCGCCCCGTCGTCGGCCCCGGGATAGCTGCCGGGCGTGTCGCCGTTCACGGCGTCGTAGCCCAGCATCCGCAGGGCCTCGAAGAGCGTGGTCGTGCCGGTCTTGTAGAAGCCGATGCCGAAGATCTTGCCGTCGTATTGCGCCATTGCCGGTCCCTGCGCCGGTTCGACTCTATGCGCCGGGGCCGGGGCTGCCAAGCGGCGTGACGAGATCGGCGCCCTCGTTGCGCGCGTCGTTCACGCGACGGCTGACCGGCCGCGCTTCGAGCCCGCCGCGCGACCAAGGCGCGAGCAGCGCGTCGAGTCCGTCGGTCACCTCTGCGCCGCCGCTGAGCCACGCCTGGTGCGCCGCCGCTGGAATGATGACCGGCATGCGGTCGTGCACGAACTCGAGCTCGGGGGCCGCCGGCGCGGTCACGATGCAGCACGACTCGAGCGGCTCGCCACTCGCAGGGTCGTGCCATGACTCCCAGAGGCCGGCCATGCCGAAAGGCTCGCCGCTCGCGAAGCCGATGTAGTAGGGCTGCTTCACCGCGCCGCTGCGCTGCCATTCGTACCAGCCGTCGGCGAGCACGAGGCAGCGACGGCGCCGGTATGCCGCGCGAAACGAGGGTTTTTCGGCCAGGGTCTCGGAGCGGGCGTTGATCATGCGCGCGCCGATCGATTTCTCCTTGGCCCACGACGGCACGAGGCCCCAGTACAGCATGGCGAGTTCGCGCCCGCCGCCGTCGGCGGGGCGCACGGTCGCGATGAACTGCGTCGGCGCGATGTTGTAGCGGGGCTCGACGTCCGGCGCGCCCTCGACGCCGAACAGCCGCGTCACGGCTTCATGGGGCGAATAGAACGCGAAGCGGCCGCACATGGCCTACTCGCGGATTCCGGTGCCCCGGTTCATCAGCCACACGCTCGCGCCGAACAGCGCCGCGACCGACAGGACCATGATCGCGAACGCGAGTCCCACGTCCACGTCCGACACGCCGAGGAAGCCGAAGCGGAACGCGTTCACCATGTACAGGATCGGGTTGGCGCGCGAGGCGTGCTGCGCCCACTCCGGCAGCATCGCGATCGAGTAGAACACGCCGCCGAGGTAGGTGAGCGGCGTCAGGATGAACGTCGGTATGAACGTGATCTGGTCGAAGTTCTTGGCGAACACGGCGTTGATCAGCCCGCACAGCGCGAACACGGTCGAGGTGAGCAGGACCGCCGCGCACACGAGCAGCACGTGCTCGACGTGCAGGTGCGCGAAGAACAGCGAGATCAGCGTCACGACGACGCCGACCAGCAGGCCACGCAGCAGCCCGCCGCAGACGTAGCCGAGCACGATCAGCCAGTTCGGCAGAGGGGAGACGAGCAGTTCCTCGATGTGCCGGCCGAACTTCGCGCCGAAGAACGAGGACACCACGTTGCCGTAGCTGTTGGTGATGACCGACATCATGATCAGGCCGGGCGCGATGTACTGCGAGTAATTGAACCCGCCCATCTCGCCGATGCGGCGGCCGACCAGGCTGCCGAAGATCAGGAAGTAAAGCGTCGCGGTGATCGCCGGGGGCACCAGCGTCTGGCCCCAGATGCGGATGATGCGGGCAAATTCGCGGATCACGATGGTGCGAAACCCGACCCAGCGGCGCCCGCCCGTAGTGGCGGCCGCAGCATGGCCGGCGATCGGGTGTGTCGTCGTACTCATGGTCCCGCCGCCGGTCTCGGCTGCCCGGTCGACGCATCGCGGCCCTCCACGAGGCGCATGAACAGTTCCTCGAGGCGATTGGCCTTGTTGCGCATGCTGACGACCTCGATGCCTCGCGCCGACAACGCCGCGAACAGGTCGTTCAGGTTCTGTTCCTTGCTCACCTCGACCTCGAGGGAGCCATCGGCGGTCACCATGCAGTCATAGTCCTCAAGCTCCACCGGGCCAGCCGCCGGCTGCCGCAGATTGAGGACAAATACCTCGTTGTGCAGCTTGCGCAGCACCGTGGCCATGCGGTCGTGCTCGATGATGCGCCCTTCGTCGATGATCGCGATGTTGCGGCAGAGGTTCTCGGCTTCCTCGAGGTAGTGCG
>DAOMFD010000203.1:0-3460 GCA_035429605.1 Steroidobacteraceae bacterium | reverse complement strand
GGACGTGATCCTGCTCGACATCGAGATGCCGCGCATGGACGGCTACGAGGTCGCCTCGCACGTGCGCAACGACCCGCGGCTCGCGGACATCCCGATCATCATGATCACCTCGCGGGCCGGCGACAAACACCGGTCGCGCGCGATCGAGCTCGGCGTGGACGATTACCTCGGCAAGCCCTACCAGGAGAGCCAGTTGCTCGACGCGATCGAGCCGCTGGTGCTGGCGCGCAGGCGCCAGCTCGAGTGACGAGGTGCCGATGAATCCCGTGGCCGACGAGACCTACTGCCTGCTGGTGCCGCTCGCTGACGAGCGGCTGCTCGTGCCGCGCGCGTGCGTCTCCGAGGTCATCAACTACCAGGCGCCGACGCCGATGGAAGGCGCGCCGCCGTGGTACCTGGGCACGGTCGCCTGGGGCGGCCGGCGCGTGCCGCTCGTGTCGTTCGAGGCCGCCTGCGGGCGCAACCCGCCGCGAGCCGGCGGCCGGACCCGCATCGTGGTGATGCAGGGCATCGCCGGGGAACTGCCGTCGGGCCATTTCGCGCTGCCGACGCAGGGCTTCCCGCAGCTCGTGCGCCTGAGTCCGGACGTGATCCACGCCGACGACTCGCGCACCTTCGGCGAACGCAGCCCGGTCATCTGCCAGGTGCGCATGGTGAACGAGTACCCGCTGATTCCCGACTTCGAGCGCATCGAGCGGATGATCGCGGAAGAAACGCGGGCCGCCTGAGCCGTGGGCGCGATCGACCTTTCCGGCAAGCGCGTGCTGCTGACGCAGTCGGGCGAGTTCATGGGGCCCGTGCTGGCCGAGGTGCTGTCGGAGCTCGGCGCGACGGTCATCGGCGACCCGCGCGCCCTCGTGGATCCGTCGGTACCGCCGCTGGTCGTCGCGGCCGCCGGGCACGTGGACGTGCTCATCGTCCACCTCGCCCTGCCTGCGCCGCGCACCGCGGCGGTCGACGCCACCGACGACGAATGGCGCGACGTGTTCGCACACCTGGTGGACCCGGTGCCGCGACTCGTCCGCGCGGTGCTCCCGCAGATGATCGCGCGCCGCTCGGGCAAGATCCTGCTCATGGGCAGCGCGGCGGCGCTGCGCGGGCAGAAGCGGTCCTCGACCTACAGTGCCGCGCGCGGTGCCCAGCTCGCCTACGTGCAGACGGTCGGCATCGAGGTCGCGCCGCAAGGCGTGCAGGTCAACGCCATCGCGCAGAACTTCGTCGACAATCCGACGTATTTTCCCGCGGAGCTGCAGGCGAACCCGGCGTTCCAGGAGCGGCTGAAGCGCGACGTCCCGCTCGGGCGGCTGGTGTCCGCGCGCGAGGACGCATTGTTCGCCGCGTACCTGTGCAGCGACGCGGCGGACTGCTTCGTCGGGCAGGTGTTCCCGGTCTGCGGCGGCTGGGTGACGCGCTGACCGAAGGCTACTGCAGGTCGCCCCACAGCGCCTGCAGCACCGCGAGCGCCACGATCCCCGCGGTCTCGGTCCGCAGGACGCGTGGGCCCAATCGCACCGGGCTGAAGCCCGCACGTCCAGCCGCGTCCAGTTCCTGCCCGTCGAGACCCCCTTCCGGCCCGATCAGCAGTTCCACCCGCGGTGCCGTGCTCGCGAGTCCGGCGAGCGACGCCGGGCCGTCCGGGCTCAGCACGAGACGCCGGCCCTCGCGCGGCGCCTGCGCCAGGTAACGGTCGAGCTCGACCGGCGCGCGCACCTCGGGCACCGTGCTGCGGCCGCATTGCTCGCAGGCGCCTGCGACGACGGCCTTCCAGTGGCGCAGCCTGCGCTCGGCCTGCTGCTCGTCGAGCCGCACGACGCAGCGGGCCGACAGCACGGGGACGATCGCGCGCACCCCGAGTTCCGTGGCCTTCTGCAGTGTCCAGTCCATGCGCTCGCCACGCGAGACGGCCTGGACGAGCGTGATCCCGAGCGGCGAGTCGCGCAGGCCCGCGGAACGCTCCCCGATCCGCACCCGCACCGCGTCGCCCGCGACCGACGTGATCTCGCAGGTGAAGTCGTGGCCACTGCCGTCGAACGCCACGATGGTCGCGCCCGGACGCAGTCGCAGCACGCGGGCGACGTGACGGGCCGCACCCTCGGGCAGGTCGATCTCGGTCCCGGTCGCCAGGGACTGGTCACAGTGCACGCGGTTCAGTCGCACGTGGCGGCCTCGATCCCGGCGCGCGCGGTCGCGACCAGCCCGTCGATCTCGTCGGGCGTGATCACGTACGGCGGCATGAAGTACACGACGTTGCCGATCGGCCGCAGCAGCGCCTCGTGCTCGAGCGCGTGCCGGTAGACGCGCAGCCCGCGCCGCTCACGCCAGTCGAATGGCGCCGCGCGATCGCCTTGGCGCGCGAGTTCCACGGCGACGATCATGCCGCGCTGGCGCACCTCGGCGACGTGCGGCAGCTCCGCGAGCGAGGCGCAGCGCTCGCCGAGGTGGCGCGCCAGCGCGCGATTGCGCTCGATGACGCCGTCCTCGTCGAAGATCTCGAGGGTCGCAAGCGCGGCCGAGCAGGCGAGGGGATTGCCGGTGTAGCTGTGCGAGTGCAGGAACGCGCGCAGGCTCGCGTATTCGTCGTAGAAGGCATCGAAGACCCGCTCGCCGGTCAGCACCACCGAGAGCGGCAGGTAACCGCCGGTCAATCCCTTCGACAGGCACAGGAAGTCCGGCGCGATGCCGGCCTGTTCGCACGCGAACATCGTGCCGGTCCGGCCGAAGCCCACCGCGATCTCGTCGGCGATCAGGTGCACGCCGTGCCGGTCGCACGCGTCGCGCAGCAGCGCGAGGTACACGGGGTCGTACATGCGCATCCCGCCGGCGCACTGCACCAGCGGCTCCACGATCACGGCACAGACTTCGTCGGCGTGACGCGCGAGCGCCTGCTCCATCGCTGCGAACATGCGCCGCGCATGGTCCGCCTCGCTCTCGCCAGCCTCCCTGCCATACGCATCCGGCGTGGGCACCGTGATGACGTCCATGAGCAGCGGCTGGTAGATCTCGCGGTACAGCTCGACGTGCCCGACCGCCAGCGCCCCCAGCGTCTCGCCGTGGTAGCTGTTCGCGAGCGTGACGAAGCGCCGCTTGGACGCGTGGCCGGCGTTGCGCCAGTAATGGAAGCTCATCTTGAGCGCGACTTCGATCGCGCTCGAGCCATTGTCGGCGTAAAAGCAGCGCGTGAGGCCGGGAGGGGCGATCTCCGTCAGGCGCTCGGCGAGCCGGACCGCCGGTTCGTGCGTGAAGCCGGCCAGCATGACGTGCTCGAGGCGGGCGAGCTGCCCGGTCACGGCCGCATTGATGCGCGGGTTGGCGTGGCCGAACAGGTTGACCCACCACGAGCTGATGGCGTCGAGGTAACGGCGGCCGTCGTGCCCGTAGAGCCAGACCCCTGCCCCGCTGGCGATGGGGATCATCGGCAGCCACTCGTGGTCCTTCATCTGGGTGCACGGGTGCCAGACGA
>DAOMFD010000202.1:0-3461 GCA_035429605.1 Steroidobacteraceae bacterium | reverse complement strand
GCTGGCTGCCTCCTGCAGCGGCCGCGTTCCGTGAGTACCTGCTCGACGAAGGCGCACGCAAGGTCGAGAAGGAGACGCGCGCGCTGCTCGCCGCTCGCCGCGACCGGGGCTGAAACCGGCGCGGCACGCCGCGCCCTGCGCATCGACGGCAGCCCCTCAGACGCCGAGCCAGTTCACCACGTCGCGGATGACGGTGTCGCGCTCGGGCTCGTTGTACACCTCGTGGTAGAGGCCTTCGTAGACCCGCAACGTGCGGCGCTGTGGCAGCCCGACCTGCTGGTAGACGGGTTGCACGGAAGCCAGCGGCACGAGACGGTCCGCCGCGCCATGCTGGATCAGGACCGGCAGGCGCAGCAGGTGCGCGGACTGTTGCAGCCTCTGCATGGCGTCGAACAGCTCCGCGAGCGTGCGCGCAGGAATCGCGCCGTGGAACACCAGCGGATCGGCCACGTACGCGCCGACGACCTGAGGGTCCCGGCTCACGGCCGTGGCGGGCAGCGTCAGGACACCCGCATCTGGCCGCAGTGCGGAGAGCGTCTTCACGACCAGCCGCTTCAGTGCGGATGGCGGCTCGGGCGGTGCGAGTGCCGGTGCGGACAGCACCAGTGCGTGCAGCGCATCCTCGTACTTGAGCGCGCAGGCGAGCGCGACGGCGCCCCCCATGCTGTGGCCCAGCAGGATCACGTTCGCACCCGGGTGGTTGCGCTGCGCGCGTCCGATGAACGCCGCAAGGTCGGACACCAGGTAGTCGAAATTCTCGATGTTCGCGCGCGGCCCGCCCGACCTGCCGTGGCCGCGATGATCGAGCGCGTAAACGGCGAGCCCACGCTCCGTGAGGCTGGACGCCAGGCCGGCGTAGCGGCCGCCGTGTTCGGCCAACCCGTGGGAGGCGACCACCACCGCACGGGACGGCCCGTCCGGCAGCCACGCCTGGCCGTACAGGCCGACGTCGCGACAGCCCGGGATTTCCATTTCGAGACGCCTGGTGCCCAAGTCCCTTTGCTCTGGAGGTGGACCGCTGCGTGAGTTTTACCGCATTTCCAGACCGTAGGTGGATGTGCTTAGTTGCGAATGATTCTTATTCGTATATAGTACTCCCACCTCCAGCGCCCCAGGACGACCCACTTGATCCTCACTCGACGACACCTCGCAGCCGCCGCGGGCCTCGCCCTCCTCGCGGCCCAGGGCGCATTGGCTGCTCTCCCCGAATTCACCCTGGTGATCCAGGACCACCGCTTCAGCCCGGCGGAGCTGGTGGTGCCCGCCGGCCAGAAGATCCGCCTCGTCGTCGAGAACAAGGATCCGACGCCCGAGGAATTCGAGAGCTACACACTGAACCGCGAGAAGGTGGTCCCCGGCAACGGGAAGATCGTGCTTTACGTCGGGCCGCTGGACGCGGGCCGGTACGAGTTCTTCGGCGAATTCAACATGGCCACCGCGCGCGGCTGGCTGATCGCGAGGTGAGCCATGCTCGGCTCCGCCGTCATCGTCTTCCGTGAAGTCCTCGAGGCCGCGCTCGTCATCGGCATCGTCCTCGCTGCGACCCGTGGCCTCGTCTCCAGCCGCGCATGGGTGGCCGGAGGCGTGATCGCTGGCACGCTCGCGTCCCTGGCCGTGGCCGGCGGCGCGGAGTCCATCGCGTCGGCATTCGAGGGCGTCGGCCAGGAACTGCTGAACGCCTCGATCCTCGGCCTCGCGGTGGTCATGCTCGCCTGGCACAGCGTGTGGATGACCCGGCACGGCGCGGAGATCGCGCGCGACATGAAGGCGGTCGGCGGCGAGGTGCGCTCGGGCAGCCGGCCGCTGCACCTGCTCGCGCTCGTCGTGGGCCTCGCCGTCCTGCGTGAGGGCTCGGAGGTCGTGCTGTTCCTGTACGGCATCGCGGCCGGAGGCGCCGACGCCCGCAGCCTGTTCGCCGGCTCCATGCTGGGCCTGGCCGCGGGCGTTGCCGCGGGCGCGCTCATGTACTTCGGCCTGCTGCGCATCCCCACGCATCGCCTGTTCGCCGTCACCGGCTGGTTGATCGTGCTCCTCGCGGCCGGGATGGCGGGACAGGCCGCGGCATTTCTCGTCCAGGCCGGTGTGCTCCCGGGCCTGGTCGAGCCCATCTGGGACAGCTCGGCCTGGTTGCCCGAGCCGGGCGTCGTCGGCCAAGTGCTGCACGCACTGGCTGGCTACGACGATCGACCGAGCGCGACGCAGGTCCTGGCGTTCCTCGCCACGTTCACGGGCATCACGGTGCTGTCGAAGTTCGTGAATCGACCCCGGGCGCGGTTGCGCGGCGCCGCGGCCGTGCCCGTGCTGCTCGTCGGCATTGCGGCCGCGATCCACTCTCCTCCGACACGGGCTGATCACGTCGTCTACTCCCCGCTGGTGGAAGCCGGGGAGAAGGCCGTCGAGATCCGCGGCCACTACGATTTCGATTCGAGTCGCGATCTGGACGGTGGCCAGGCCTACAAGGTCGAATACGAGTGGGCGCCATATTCCCGATGGCTCACGGAACTGCTCGTCGAGTACGAGCGCGAGCCGGGTGAGAACCTCGACGCGACCGAGATCGCATCGGAAAACATCTTCCAGCTCACCGAGCAGGGGCAGTACTGGGCGGACTTCGGGCTGCTCGCCGAATTCGCCTACAACCTGGAGCGCGGCGAACCGAACGCCCTCGAGCTGGGGCTGCTCGCGCAGAAGGACTGGGGCCGCAACGAGTTCCGCGTCAACGTGCTCTTCGAGCAGGAACTCGAGAGCGGCGCGGACGTCGAGACCGAGTACCGGTGGCAGTACCGCTATCGCCTGGCCGAGCACTTCGAGCCCGGCCTCGAGATGTACGGCGGTGCGGGCGAATGGGGCGACTTCGGCTCGTTCGACGACCACGAGCAGCAACTCGGCCCGGCCGTGTTCGGCAAGTTCCGCACCGCAGACGGCGCAGTCAAGTACGAGTTCGGCGTGCTCTTCGGGCTCACCAGCGAAACGCCCGACACGACCGTGCGCTTCATGCTCGAGTACGAATTCTGAGCCGCACCGGGCGCGACCGGCGGGACGTGATTCCCGCCGGTCGCCCGCGTGTCAGGCGGTCGCAGGCCGCGCTCAGATCGCCAGCCAGATGAACATGTACAGCGTGTTGTTGTCCCCGGCCGAGCGCCCGAAGCCGTCGTAATTGTTGTCGCCGCCGTTGAACTCCGTGTATCCCGTGTACTGCAGGCCGAAGCGTGCATTCATCCACGGCTGCCCGACCGACGTCAGCTTGCCCCACGGCACCCAGTCGAACTCGAGCACGTAGCCCTTGCTGTTCGGGCTGCCGTTGGCGCTGCCGTCGACCGGATCCGGCGCGTACATCGCCGCGTTCCGCGGTCCCCAGGTGTCGAACAGTCCACCCGTGAACACGTGGGTCTGGTCGTACGCGTACTGGGCATTCACCTTGAACTCGTTCAGGGTCTTGCTCTTGCCCGAGGAGTCGCCGAGCT
>DAOMFD010000201.1:0-3502 GCA_035429605.1 Steroidobacteraceae bacterium | reverse complement strand
AGCACGGCGAGGTGTTCGTCACCGACGACGGCACCGAGACCGACCTCGACCTCGGGCACTATGAGCGCTTCGTCCGCACCACGACGGGCCGCAACAGCAATTTCACGACCGGGCGCATCTACGAGCGGGTGATCGCCAAGGAACGTCGCGGCGACTACCTCGGCGCGACCGTCCAGGTGATTCCGCACATCACCGACGAGATCAAGCACTGCATCCGCCAGGGCGCCGGGGACGCCGACGTCTGCATGGTCGAGATCGGCGGCACGGTCGGCGACATCGAGTCGCTGCCGTTCCTCGAGGCCATCCGCCAGCTCGGGGTCGAGCTCGGCCACGACAACGTGCTGTACATGCACCTCACGCTGATTCCGTACATCGCGACCTCCGGCGAGATCAAGACCAAGCCGACCCAGCACTCGGTCAAGGAGCTGCGATCGATCGGCATCCAGCCCGACGTGCTGCTGTGCCGCTGCCGCGACCCGCTGCCGCCCGAGCAGCGGCGCAAGATCGCGCTGTTCACCAACGTCGAGGAGCGCGCCGTGTTCTCCGCGGTGGACGCCGACGACATCTACAAGATCCCGTCGCTGCTGCACGAGCAGGAACTCGACGCCATCGTCTGCCACAAGCTCAGGATCGAGGCGCCGCCGGCGGACCTCCACGAGTGGCAGCAGGTCGTGGCCGCCAAGGTCAATCCGGACCTCACGGTCAACATCGCCATGGTCGGCAAGTACGTGAACCTCAAGGACGCGTACATCTCGCTCACCGAGGCGCTGATGCATGCCGGGCTGCGCACGCGCACGCGCGTGAAGCTCAACTTCGTCGAGGCGACCGACATCGAGAAGCACGGCACGGCCGTCCTCGAGGGAATGGACGCGGTCCTCGTGCCCGGCGGCTTCGGCGAGCGCGGCATCGAGGGCAAGATCGAGGCCGTGCGCTACGCGCGCGAGAACGGCGTGCCGTACCTCGGCATCTGCCTCGGCATGCAGCTCGCGATCATCGAGTACGCGCGTCACGTCGCCGGGCTCGAGGGCGCGCACAGCACCGAGTTCAACCGGGAGAACCCGTACCCCGTCGTCGCGCTCATCACCGAGTGGCAGGACCAGAAGGGCACCGTCGAGGCCCGCAGCGAGCAGTCGAACCTCGGCGGCACGATGCGCCTCGGGGCGCAGGAAGTGCGCATCTCCCACGGCTCGCTCGCGCACTCGGTGTACGGCGCCGACGTGATCCGCGAGCGCCACCGGCATCGCTACGAGTTCAACAACAACTACCTGCAGCGGATGATGAACGCCGGCCTGCGCTTCTCGGGCTTCTCGCGCGACGGGCTGGTGGAGATCGTCGAGCTGCCGCACCACCCGTTCTTCATCGCGAGCCAGTACCACCCGGAATTCCGCTCCACGCCCCGTGACGGGCACCCGCTGTTCACGGGCTTCATCCGTGCGGCGCGCGACTACCGGGTCGCGCAGCTGCCCGCCGCGGCCGGCGCATGAGGCTCTGCGGGTTCGAAGTCGGTCCCGACCGGCCGCTGTTCCTGATCGCCGGGCCCTGCGTCATCGAGAGCGAGGCGCTGGTGATGGAGGTCGCGGGCCGCATGCGCGAGATCGCGCTCGAGCTCGGCATCCCGTACATCTTCAAGGCGTCGTTCGACAAGGCCAACCGGTCGTCGCGCTCGAGCTTCCGCGGGCCGGGGCTGGACGCCGGACTGCGAATCCTGGCGAAGGTGCGCGCGGAACTCGGCCTGCCGGTGCTGACCGACGTGCACGAGGACACGCCGCTGGCGGAAGTGGCCGCGGTCGTCGATGTCCTGCAGACGCCGGCCTTCCTCTGCCGCCAGACGAACTTCGTCGTGAACGTCGCCTCGCAGGGCAAGCCGGTCAACGTCAAGAAGGGGCAGTTCCTCTCGCCCTGGGAGATGGCCAACGTCGTCGAGAAGGCGCGCTCGACCGGCAACCAGCAGATCCTGGTCTGCGAACGGGGCTACAGCTTCGGCTACAACAACCTCGTGTCGGACATGCGCAGCCTCGCCATCATGCGCGCCACCGGGGCACCGGTCGTGTTCGATGCCACGCACTCCGTGCAACTCCCGGGCGGGCAGGGCAGCGCGTCCGGCGGCCAGCGCGAGTTCGTGCCGGTGCTGGCCCGCGCGGCGGTCGCCGCCGGCGTGTCCGGCGTGTTCATGGAAACGCATCCCGATCCGGCCAGGGCGCTCTCGGACGGTCCCAATGCGTGGCCGCTCGATCGCATGCGCCCGCTGCTCGGGTTGTTGAAGGAAATCGATGCCGCGGTGAAGTCGCGGCCCTACGAGGAATCATGCCTATGACCAAGATCGTCGACGTCGTCGCCCGCGAGATCATGGATTCGCGCGGCAATCCCACCATCGAGGCGGACGTGCGGCTGGACGGCGGCATCGTCGGCCGGGCCGCGGTGCCTTCCGGAGCGTCGACCGGCACGCGCGAGGCAGTGGAACTGCGCGACGGCGACAAGGCGCGCTACTTCGGCAAGGGCGTGCGCAAGGCCGTGGCGAACGTCAATGGCGAGATCCGCTCGGCCGTGCTCGGGCGCGATGCGCGCGACCAGGCGGGACTCGACCAGCGGTTGATCAGTCTCGACGGGACGGAGACCAAGTCACGCCTCGGAGCGAACGCCATCCTGGCCGTCTCGCTCGCCGCCGGGCACGCAGCCGCACGCGCCGCGGGGCAGGGCCTGTGGCGTTCGCTCGGCGGGCCCGGGCCGAAGGTCATGCCGGTGCCGATGATGAACATCGTCAACGGCGGGGCCCACGCCGACAACAGCGTCGACATCCAGGAGTTCATGGTGCTGCCGGTCGGCGCGCCGAGCTTCGCCGAGGCGCTGCGCTACGGCGCTGAGATCTTCCACACGCTGAAGAAGGTCCTGCACGAGCGGGGCCTCGCGACGTCGGTGGGTGACGAAGGCGGCTTCGCGCCGAACCTGCCATCGAACGAGGCAGCGCTGGAGACGATCCTCGAGGCGATCGAAAGGGCTGGCTTCAAGGCTGGCCGCGACGTGTGCCTGGGCCTCGACGTCGCCAGCTCCGAACTGTTCCGTGACGGCGTCTACGAGCTCGAGTCGGAAGGCCGCAAGTTCACGCCCGCGCAGTTCGTGGATTACCTCGCGGGCCTCGCCGACCGCTACCCGATCATCACGATCGAGGACGGCATGGCGGAGGGCGACTGGGACGGCTGGTCGATCCTCACGCAGCGCCTGGGACGCCGGCTGCAGATCGTGGGCGACGACCTGTTCGTCACCAACACGAAGATCCTGCGCGAGGGCATCGCACGCGGCATCGCCAACTCGATCCTGATCAAGCCCAACCAGATCGGCACGCTCACCGAGACCCTGGCCGCGATCGAGATGGCCGCGCAGGCGGGCTACAGCTCGGTCGTGTCGCATCGCTCGGGCGAGACCGAGGACAGCACGATCGCCGACATCGCGGTCGCGACCAAGGCCACGCAGATCAAGACGGGATCGCTGTGCCGCTCCGACCGCA
>DAOMFD010000200.1:0-3542 GCA_035429605.1 Steroidobacteraceae bacterium | reverse complement strand
GTAGCGCAGCAGGTCCTTGGCGAGCAGGATGCCGGCGACCTCGTCGCGGTCCTCGCCCACGACCGGGAAGCGGGAATGTCCCGACTCGACGACGATCGGCAGGATGCGGTCCAGCGTCTCGTCGCGCTGGACGACGACCATCTGCGAGCGGGGCACCATGACGTCGCGCACCTGGGTCTCGGAGACCTGCAGCACGCCCTCGAGCATCGCGAGCACGTCGGCTTCGATCAGGCCGCGGTCCCTGGCGTCCGCCAGCACTTCGCCGAGGTCGTCGAGGTCCTGGGGCTCGCCGGAGAGGGATTCGACGATGCGGCGCAGCCAGCTGCCCGCGGGCCTGGGGCGGTCTTCGGTCATGGTCCCGGGTCGGTGACGGGAAGGTACGGATTCTGATACCCGAATCCGCGCAGGATTTCCACCTCGAGGCGCTCCATCGCGCGGCCAGCGCGCGGATGCTCGTGGTCGTAACCGTGCAGGTGCAGGACCCCGTGCACCACCATGTGCGCCCAGTGGGCCGGCAGCGCCTTCCCCTGCCCGCGCGCCTCCGCGGCGACGACCGGCGCGCAGATGACGAGGTCGCCGAGCGAGCCGCCGAACCGGCGTTCGTCGCGCGAGGCCGGGAACGACAGCACGTTGGTCGCCTTGTCCTTGCCGCGGTAGGTGCGATTGAGACGCCGGCTGGCGGCATGTCCGACGACCCGGACGCACAGGTGCACGACCGCGTCCTCGCGTTTTCGCCGGCGGCCCCGGAGCACCGCCCGGCGCGCAGCGCCGGCCCAGCGCTCGAGCGCGGCCCGCGCCGGGACCCATGGGCGCCGCGCAGCGTACTGTGCTTCGACCGTGAGCCCCGGCCGCCCGCTCACGCGTCGGGCCCCGGCTCGCCCGTCGCGCGCTCGTAGGCCTGCACGATGCGCTGCACGAGCGGGTGGCGCACGACGTCGCGCGAATTGAAGAACGTGAAGGCGACGCCCTCGACGCCGCGCAGCACCTCGATGGCGTGGCGCAGCCCGGAGCGCTGCTGCCGCGGCAGGTCGATCTGCGTGATGTCGCCGGTGACGACCGCGCGCGAACCGAACCCGAGCCGCGTCAGGAACATCTTCATCTGCTCGACGGTGGTGTTCTGCGCCTCGTCGAGGATGATGAACGAGTCGTTCAACGACCGGCCGCGCATGAACGCGAGCGGCGCGACCTCGATCACCTGGCGCTCGACGTTCCGCGCGACGCGGTCGAAGCCCATCATCTCGTAGAGCGCGTCGTACATGGGCCGCAGGTACGGATCGACTTTCTGCGCGAGGTCGCCGGGCAGGAAACCCAGCCGCTCGCCCGCTTCGACCGCAGGTCGCACGAGCACGATCCGTCGCACCGCGCCGGACTGCAGCGCCTCGACCGCGCTCGCGACCGCGAGGTACGTCTTGCCCGTGCCGGCCGGGCCGATGCCGAAGGTGAGGTCGTTCAGGCGGATGTTGTCGAGGTACTGCCGCTGGTTGGCGCCCCGCCCGCGGACCCCGCCGCGCTGCGTCTGCACGACGACGTCCTCGACGGGAGCAC
The DNA here is from genome assembly GCA_035429605.1 of Steroidobacteraceae bacterium. Taxonomy (GTDB): domain Bacteria; phylum Pseudomonadota; class Gammaproteobacteria; order Steroidobacterales; family Steroidobacteraceae; genus RPQJ01. The sequence continues at coordinate 1,997 of DAOMFD010000200.1, read as the reverse complement.
GGCCCTCGTCGGCGGCTGGAAACCCGAGTTCCTGCACGCAGAGGTGCACCCGCTCCGGCGACATGACCTCGCCGGCCGCCAGTTCGTAGATGCGCCGGAGCACGGCCGCCGCGTTGTCCACGGTGCCGGCCGCGCCGTACACCTGCAGCTGGTGGCCGCGGCGCCGCACCTCCACGCCGAGGCGCTCCTCGACGTGGCGCAGGTTCTGCTCCATCGGTCCCGCGAAATTAGCCAGCCGCGCGTTGTCGGCCTCGTCGAGCGCGATCTCGCGCACCTCGACCTGCGGGTTCACGCGATGCTCCGCACCGGCGCGGCGAGGCGGCCGCGCAGCGAGTTCGGCAGCGCCTCGGTGACGACCACGTCCACGAAGCTGTCGATGAGCGACGGCGGGCCGTCGAAATTCACCCAGCGGTTGTTCTCGGTGCGGCCTGCCAGTTGCCTCGCATCCCGGCGCGAGGGTCGCTCGACCAGCACCCGCTGCACGGAGCCCACCATCGAGCGACTGATGGCGAGCGCCTGCGCGTCGATGCGCTGCTGCAGGCGCGCGAGGCGCCGCTGCTTCTCCTCGTGCGTGACGTCGTCGGGCAGCGAGGCGGCCGGCGTGCCGGGGCGGCGGCTGTAGATGAAGCTGAAGCTCTGGTCGAAGCCGACCTCCTCGATCAACGCCATCGTCGCCGCGAAATCGCGCTCCGTCTCGCCCGGAAAGCCGACGATGAAGTCCGACGACAGGCTGAGCCCCGGGCGCGCTTCGCGGAGGCGACGGATCTTCTGCTTGTACTCGAGCGTGGTGTGACCGCGCTTCATCAGCGCGAGCACGCGGTCGGACCCGCTCTGCACCGGCAGGTGGAGGTAGCCCGCGAGCTTCGGCACGTCGCGGTACGCCTCGATGAGGCTGTCGCGGAATTCGAGCGGGTGCGAGGTCGTGAAGCGGATGCGCTCGATCCGCGGTTGCTCCGCGACGAAATAAATCAGCGCGGCGAGGTCCGCGTGGCCTCCGCCGGCCATCGGCCCGCGGTATGCGTTGACGTTCTGCCCGAGCAGGGTCACCTCGCGCACGCCCTGCTCCGCGAGGCCGCGCACCTCATCGAGCACCTGCTCGAGCGGACGGCTCACTTCCTCGCCGCGCGTGTAGGGCACGACGCAGAACGTGCAGTACTTGCTGCAGCCCTCCATGACCGAGACGAACGCCGTCGCGCCCGAGGCACGGGGTTGCGGCAGGTGGTCGAACTTCTCGATCTCCGGGAAGCTCACGTCGACGACGGCCCGCCCGTCGCCCTGCACGGACGCGATCATCTCCGGCAGCCGGTGCAGCGTCTGCGGCCCGAACACGAGGTCGACGAACGGCGCGCGATCCGTGATGCCCTCGCCTTCCTGGCTCGCCACGCAACCGCCCACGCCGATGATCACGCCGGGCCGGCGCTGCTTCAGCGTGCGCCACTGGCCGAGCAGCGAGAACACCTTCTCCTGCGCCTTCTCGCGCACGGAACAGGTGTTGAGCAGGAGGAGATCCGCCTCGGACGGATCATCGGTCGGCTCATAGCCACCGCACTCGCGAAGCACGTCCGCCATGCGGGCGGAGTCGTACTCGTTCATCTGGCAGCCGAAGGTCCTGACGTGTACTCGAGGCAAGTTCGCGAAACCAGCGGGGTGGCCGAACCGATCAGATCGGATTCAGAACGGGATGTCGTCGTCGAACTCTGAGCCCTGCGACGCGGCCGGGGCCGCGGCCGGCCGCTCGGCTGCGGGCGACCGGGGCTCGGCGCGCGACTCGGTGCCCGCCCCGCCGCCCGCGCGGCTGCCGAGCATCTGCATCTCGTTGGCGATGATCTCGGTGGTGTAGCGGTCGCGGCCCTCCTTGTCCTGCCACTTGCGCGTGCGGATGCGGCCCTCGACGTACACCTGGGAACCCTTGCGCAGGTACTCGGCGGCGATCTCGGCGAGCCGGTCGTACATGACGATGTTGTGCCACTCGGTCTGCTCGCGCTGCTCGCCGGTCT
>DAOMFD010000199.1:0-3564 GCA_035429605.1 Steroidobacteraceae bacterium | reverse complement strand
GCAGCGGCGTGGGTGCCGCACGCCAGCACGAGCAGGCAGGCGAAAGCGCGGGTTCGCTGGGACATCGGGCGCGATCCGGGGAGACGCTGCGATGATAAAGGATCGCGCTGGCGGCGCGTGCACGGTCTCTGCATACTGCGCCACCCGCGTCGAGTGAAGACCATGCGCAAGATCTGGAACACGATGCTCAGGGGCCTGGTGGCGATCCTGCCCATCGGGCTCACGCTGTACCTCATCTACTGGCTCGCGGGCATGGCGGAGCGCGTCTTCTCGGGCGTGATCAAGCTCGTGATCCCGGAGTCGGCCTACTGGCCCGGCCTCGGGCTGCTGACCGGGCTCGTGGTGCTGTTCGCGGCCGGGCTGGCCGTGAACGCCTACCTCGTGCGCCGCGCGCTCCGGTTCGGCGACCGCCTGTTCGCGCGCATACCCGTGGTGAAGACGGTGTACGTCGCGATCCGGGACTTCACGCGGTTCTTCCCGTCGTCCGGCCAGGGCGGCGACCTGAAGCGCGTCGTGCTGGTGCCGTTCGGGCCCGGCAAGGCGATCGGCTTCGTGACGTCGGAATCGGCAGCCGCGCTCGGCCTCGGCAGCCGCGACGACGACAAGGTCGCCGTGTACCTGCCCATGAGCTACATGATCGGCGGGCACACGGTGTTCCTGCCCCGCGAGTTGCTCGAGCCCACGTCGCTCTCCGTCGAAGCCGCGATGCGCGTGGCATTGATGGGCGGCGTGACGGTCGCCGGCAAGGACGCGGGGCACGGCGAGAGCCACTGACATGCGAGTGGCCGTCGTGCCCGTCACGCCGTTCGTGCAGAACTGCTCGATCGTGTGGTCCGAGCAGACCGGCGTCGGCGCGGTCATCGATCCGGGCGGCGACGTGGACCGCATCCTCGCGACCGTGCGCGAGCAAGGCGTGACCCTGGAGAAGATCCTGCTCACCCACGCCCACATCGATCACGCCGGCGGAACCGCGGAACTCGCGCAGGCGCTCAAGCTGCCGATCGAGGGGCCGCACCGCGGCGACCAGTTCTGGATCGACGGCCTCGCGGAGCAGGCGCGCATGTTCGGCGTCGCGAGCGCCGGCGGCTTCGTGCCGGACCGCTGGCTCGTCGACGGCGACCTCGTGCGGGTCGGCGACCTCGAGTTCGAGGTGAGGCACTGCCCCGGGCACACGCCGGGTCACGTCGTGTTCTTCTCGCGGTCGGAGCGGCTGGCGTTCGTCGGCGACGTGCTGTTCGCGGGTTCGATCGGCCGCACCGATTTTCCCGGTGGCGACTACGGCACCCTGATACGCGCGATCCGGACCAACCTGTTCCCGCTCGGAGACGACGTGCAGTTCGTGCCCGGGCACGGGCCGATGTCCACGTTCGGTGAGGAGCGGCGCAGCAATCCCTTCGTCGGCGACGCCGCGGTGCGGTCCGGGAACCTCAGTCCTTGATGCGCCGGCCCCGCTTGCCCGACGACCGCCGCTCCTTCTCGTCGTAGCCGTCGATCGCCACGCCGATCTCGCTGGCGCGGCGCGGCCCCTTGCGGCGATCCTCGTAGTGCTCGTAACGGCAGGTGCAACTCCCGATCGAGCAGTTCTTCAGTGGTAAAGCCGGCGCCCCGCGCGACAGGAACCTCTGGCCGCGCAGCGCCTTCGCGGCGTCGCAGGCTCGTGCCCCGGGAACGATCGAAACGGCGTGCCAGGGGTTGACCGGCTTCTTCACGGGCGGCGGCGCATTCTCCTCGGGCTCGCCGCGCCCGAACAAGGCCTTCGCACGCTTGAATACGTCGCTCACCTGGATGTCGCCCCTGGATGTCGGTTGCAGTGCTGCCCTAGGCTAGCCCTACGGAGCGGCCGTGGAGAGTGACTCACGTCGCACCCCGGGGACGCCATGCCCAGGATGCGCGTAGGGTACCGCGGATTAAGTCACCTCCGCGCCGTGGCCGGGGGCCCTTGCCGGACCCGTCCGTGAGGCCGAAACTGGCTGGAGTGCCCCATCCAGAGGCCCGCATGGCCAGGACGCCCCGGTCGCAGTCGCGGCTGCCCTTCGATTCCATCTATCGCCACGGATTCCTGCGCGCTGCCGTGGCGACGCCGCGGGTCGAGGTGGCGTCTCCCGGCAGCAACGTCGCCCAGACGATCGCCCTCGTGCGCCGTGCCGCCGCGGACGACGCGCTGCTCGTCGTGTTCCCGGAACTCGGGCTGTCCGCGTACTCGAACGAGGACCTCTTCCAGCAGGACGCCCTGCAGGAAGCCTCGCTCGCGGCGCTCGGGCAACTGGTCGAGGCCAGCCGCGACCTCGCGCCCCTGCTCGCCGTGGGCCTGCCGTTGCGCGCCGACGACCGGCTCTTCAACTGCGGTGTGCTCGTGCACCGCGGACGCATCCTCGGTGCGGCGCCCAAGACCTACCTGCCGAACTACCGCGAGTTCTACGAGAAGCGACAGTTCGCACCGGCGGCGCAGGCGTTGTCCACGAGCCTGCGCTTGCTCGGGCAGGACGTGCCTTTCGGCAACCAGCTGCTGTTTGCCGCCCGCAACGTGCCGGGCCTGGTGCTGCACCTCGAGATCTGCGAGGACCTGTGGGTGCCGCTGCCGCCGAGCACGCTCGCCGCGCTGGCCGGCGCGACCGTGATCGCCAACCTCTCGGCCAGCGACATCACGGTCGGCAAGGCCGATTACCGCCGGCTGCTCTGCGCGTCGCAGTCGGCCAAGTGCGTCTCGGCCTACGTCTATTCCGCGGCGGGACCCGGCGAGTCGACCACCGACCTCGCCTGGGACGGCCATGCGCTCATCTACGAGAACGGCGAGCGGCTCGCCGAGTCGCAGCGCTTCCCGCTGGAGCCGGGGTTCGTCACCGCCGACCTGGACCTCGACCACCTGAGGCAGGAACGCGCGCGGCTCACGAGCTTCGGCGACAGCGTGCAGGTGCACGCCGCCCTGCTCGCAGGCTTCCGCCGCATCGAGTTCGAGCTGGATGTGCCGCGCGGCCCGGTGCCGCTCAGGCGTCGCGTCGAGCGATTCCCGTACGTGCCGTCCGACCCTGCGCGCCGCGACGAGCGATGCGCCGAGGTCTACGACATCCAGGTCGAGGGTCTCATGAAGCGCCTGAGCGCCTGCGGCCTCGAGAAGGTCGTCATCGGCATCTCGGGCGGGCTCGATTCGACGCAGGCTGCGCTGGTGGCGGTGCGGGCGTTCGACCGCCTCGGGCTGCCCCGCACGAACATCCTCGGATTCACGCTGCCCGGCTTCGGCACCAGCCGGCACACGTTCGACAGCGCGCACTCCCTCATGAAGGTGCTCGGAATCGCTGCCGCCGAGATCGACATCCGCCCCTCGGCGGAGCTGATGCTGAAGGACATCCGCCATCCGTACGTGCGCGGCAAGCCCGTGTACGACGTCACGTTCGAGAACGTGCAGGCCGGCGAGCGCACCTCGCACCTGTTCCGCCTGGCGAACCACAACGGTGCGCTGGTGCTCGGGACCGGCGACCTGTCCGAACTCGCGCTCGGCTTCACGACCTACGGCGTCGGCGACCACATGTCGCACTACAACGTGAACGCGTCGGTGCCGAAGACGCT
>DAOMFD010000198.1:0-3602 GCA_035429605.1 Steroidobacteraceae bacterium | reverse complement strand
GAACCTGCGCTTCGGCTACAACCGCGTGCAGGGCTACTACATCGAGGTGAGCCGCAGCCAGGCCGACCAGGTGCCGGCCGACTGGGTGCGCCGCCAGACGGTCAAGAACGCCGAACGCTACATCACCAACGAATTGAAGACCTTCGAGGACCGCGTGCTCGGCGCGCGCGACCGCTCGCTGGCCCGCGAGCGGGAACTGTACGAGGGGCTGCTCGACCGGCTGATCGAGCGACTCCCCGCGCTGCAGGCCACGGCCGGCGCACTGGCGTCGCTGGACGTGCTCGCGAACCTGGCCGAGCGCGCGCTCGCGCTGCGCTTCGTGCAGCCGCAGCTCAGCGACGACTCGGTCATCGACATTCGCGGCGGACGTCATCCCGTCGTCGAGCAGTCCATCGACGGGCCATTCGTGCCGAACGACCTGTCGCTGCACGAGGGACGACGCATGCTGGTCGTGACCGGCCCCAACATGGGCGGCAAGTCCACGTACATGCGCCAGTCGGCGCTGATCGTGATCCTCGCCGGAATCGGCAGCTACGTGCCCGCCGACTCGGCGACGATTGGTGCGGTGGATCGCATCTTCACCCGCATCGGCGCCGCCGACGACCTCGCGGGCGGCCGCTCGACCTTCATGGTGGAGATGACCGAGGCGGCCAACATCCTCAACAACGCCACGCGCGACAGCCTGGTGCTGATGGACGAGATCGGCCGCGGCACCAGCACGTACGACGGCCTGTCGCTCGCCTGGGCCTGTGCCCGGCACATCGGCCGCGACATCGGCGCCTACACCCTGTTTGCCACGCACTACTTCGAGCTGACCGCGCTGGCGGACGAGCTGCCCGCCTGCGCCAACGTGCACCTGGATGCCACCGAGCACGGGGATTCGTTGATCTTCCTGCACGCCGTCAAGGAAGGCCCGGCCAACCAGAGCTTCGGTCTGCAGGTGGCGAGGCTCGCCGGCGTGCCGAAGTCCATCGTCGCCGACGCGCGCCGTTACCTGCACGAGCTCGAGCGGCGCGATCATGCGGCGCGTCCGGCCATGCCGCAGCGCGAGCTCGAACTGCCGCTACCCGTCAGTCCGGCCGAGGAAGACGCACTGCAGGAGCTGCGCAACATGGATCCCGACAGCCTCACCCCGCGAGTGGCGCTCGAAATGCTCTTCAAGCTGAAGGAGATGCTCGGCAGGGGACGTTGATCCTGGCAGCGGCGAGCTTGTTACTCACGGCATTCCCGAGGAGCGGCCATGCTGGACAAGAACACGATGCGACAGCATCACCTGGAGGTCACGTACGTGCTCGGGCGACTGTTTACCGAGCACTTCATCCGTGTCTACAAAGCCTTCGACGGTGACCTGACGGCCGCCATCGTGCTTGGCACGATCGGGCAGTACAACTACCGACGTTACTACGCCGAGGTGGGTCGGAGCGCCCCGGAGGGCTTTCATCGCCTGGCGGAACGAGGCGACCACGAGCCCTTCGCGCGTCCGTGCAACGCACTGTCGATCAGTCAGTCGACCGGGATTCCCCGGGAGACGGTGCGGCGCAAGATTCGGAAGCTCGTGGCAAAGGGTTGGGTAAGAGCGGCAGCACCCGACCAGCTGGTCGTGACGAGGTCACCGGCGCGCCATTTCGCGGACTTTGATCTGGAGACGCTCGAACACTTCGTCGAGGCTGCGCGCGAGATTCTGCGATTCGTGGAACACAGGAGCCGACGCTAGGCGGCGGGGAGACCGTCAGGTCTTCGCTGCGCATGCGTCGGTTGCGACCGCACCAGTGCTTGCCCGAACGCGTCTGCCCATTTTGGGTACCACGGGCATGGCGCACTGGCGGTTCCGGAAGATGCGGACGACTGGCGTGCGCCGACGTTGCTCGGGCTCTGCAAGTCTCTGAATGGAATGGCAAATTGCCCCCCCGTGGGACGACCTCGTGGCCGCGCCGTCGCCTCGGGCGGCGCCACCCGGTCGGCGCGGCCGGGGCGTTGCGGGCGCACGCAATTGCAGCGGAGATGGAGCAAAATCCCGCGTTCTGCAATTTCGCCCCCCCCCTCAGACGCGTGACCCCTTGATGCGAAGAACCATCCTCGGATCGCTCCCGATCGTTTTGCTTGCGTTCCTGGCGACAGGCTGCGAACGCGGCAATGGACCCGTGAATCCGCGCGCACAGGCGGTCCCGGCGGCCGTCATCACGGTCGCGGTGGCGGACGTGCCGTACGAGGCAGAGTTCGTCGGCGAGACCGAGAGCTCGCAGGAGGTCGAGATCCGCGCTCGAGTCGAGGGATTCCTCGAGTCGATCGACTACGCGGAAGGCAGCATCGTCAACCAGGGCGACGTCCTCTTCCAGATGGATCGCAAGCCGTTCGAAGCCGCCCTGGACGCTGCGAAGGCGCAACTCGCGGCACAGCAGGCGCGCCTCGCGACCGCGAGCGCGAACCTCAAGCGCGTGGGCCCGCTGGCCGCCGAGGACGCACTGAGCCAGAAAGACCTCGACGACGCCCAGGGATCGCGCGATGCAGCGGTCGCCGCCGTCGAAGGCGCACGGGCGAGCGTGCTGCAGGCCGAGCTCAACCTGAGCTACACGACCATCCGCTCGCCCCTGCACGGCGCGACGAGTTTCGCGCGCCGGCAGCCAGGCTCCTTCATCGCGCCGGGCCCTGACAGCCTCCTTACTTACGTCTCGGCTCTCGACCCGATGCGCGTGAACTTCAGCATCTCCGAGAACGAGCAACTGCGATTCAACAAGCTGGTCGGCGCCAAGAAGCTCAGAGTTGCGGCTGACGGAGGGTACACGGTCAAGGTGGTGCTGGCCGACGGGAGCGTGGTCCCGGCCCCCGGGCGCGTCACATTCGGCGACGCCTCCTACAACAAGGAAACGGGCACGTTCCTGGTGCGCGCCGAGGTACCGAACAAGGACGCCATGCTGCGACCCGGACAGTTCGTCCGTGTGCGGCTAGGCGGGGCGACCTGGGTCGGCGCGATCGAGCTGCCGCAGCGCGCTGTCATGCAGGGACCTCAGGGCAACTTCGTCTGGGTCGTCGACGGCGAGTCCAAGGCGCAGGTCCGCCCGGTGACCGTCGGGCCGCTGACCGGCAACCGCTGGATCATCGCCGAGGGACTGAAGGCGGGCGATCGGGTCGTCGTGGACGGTGGCACGAAGCTCGCGCCCGGCGTGACGGTCAAGCCGACCGAACCGTCGGCGGCCGCGCAGACTGCTGCACCCGCACCGGCGCAGGGTTGAGACGGAGCATCCCGGAGTGATCTCGGATTTCTGCATCCGGCGCCCGATCTTCGCGAGCGTCCTCTCGATCGTCGTGACTCTCGCGGGCGCCGCGGCGCTGGTCGGGCTCCCGATAGAGCAGTACCCGCCCATCGCCCCGCCGCAGGTGACCGTTTCCGCGAGCTTCCCGGGCGCCGACGCGCAGACGGTCGCGCAGGCCGTCGCCGCGCCGATCGAGACGCAGGTGAACGGCGCCGACAACATGCTCTACATGCAGTCGACGAGCTCGTCGACCGGGCAGATGACGCTGACGGTGTACTTCCAGATCGGCACCGACCCCGACACCGCGCAGGTGCAGGTGCAGAACCGCGTCAACATCGCGCTGCCGCAGCT
>DAOMFD010000197.1:2080-3617 GCA_035429605.1 Steroidobacteraceae bacterium | reverse complement strand
TCGCCGAACACCTGGTGAAACGCGGTCGTGTACGCGGGCCCGTAGTTCGGCGGGATGCGCATGCCGATGAGCAGCACCTTCGCTCCCGACTTCCGGCTCAGCCGCACCAGCCCGGTGAGATTCGCGCGTATGTCCGCGACCGGCAGCCCGCGCAGGCCGTCGTTACCCCCCAGCTCGACGATCACCACCGCCGGTCGCTGCTTCCCGAGGGCGCGCGGCAGCCGGGCCAGCGCGCCACCCGTCGTCTCGCCGCTCTCGCTGGCGTTCACCACGCGGTAACCGTACCCTGCCGTGCCGAGGCGCTGCTGGAGCAGGGCAACCCAGCCCTGTTCGACGCGCATCCCGTAACCTGCGCTGAGGCTGTCGCCCAGGACGAGGACGACGGGAACATCGGCGCGCGCAACCGGTCCGACGAGGACCAGGCACAACAAGGCGAGGCGGATGCAGGCGGATCGCAACGACACGGTGCTGCAGGCGGAACGGCTGGGCAAGCAGGTTAGCAGCCCCGAGGGAACGCTCGCCATACTGTCGGACGTGACCCTCACGATCTCCCGCGGCGAGACCGTCGCAGTCATGGGGGCATCGGGCGCCGGCAAGTCCACGCTGCTCGCCCTGCTCGCGGGCCTCGACGCGCCGACGAGCGGCACCGTGCACCTCGCGGGCAACGAGCTCACCGCGCTCGACGAGGACGGCCGCGCCGCCGTGCGCGCCCGCCACGTCGGTTTCGTGTTCCAGTCCTTCCACCTCGTGCCGTCGCTCACGGCGCTCGAGAACGTGATGCTGCCGCTCGAGCTGGCCGGTCGCGCCGACGCACGGGCTGCGGCACTCGAGGTACTCGGCCGCGTCGGCCTCGCAGCGCGCGTCGGCCACTACCCGAAGCAGCTCTCCGGCGGCGAGCAGCAGCGCGTGGCGATCGCCCGCGGCTTCGTGACCCGGCCGGACGTGCTGTTCGCGGACGAGCCGACCGGCAATCTCGACACGCACACCGGCGAGCGCATCATCGACCTGCTGTTCGAACTCAACCGGGCGACCGGCACGACGCTCGTGCTCGTCACTCACGAGCGCGGGCTCGCCACGCGTTGCGCGCGCGTGATCACGCTCGATGCCGGGCGGATCGTCGCGGACCGCGCATGAGATCGCTGCGATTCGCGCTGCGCAATCTCGCCCGGGACCTGCGTTCCGGCGAGCTCGTCGTGCTGCTCGTCGCGCTCACCCTGGCCGTTGCAGCGCTGACCGCCGTGAGCTTCTTCACGAGCCGCGTCTCGCGCGCCGTGAGCCAGCAGGCGGGCGAAGTTCTCGCCGCTGACCTGAGGCTGGAGTCGGCGCGGCCGATCGACGAGGCCTACGATCACGAGGCGCGGCGACGCGGCCTCGCGGTCGCGCGGATCCTGTCGATGCCGAGTGTCGTGTTCGAGGGCCAGGAATCCTCGCTCATCACGCTGCGAGCGGCATCGGACGGGTACCCGCTGCGCGGTCGCCTCAAGATCGCGGATCATCCGTTCGGCGAGGCACGGCCCGCGACGGGAATCCCGGGGCG
>DAOMFD010000197.1:0-1980 GCA_035429605.1 Steroidobacteraceae bacterium | reverse complement strand
GCAACGTCGCTCGCGATCCTGGTCGGATTCGCGTTGCCGCCACTGCTGCAGCTCAAACGCGTGCCGCCGGCTCGCGTGCTGCGACGCGACCTCGAGCCGCCGCCACTGCGATTCGTGGCCGTCTACGGGATCGCCATCGCCTCCGTGATCGCACTGCTCGTCTGGCTGGTGCGGGACCTGCGACTCGTGGGCTGGGTCGCCGCCGGACTGGCCGGGACGTTCGCCGCGCTCGCTCTGGCGGGGTGGCTGCTGGTCAAGGCACTCCGGCCGCTGCGGCGCGGCGCAGGCGTGGCGTGGCGCTATGGACTGGCGAACATCTCGCGTCGCGGCCGCGACAGCGTCGTGCAGGTCGTCGCTTTCGGGCTCGGGATCATGGTGCTGCTGCTCCTCGCGCTGGTGCGCAACGACCTGCTGCGCGAATGGCGCGCGAGCCTGCCCGCGGACGCCCCGAATTACTTCATGATCAACATCCGCCCGGCCGATGGTGCCGCGGTACGGGAATTCTTCTCGGAGCGCGGCCTGCCGCCGACGGAACTCGTGCCCCTGGTCCGTGCGCGACTCGCCGCGGTGAATGGCGTGCCGGTCGACAAGCTGCACTTCGAGTCGGATCGTGCGCAGGGGTTCGTCGAGCGCGAGGCGAACCTGACGTGGTCGCGGGCGCTGCGCGACGACAACCGGATCGTGGCCGGCCGCTGGTGGAGCGACGGGGACGGTGGCGACGCCCGCGTCTCGGTCGAAAAGGAATACGCCGAACGGCTGGGGCTCAAGCTCGGCGACACGCTCACCTACGACGTCGCGGGCGAACCGGTCAGCGCGCGCATCACCAGCCTGCGCGACGTGCGCTGGGACTCGTTCCAGCCGAACTTCTTCGTCGTATTCTCGCCCGGCGTGCTCGAAGGTGTCACCGGGACGCTGATTACGAGTGTGCACGTCGATCGGTCGCAGCGGCCGCTGCTCGTGGACCTCGTGCGCCGGTTCCCCGAAGTCACCATCATCGACATCGACGCGCTCCTGACGCAGGTGCGCGAGGTGATGGACAAGGCGGCGCTCGCGGTGCAGTACGTGTTCGCCTTCACGCTGGCCGCGGGCGTGATGGTGCTGCTGGCGGCGGTGCAGGCGACGCGCGACGAACGGCATTTCGAGAGCGCCATCCTGCGCACGCTGGGCGCGAGCCGCCGCGTCGTGTTCGCAGGTGTCGCAGCGGAGTTCGTCGTGCTCGGGCTGCTGGCGGGCGTCCTGGCCGCCGCAGGCGCGTCGATCGCGGGATACTTCCTGGCGCGCGAGATTTTCGACCTCAAGTACTCCGCCGACCCGGCGGTCTGGATCGCCGGTGTTGCCGGCGGCGCATTGCTGGTGGGCGTGGCCGGAGTGCTCGCTGCGCGGTCGGCCGTGACGCAGCCGCCGGTGGCGACGCTCAGGCAGGTCCAGGGCTGACATCCATCGGCCGTCGATCGGTGCCCGATGGGCGACCTGCGAGCCAGCTCGCCGCGGGTGTGGGCATCACCGCCAGCACTGGCGCATCATTGCCTCCGGCCTGGCCGGACAGTCCGAGGAGGTTGCGTGGCGACCCCGAGCGACCGCAAAGGTAAGAAACCGCGGCCCACCACGCGCGGTCGACGCCCGGGATCACGACCGCGGTCCGCGACTCCGGCGTCGCGGCCTTTGCATGCGCTCGACCGACGCGACCTCGTCGAGCGATTCGAGCTGGCGCTCGAGGCGGGCGACGGCGCGACCGGCGCGCACTGCATCCATGAGCTGTGGATGCGCAACGAGCCGCCGATGAACGTAGAGAGGATGCTGGGGCTGCTCTGGCGTGCGGCCTCCGAGTCCGTCCCGGAGTGGCTGCCAATGCGTTACGTCGGCTGGCTGCCGCTCGCCTACGAGGTCGCGGCGAGATTCGAGCGCGAGGGCCGCGGCCGATCGAACATCTACCTCGTGCTCCTCGACTACAGCGACAGCCGCAGCGAGCCTTACGGCGTG
>DAOMFD010000196.1:2512-3627 GCA_035429605.1 Steroidobacteraceae bacterium | reverse complement strand
AGAACGGCCGCTGGTCGCGTGGCGAGAGGAACATCGTGAGCGGCCAGCCGCCGCCACGCTGGGTCAGCATCTGGTGCGCGGTCTGGTAGATGCGGTCGAGGTCGGGGCGCTCCTCGCGGTCCACCTTCACGTTCACGAACAGCCGGTTCATGGTCTCGGCGGTCGCGGCGTCCTCGAACGACTCGTGCGCCATGACGTGGCACCAATGGCACGCGGAATAGCCGATCGACAGCAGGATCGGCTTGTCTTCGGCACGCGCCTTTTCGAGCGCCTCCGGGCCCCAGGGGTACCAGTCCACCGGGTTGGCTGCGTGCTGCAACAGGTAGGGGCTCGTCTCGCGGGCGAGGCGATTGCGGTGGGTGCCTGAGCCGGATGGCTGCATGGGGTGACGCGGCGGGTCGGATAGAATGCACCCACTATATCGGAACGAGTGACCGATCCATGACGCACGCTCCGGACGCGGCGCGCGAAGGGCAGGATTACCCGGAGCTCAGGCTCAGGCCGCGCGAAGACCGCCGCATCGCGGCCGGCCACCTGTGGATCTTCAGCAACGAGGTGGACATTGCGAAGACCCCGTTGACTGGCTTCACCGCTGGCTCGATCTGCCGCGTCTTCGGCGACCGCGACCGCTTCCTGGGCTACGCCTACGTCAATCCGCACGCGCTCATCTGCGCCCGCATCCTGAGCCGCGACGGCCGCCATCCGCCGGGTAAGTCGCTGTTCGTGCATCGGCTGCAGGTCGCGCTGGCCTTGCGCGAGAGGCTCTACGACAAGCCGTTCTGCCGGCTCGCATACGGCGAGTCCGACGGCCTGCCCGGACTCGTGCTCGATCGCTACGGGGAGACCGTGGTTGGCCAGGTCGGCACCGCCGGGATGGAAGCCTGCAAGGGGGAGATCGTGGACGCCGTCGCCAAGGTGGTCGCGCCCCGTGCCTTCATCTGGAAGAACGACTCCGGCGCGCGCGAACTCGAAGGCCTGCCGTCGTACGTGGAGACCGTGTTCGGTGACCCCGTCGAGCACGTCTGGGTCGAGGAGAACGGCGTCCGATTCAAGGTGCCGCTGGCTTCCGGGCAGAAGACCGGCTGGTTCTACGACCAGGCGACGAACCGCCGCGC
>DAOMFD010000196.1:0-2412 GCA_035429605.1 Steroidobacteraceae bacterium | reverse complement strand
TTCGACATCGTGATCGTCGATCCGCCCGCGTTCATCAAGCGTCGCCGCGACATCCCGAAGGGACAGGCCGCCTACCGCAAGCTGAATCAGCTCGCCATGCAGCTCCTGCCCCGCGACGGCATCCTCGTGTCGTGTTCCTGCTCCCACCACCTGGCGCAGGAGGAACTCGTCGCGGCGATCCAGCAGTCGGCGCGGCACCTGAATCGCTTCGCCCAGGTCGTCGAGGTCGGCGGGCACGCGCCCGACCATCCCATCCATCCCGCGATTCCGGAAACACGTTATCTCAAGTCCCTGACCTGCCGCGTCGTGATCGAGTGACCGTGGCGTCTGCCGTCGCCAAGTGCGGTCCCGCGCGGGCAACGACACCATCCGACCGGGCACGTGCCCGCCGCAGCGGCTAAACTACCCGCCTCATGTTCGTCTATTCGAATCCAGACCCGGTCGCGATCTCGATCGGGCCGCTGCGCGTGCGCTGGTACGGCCTCATGTACCTCGTGGGCTTCCTCGGGGCATGGTGGCTGGCGCGCCGGAGGGCCGCACGACCGGGATCGACGTGGACGCCGGTGGACGTCGACGACCTGATCTTCTACTGCGCCGTCGGCGTGATCCTCGGCGGGCGGCTCGGCTGGATGCTGTTCTACGGCACCGAACGGATCATGACCGACCCGTTGAGCGTGCTGCGCATCTGGGAAGGCGGGATGTCGTTCCACGGCGGGCTGCTCGGCGTGGTGGTCGCCCTGGCGATGTTCGCGAGCCGCCGCGGACGCGCGATCGTGGACGTCTTCGACTTCACTGCGCCACTCCCGGCCATAGGTTTTGCGGCTGGACGCATCGGCAACTTCATCAACGGTGAGCTCTGGGGCAAGCCGACCGACGCGCCCTGGGGTTTCGTCGTCGACGGCGTGGCGCGGCATCCGTCGCAGCTGTACGAGGCGTTCCTCGAGGGGCTCGTGCTGTTCTCGGTCCTGTGGTGGTTCACGAGCCGGCCCAGGCCTCGCTGGGCGCCGTCCGGGCTGTTCCTGGTCTGTTACGGGGCGTTCCGCTTCGCAGTCGAGTTCGTGCGCGTGCCGGACGAGAACCGGGGCTACCTGCTGCTGGGCTGGGTCACGATGGGGCAGATCCTGTCGTTGCCGATGATCGTCGCCGGCGCGTGGATGCTCGCATACGCCTACGCGCGACGGCAGCCTTCCGGCAACTACGCCTGAGCCATGCGCCAGTACCTCGACCTGATGCGCCACGTGCTCGAGCGCGGCTCGCGCAAGACCGACCGCACGGGCACGGGGACGCTCGCCACGTTCGGCTGGCAGATGCGTTTCGACCTCGCCGACGGGTTCCCGCTCGTCACCACCAAGAAGCTGCACGTGAAATCGATCATCCACGAGCTGCTGTGGTTCCTGCGCGGCGAGACCAACGTCCGCTACCTGCGCGAGAATGGCGTGACGATCTGGGACGAGTGGGCCGACGAGCAGGGCGAACTCGGCCCGGTCTATGGCGTCCAGTGGCGATCGTGGCGCGCAGCCGACGGGCGCACCATCGACCAGGTCCAGGCGGCCGTCGAGCTGCTGAGGCGCGACCCGCACTCGCGCCGCATCCTGGTGAACGCCTGGAACGTGGGCGAGCTCGACCGCATGGCGCTCACGCCGTGCCACGCGCTCTACCAGTTCTACGTTGCGGACGGCCGGCTGTCGTGCCAGCTCTACCAGCGCAGTGCGGACATCTTCCTCGGCGTCCCGTTCAACATCGCGTCCTACGCGCTGCTCACCCACATGCTTGCGCAGCAGTGCGACCTCGCGCCCGGCGAGTTCATCTGGACCGGGGGGGACTGCCACCTGTACGTGAATCACCTCGAACAGGCGCGACTGCAGCTGTCACGCGAGCCGCTGCCCCTGCCGCGACTCGAGATCAAGCGACGGCCCGAGTCGGTCTTCGAGTATCGCTACGAGGACTTCGAGGTCGCCGGCTACCAGTCGCACCCAGCCATCAAGGCCCCCATCGCCGTATGAAGAAGCCTGCCGCATCACGCGCCCCGAGCGACCCCGCCGGGGCGTCCCACCACCCGCACATGCGCCACGCGAGCCGCTCGGCGGTCGCCGCCGAGTCGCCGGCGTTCGAGGTCCGCCGCTCCGGCATCCACGGGCGGGGGGTGTACGCGACGCGTCGCATCCCGAAGCACACGCGCATCGTCGAATACCTGGGCGAAGTCATCACCCACGAAGAGGCCGACGCGCGTTACGCGGCCAAGGGCCAGGACGACGGCCACACCTTCCTGTTCGTCGTGAGCAAGCGCCTGGTCATCGACGCCGGGGTGGCGGGCAACGACGCGCGCTTCATCAACCACTCCTGCGACCCGAACTGCGACACGGTCATCGAGGACGACCGGGTCTTCATCGAGTCGCTGCGCGACATCGAGCC
>DAOMFD010000195.1:0-3661 GCA_035429605.1 Steroidobacteraceae bacterium | reverse complement strand
CGAGGCACCAGGCCGCGTAGTACCCGAGCCCGCCGCAGGTGTCGAGCACGGCGCGGCCGCGCACCCGGACGAGGTCGATCTTCCGACGCGCGTCCTCGTAGGGCGATGACGCATCCGTCGGCAGCATCTTGATGCCGTCGATCTCGAACGTCGGCGCGCCCCACTCCGTGGGCACCAGCTTGACCAGCGACCTGCCGAAGCGCGCGGCCAGCCGAAACTGCCCGTCCTCCCAGTAGTAAACCGCTCGTTCCCTGCAGGTCGGCAGATAGGGAAACTGCACGCCACGCCAGGTCCAGGCGTCCGGCCCAGCCTTCACGAGGTCGGTGGAACGGCCGAGGTCCAGCGAGCACTCGACGACGGCCGAGCCTCGCTCGCGGCCCGCGAGCAGCCTCTCGTGCTCCCGCAGCGTCAGCAGCGGTCCGCAACCCTGGCCGGTCACTCGGCCGCCGCCTCCGCCTTGAGCCGTGCGGCCTCGGCATGGCCCAGATAGCGTTCGATGCCGTTGCGGGCGACGTAGATCAGCGGGCTCAGCAGTACGGCCATGACCATCTTGTAGCAGTAGTTGACCGTTCCCACGGCGAGGAACAGCGACACCGGCCACTGCTGCGGCCCGAGGACGAAAGCGACGTAGAGCACGAGAAAGCTGTCGACGAGTTGCGAGACCGCGGTGGACGCCGTCGCGCGCAGCCAGATCCAGCGCTCGCCGGTCGACTCCCGGATGCGGTGAAAGATCGCCACGTCCACCAGCTGGCCGACCAGGAACGCGGCGAGCGACCCGCCGATCGTCCACAGTCCCTGGCCGAAGATCGTGTCGTAGGCGGCCTGCATGTCCGGCACGCCGCGCGCGGAATTGACGGTCACCCACCAGGCCGCGGGCGCGAGGTGCATGGCCGCGTAGGCGAAGAAGAAGGCATACGTGATCATGCCCGCCGCCGCAAACGAGATCAGCCGCACGCCCCGGCGGCCGAAGTATTCGTTGATGACGTCGGTCATGATGAACACGATCGGCCAGATCAGGACGCCGGCCGTGAAGCTGAGCGACCCGGACTGGCCGAACAGGTTCCAGCCGAACGGCTGCAGGCCGAACGTCGTCTCCAGCGCGAAGATCTTCACGCCGACGAACTCGGCGACGATCGCGTTGCCGACGAAGAACGCCGTGAGCCCGATGAACAGCCGCGTCGAGCGCGAGGAGAGCGAGGCGGTCATCGGTTCTTGAAGTGCTTCAGCAGGTCGCGGCGCTCGCGCTTGTCCGGGCGCCCCGAGTGCGCCGGCGCGGTCAGGCGGTTGAACTCGCGGGCGACCGCTCGCGCTGCTTCGCTCTCCGCCGTCTCGGCATAGTGCCCACGGGCTTCGGTCGCCGGGCCGCGACGCCCGGGAATGCCGGTGACCACCACGTCGAAGCGCTCCTGGCCGCGCACGATTCGCAGGCTGTCGCCGACCTTCACCTGCCGGGACGCCTTGACCCGGTCGCCGTTCACCTGCACGTGGCCGCCCTCCACCGCCTCCTGGGCAAGGCCCCTGCTCCGGTAGAACCGCGCGCACCAGAGCCACTTGTCGATGCGCAGGCTCGCGCCAGCCCCTGCGTCCATCCCGGGGCTTGCATCTTCATCGTGCGCGGATTTCCGGCTCACGGCGCGATTATAGGGTCCCCTATAATCCGCGCTTGCCCGGAGAGACCTGTGGACCCGAACTTCCTTGCCCGGTTGGCCGGCCAATGCGACGAGCTGAAGGCATCCGGCCTCTACAAGCCCGAGCGCGTGCTCGGCTCGCCGCAGCAACCGGTCGTGCGCCTCGCCGACGGCCGCGAGCTGATCAATCTGTGCGCCAACAACTACCTCGCGCTCGCCAATCACCCGTCCATCCGCGAGGCGGCCCACCGCGCGCTCGACCGCTATGGCTACGGCATGGCGTCCGTGCGCTTCATCTGCGGGACGCAGACGGTGCACAAGGAACTCGAGGCACGCATTTCCGCCTTCCTCGGCACCGACGACACGATTCTCTACTCGTCCTGCTTCGACGCGAACGGCGGCCTGTTCGAGACGCTGCTCGACGAGCAGGACGCCGTGATCAGCGACGCGTTGAACCACGCGAGCATCATCGACGGGGTGCGCCTCTGCAAGGCGCAGCGACTGCGGTACGCGAACGACGACCTCGACGAACTCGAGACGCGCCTGAAGGAGGCGGCCGGCGCACGGGTCCGGCTGATCGCCACCGACGGCGTGTTCTCGATGGACGGCGTCATCGCCCGGCTCAAGGACATCTGCGATCTCGCCGACCGCTACGGCGCGCTCGTGATGGTGGACGACTCCCACGCCACGGGCTTCGTCGGCAAGGGCGGCCGGGGCACGCCCGAGTATCGCGAAGTCATGGGTCGCGTCGACATCCTGACCGGCACGCTGGGCAAGGCCCTCGGCGGCGCCTCGGGCGGGTACACGTCGGCGCGCAAGGAGATCGTCGCGTGGCTGCGGCAGCGCTCGCGACCCTACCTGTTCTCGAACAGCATCCCGCCGGTCATTGCCGCGGCGACCCTGCGCGTGCTGGACCTCGTCGAGCAGGGCGACGAGTTGCGCGCTCAACTGCGTCGCAACACCGACCACTTCCGCAGTCGCATGGCCGCCGCCGGATTCCGCATCGCGGCCGGCGAGCATCCGATCGCGCCCGTGATGCTCGGTGACGCCGCCCTCGCCGCCCGCTTCGCCGAGCAACTGCTCGACCGCGGGGTGTACGTCATCGGCTTCTCCTACCCGGTCGTGCCGATGGGCAAGGCTCGCATCCGCACGCAGATGTGCGCGGGTCACACGCTCGAGCAGCTCGAACGCGCGATCGAGGCGTTCGTCGCCGTCGGGCGGGAACTGCGCGTGATCGCGTAACAAGAACAACGGAGACACCGGCACATGAAGGCACTGGTCAAGTCACAACGCGCCCCCGGGATCTGGCTCGACGACGTCCCGGAACCGAAGGTCGGCCACAACGACGTGCTGATCCGGATCCGCAAGACGGCGATCTGCGGCACAGACATCCACATCTACAACTGGGACCACTGGGCGCAGAAGACGATCCCGGTGCCCATGCACGTCGGCCACGAGTACTGCGGCGAGATCGTGGCGATCGGCAGCGAGGTGCAGGGCTTCGCCGTCGGCGATCGCGTGTCCGGCGAAGGACACATCACCTGCGGCTACTGCCGCAACTGCCGCGCCGGGCGGCGGCACCTGTGCCGCAACACCGTCGGCGTCGGCGTCAATCGCCCGGGCTGCTTCGCCGAATACCTCGCGATCCCCGCGTTCAACGCCTTCAAGCTCCCGGATGCGATCACCGACGAGATCGCGTCGATCCTCGATCCGTTCGGCAACGCGACGCACACGGCCCTGTCGTTCAACCTCGTGGGCGAGGACGTGCTCATCACCGGCGCCGGCCCGATCGGCATCATGGCGACGGCCATTGCCCGCCACGTGGGAGCGCGGCACGTCGTGGTCACGGACGTGAACGACTACCGCCTGGGACTGGCGCGCGCGATGGGCGCCTCGCGCGCCATCAACGTCACGCGCGAATCGCTCGATGACACCATGAAGTCGCTCGGCATGGTGGAGGGCTTCGACGTCGGGCTCGAGATGTCGGGCAATCCGAAGGCCTTCCGCGACCTGCTGCGCACCATGCACCACGG
>DAOMFD010000194.1:0-3677 GCA_035429605.1 Steroidobacteraceae bacterium | reverse complement strand
CCGGCGATCGCGTACTTGTCCTCGTAGCCCTTGTACTTCGAGGTCTCGACCGAGCGCGCCTCGAGGCCCACCTTGATCTCGGCGACCACCGCGGGTGTCGGCATGTAGAGGTCGATCAGGTCGATCTTGGCGTCGCGGCCGATCGTGTACACGTAGCGGCCGGTGCTCGACAGGCGCGAGATGTGCACCGCGTAGCCGGTCTTGATCGTGTTGATGATCTGCTTGGTGTCGCCGTCGATCAACGCGACTTCGCCTGCATCACGCAGGGTGACCGCGAAGATGTTCTGCAGGTTGTACTTGTTCTGCTGGGTCTTCGGGCGGTCCTTGACCGGCACCAGCACCTTCCAGCTCGCCTGCATGTCCTTCATGCCGAACTCGGGCGGCTGCGGCGGCTCGTTCTGCACGTAGCGCGCCATCAGGTCCACCTGCTCGGCCGTGAGTTCGCCGGACTTGCCCCAGCTCGGCATGCCGGCCGGGGAGCCCTGGTTGATGAAGACCTTGAGGTACTCGGTGCCTTTTTTCTGGGTGATGTCCGGCGTGAGCGGTTTGCCCGTCGCGCCTTTGCGCAGTACGCCGTGGCAGCCTGCGCAGCGCTCGAAGTAGATCTGCCGCGCCTGGGTGAACTCCGCCTCGGTCATCGGCGGGGCGCCCGGCTTGACGAGCACTTCGGCGCCCGCCGCGCCAACGGGGGACGGCGCTCCCTGGTACTTCAGTTCGGCCTGGACGTTGGGGTGCTGGGTCGGGGACTCCGCTTTCTTCGGCGTCGCCTCCGCCTTGGCGCGTGCCGCGGCGACGTTGGTCACCGACACCTGTCCGCCCTTGTTGCCCCACGAGTTCATCGCATAGGTCAGGGCGTCGGCAATTTCCTGGTCGGACAACTGTGTCATCGCGGGCATGACCGAGTTGTACTTGACGCCATTGACCTCGACTTCGCCCGTGAGGCCGTTGATCACGACCTTGGCCGCGCGATCCGGATTGCCGAGCAGGTAGTCCGAGCCGGCCAGCGGCGGGAACGCGCCCGGCAGGCCCTTGCCGTCCGGCTGGTGGCAGGCGTAACAGATCGTGTCGTATACCTTCTTGCCGCTGGCCATCTGCGCCTCGAGCGACGCGGCGCCGGCGACTTCCGCCTGGTGCACCTGCGGCGTGGAAGATGCAGGGCTGGGCTGTTGTGCCCAGGCCGCCGCGCCAAAGGCCAGGCATCCCGACACCGCCAGGGCCAGCGTGATCGGCGATCGGACGATCGAATTCGACATGTGGAGTGCTCCCATGGTCTGTAACCGGGATGGCCGCAGTCGCAACCACCGCAACAGTCTCGGACGATAGGGGCCTGCGGCGATATTCGCATTGATCCCGATCAAGTCGGGACCGGCGCTCAGGGAACGCTGTCGAGCACCGCCAGAAGTCTTTTCCGGTCAGGCACCTGCAGCTGGCGTCCGCGCACGACGATCGCGCCGGAGTCCGACAGGTGGCGGAGGATCCGCGACAGGGTCTCGGGCTTCATCGCGAGGCGCGAGGCGAGATCCTGGCGCGACTCGACGAGGTTGATCTCGCACGGTCCCGTGGCGTCGGCAGGCAGCCGCGACTCGAGCAGCCGCACCAGGCGGTGGGTCGCGCTCTCGAGCGTCAGGTACTCGATCTCCCGGATGCGCATGTGCAGGCGCTGGCTGAGGTGCCCCAGCATGCGCAGGCACGTCGCGGGGCTCTCGCGCAGGATCGACAGGTATTCCCGGTTCTGGAACCGGACCACCGTCGAGCGCGCGGCTGCGACGGCGGAGACGGGATAGGCCGAGCCCTCCATGAACATCACTGCCTCGGCGAAGCTCGAGCCCGGGCCCAGGATGTCCACGATCTTCTCCTCGCCGGTCTTGGAATACAGGACCAGGTTCACCTGTCCGTCCACGACGATGTAGAAGTGCTGGGCGGGCTGGCCGCGGTCGAACAGCAGGTGCCCTGCCTCGTAGTCATCCACGTGAGCCGCGGCGAGCACGCGCTGCAGCTGTTCGGGGGACATCCCCGCGAACAGGTGATGGCCGCGGAGGAGGGGTACGAGGTTTTCGGCGTTGGGCATGCACGGGACGCTAGCAGCCGCACGCGCTGGTGGAAAGGGCATCGCTGCCGGCCGAACGCCCCCCTGTCTCAGCGGGCAAGGAAGCCGAGCGGCTGGTGGGTCAGCGCCACGGTCACCAGGAACGCGACGGTGGCGAGGGCGGCGACGAACGCGACGCCCCGGATCGCCCGGGTTCGGCCTCGCTTGAGCGCAACACTGCCGAGGACGATGTACACCACGAGGAGCACCACCTTGGTCGTGAGCCAGGGAGCGGTGCCGGGATACTGCTGGATGATCGTCGTCAGCATGAGGGCCGAGGTGAGCAGGACCGTGTCGATCGCGACGCTGGTCCAGCGCAGGACCGGATGCAGCACCGCCGGCGAACCCAGCAGCATCAACACCCCGCGTGCGAAGAACAGCGAGATCGTCAGCGCGGCGCAGGTCATGTGCACCGCCCGCAGCGGCAGGTAGTACTCGATCACCCGGGCTTTCCGTCGATGCGCGGCGACAGGTAGATGCCGAGGCTGCGCACGACCCACGTGCCGAACGCGGCCAGCCACAGCACGGCGCTGCCGAGCAGCAGGTCGCGCACCATCCCGGGCGTCGTAACGACCTCGCTGCAAACCCGGGCCAGCGCGGCGAACTGCACGCCGGCAAAGCACGCGAGCGCCGTGCGGTCCATGCGCAACGGCCGGCCCGAGTGACCCAGGGTGACCCGCGTCACCATGGCGACCAGCAGCCCGCCGAAGTAGCCGATACCCAGCGCGTGGATCGGCGCGCGGCCGAGCGCCCACGTCCCGGTGAGCACGAAGCTGGCATCCCGCACCGTCTGCAGCGCCATGGCAATCGGCAGCCACGCGATTGCGGCATACAGCACCCACAGCAGTGGGTTG
The DNA here is from genome assembly GCA_035429605.1 of Steroidobacteraceae bacterium. Classification (GTDB taxonomy): domain Bacteria; phylum Pseudomonadota; class Gammaproteobacteria; order Steroidobacterales; family Steroidobacteraceae; genus RPQJ01. Next base: position 737 of record DAOMFD010000194.1, on the reverse strand, counting down.
CCGCGAGCGCCTCGTGAGCTCCAGCGCCAGGCACAGGCTGCCGTCAGCGCCGTCGTCGCCAGGTCGACCACGACGAGCGCCTCGAATGCGCCCACGGTGCCGAGCAGCAGGCGGGCATACGCGAGGGCGACGACGGCGACCAGCACCCAGCGCGGGCGCCACGCGACGTACCCGGGGATCGCGTTCTGCGAGAAGAACGGGACCATCCGGTGGCAGACCGCGAAGAAGATCGGCAGCAGGAATCCCCACAGCGCGGTGCGCACGGCGAAATGCGCGGCGAAATCGTCGCTGTTCCAGGTGCCGTAGGCGAAGCCCGCAGCCGCGACGATCCCCACCGCGAGCGCGATGATCGCGACCACCGCGTGCGATACGACCTGCTCGGCGTCGATCAGCACCCGCAATAAGGCAGTCAGCCCGGTCGCCAGCCCTGCCACCGCGAGCAGCACCCCGGCCAGCTGGAGCGCACGACCGGTGTGCACGCCGGCCAACCACGTCACGGTCGCGGCGACCAGCAGCAGCGCCGTGGGGACGTACGCGGCACGCGGAACCTGCGGCCCGTTCATCCAGCGCGGAAACGTCGTGAACAGGAAGCCGAACATGAACGCAGGCAGCATCGTGAACAGCGTCAGGAACGAGTGCGCCCAGATCGGCGCGACCGCGACCTGCAGCGCGAAGAGCGGGAAGCCGGTGTAGCGGGCGACGAGATGCCCGACCCACCAGAGGCTGGCGAGCGCGAG
>DAOMFD010000193.1:0-3689 GCA_035429605.1 Steroidobacteraceae bacterium | reverse complement strand
CGCTTGCTCCAGAGCACCTCGCTGCCGGACTCGTGGCGCGCGAGCACGCGCGCGATCACGAACAGCAGGTCCGACAGCCGGTTCAGGTACATGGGCACTTCGCGGGCCACGGTATCGACCCGCGACAGCGACCACACGCGCCGCTCCGCGCGACGGGTCACGGTCCGCGCGAGGTGGCACGCCGCCGACGCAGGACCGCCGCCCGGCAGGATGAATTCCTTGAGCGGCGGCAGTCCGGCATTGAAGTCGTCGAGTTCGCGCTCGAGGCGCTCCACGTCGTCGCCGGTGATCGCCCGGTGGCCGGGCATGCACAGCTCGCCGCCGAGTTCGAACAGCTGGTGCTGCACGGACGTCAGGCAGTCCGTGACTCGCACCGGCAGGCCCGGCACGGCGAGTACCATGCCCACGGCGCTGTTCGCCTCGTCCACGGTGCCGTAGGCCTCGACGCGCAGGTGTTCCTTCGGCACGCGCTCGCCGTCGCCGAGGCCCGTCGTGCCGTCGTCGCCGGTGCGCGTGTAGATCCTGGTCAGTCGGTGTCCCATCAGCGTGTCGTCCGGGTGGAGCCAGCGGCTGCGGAGTATGCCCCGCGCGGCGGCGCGCTGTCGCCCGTGCCGGAGGCGGTCACCGCTGCGGGAGGGCCGACGGCCTTCATGGCGTAGCTGACCGACACGTAGATGCCGCGGGCCGGGGTGTTGTAGTCGTAGGCGAGTTCGTAGTGCTCGTTCAGCAGGTTCTCCACTCGGGCCGAGACCGTGAGCGCCGGTGTCGGCTGCCAGCGCGCGGTGAGGTTGGCGAGCACGTAGCTCGCGAGCGTCACCAGGCCGGTATCGCCGTAGTCCTTGCGGTCGCTGGTCGCGAGCATGTCCAGCCCGAGGTCGAACTGTCCGATCCGGCGCGTGACGCCGACCGTGAGGCTGTCGTCGGCCCGGCGCAGGAGTCGCGCGCCGGTGGTGAGGTTGCGCGGGTCCTGGTGGATCGCCTCGACCAGCAGCTGCCACGGACCAGACTCGTAGCGATACGAAGCCTCCGCTCCCTCGATGCGGGCCTCGTCGACGTTCTCGTTCTGGCCGACGAACGGGTCCCACGACTGCACGACGAACTCGATCAGGTCGTGGATGTCGTTGCGGAACCAGGCGAGCGACGCGGACTGCGTGGCGGAAAATCGCTGGCGGATCCCGGCCTCGAGATTGAGTGAGCGCTCGGGCGCAAGGCCCGGGTTGCCGCCGTAGCCGTAGCGGTCCGTGGCGTCGGGCACGCGGTAGCCGGTGCCGCCGAGTGCGTACAACAGCGTCGCCTCGCGCAGCGTGTACCCGTACTCGAGATTCCACGTCCAGGCATTGCCGGCCGTCTCGTGGTCGGTGTAACCGACGGCCGCGAGCGCCCGGTGCGGGCCGATCTCGAGCTGGTCCTGCACGTACAGGTTCACGGCGTGGGTGACGGAATCGAACTCGTCCCCGTACGAACGGCTGCTCGCGTCCTCCCGCGTCGCCATCGCGCCGGCGCTCCACGTCTGCGTCGCGCGTCGCCAGTCGATCTGCGCATCGACGGTGTCGCGGCGCGTCCGCAGGAAGTCCGTCGACTGGTTCTGGTCGATGCTGTCGTCGAAATGGCTGGCGGTGAAGCTCGCCTGCAGCGCATCGCCGAGCGGCACGGCCGCGTTGAGCGCGAGCGAAGACGTCGCGAAGTCCTGGTCCACCGGCGCGAAGTAGAAGTCGGAGTACTGCGTGGTGCCCGACGCGCGCCAGTAACTCAGCTCGACGTCGGCCGGCCCGACGTCGCCGCGCAGCGACGCGGTGCCGCTCAGGTTGTGGAAGCCGCGATCGACGTCGTCGTCGGTGCGCGTCGGGAAGCCCTGGCTGTCGATCCAGTTGACGCCGAGCCCCAGCTGCGCGAGCCCAAGACTCAGCCCTCCATTCAGACTGGCCTGCTGCGTGTCGTAGGCGCCGTAGCCTGCCTCGGCGGTCCAGAAATCGCCCGTGCCGCGGCGTGTGATGACGTTGATCACGCCGCCGATCGCATCCGTGCCCCAGAGCGAGGAGCGCGGGCCCTTGACCACCTCGATGCGCTCGATCGAGTCCGGAGCAATGCTCTGCAGCGGTGCGAGCCCGATCGTGCCGGGATTGATGCGCACGCCGTCCACCATGACGAGCGTGTGGTTGCTGTCCGCGCCGCGGATGAAGATCGCGGTGGTCTGGCCGGGACCGCCGTTGCGTGCGAGGTCGAGCCCGGCGTGGAAGCGCAGGATGTCGCCGGCGTCGCCGGCGCCGCTCTGCTCGATCGCGTCACGGTCGATCACCAGGGTCGTCGCGAGCACCTCGTCCTGCGGCATCGGCAGCCGCGTCGCGGTGACGACCACTTCCTCGTCGGTCAGGCCGGGTTCGCTTGCGCGTGACGCCGCCGACAGCGACACCCCGACCAGGGCGGCCGCGCAGGCCAGGTTTCGAATGCTCACCGCCACTCCCATGCACGCCCGCAGGGCTCCGTGGTCCAGCCGGGGAGATCGGTGGGTCGGGTGAGCGCGCGCGGCGCAATCCCGGCCGCTCGCCCTCCGCGTAGCTGGGCTCGTCCGCGAGGCCGGTCTCCGGGCTCTCGAGTGGATCCCTGGGATCCCGCCTGCATCCCCTTCCCGCGCCTTGCGCAGTGGGTGCCGGACCATCCGGCGGATGCGGGCTCGACTCGACTACCGTTGCGGGGGCAGCGCCGGAATGGGACCGGCTTCCCGTACTCCCGCGCATCGCGCGGGATCACCTTGCGGTGCGGGCACGATAGGGAGCGCGGCCGATGGCGTCAAGGAGGAAAACTCCGCCAGTCCGCCGTCCGTGGTCGTCGCCCGGCTTGCCGCAGCCGGCAGTCGGCGGCCCGCGACGCAAACGGCGATAATGTCGCGCCGTTCCACTGCCGCCCGAGCACGATGCCCCACTCAGAATTCCTCGCCACCGCCCTCGAGGCCGCGCGAGCCGCCGCCGACGTCATCCGTCACTACTACCAGTCCAACCTCGCGATCACGATCAAGGCCGACAAGTCGCCGGTCACGGTGGCGGACGTCGAGACCGAGCAGGCGATCCGCGCGATCCTGGGCGCGAAATTCCCGCAGCACGGGTTCTACGGCGAAGAGACCGGCACGAGCGCGCTCGACGCGGAGTACGTGTGGATCGTCGACCCGATCGACGGCACCAAGGCCTTCGTACGGGAATACCCGATGTTCTCGACGCAGATCGCGCTCATGCACCGCGGTCGGCTGGTGGTCGGGGTGTCGTCGGCGCCGGCGTACGGGGAACTGGCCTATGGCGAGGTCGGGGTCGGGGCCTGGCTCAACGACCGGCCCATCCGCGTGAGCGAGGTGAGCGAGGTCGAGGACGCCGCATTGTCGACGGGCAACCTGAAGTCCCTGGCCACCGGGCCGCAGTGGCCGGCCTTCGGCCGGCTCGTCGGCCGGCTCGGCCGCATCCGGGGCTACGGTGATTTCCTCCAGTACCATCTTCTCGCGGCTGGCCGCATCGACGCGGTGGTCGAGTCGGACGTGAACGTGCTCGACGTGGGTGCCTGCGCGGTCATCGTGGAGGCGGCGGGCGGCCGGTTCACCGACCTGGACGGCGGCCCGTTCGGGCTCGCCAGTCGCACGGTGCTGGCGACGAACGGCCGCCTGCACGCGCCGGTGCTGGCGGCGCTGCGCGCCTGACCGGTCAGCC
>DAOMFD010000192.1:0-3692 GCA_035429605.1 Steroidobacteraceae bacterium | reverse complement strand
GGCGAGATCGACTACGCGCAGGTCGAGCGCCTCGCGCACGAGCACAAGCCGAAGCTCATCATCGCCGGCTTCTCGGCCTATTCGCGCGTCATCGACTGGGCACGCTTCCGCGGGATCGCCGATGCGGTCGGCGCCTGGTTCCTGGTCGACATGGCGCACGTCGCGGGCCTCGTCGCGGCAGGCGTGTATCCGAGCCCCGTCCCGCACGCCCACGTCGTCACGTCCACCACGCACAAGACGCTGCGCGGTCCGCGTGGCGGCCTCATCCTCGCGCGGGGCAACGAGGAGATCGCCAAGAAGCTGAATGCGCTCATCTTCCCCGGCACGCAGGGCGGGCCGCTCATGCACGTGATCGCCGCCAAGGCGGTCGCGTTCCTCGAGGCGCTGCAGCCCGAGTTCGCCGGGTACCAGAAGCAGGTGGTGTCCAATGCGCGGGCGATGGTCGCTGCCCTGCAGGCGCGAGGCCACAAGATCGTCTCGGGCGGCACCGACAACCACCTGTTCCTCGTCGACCTGGTCTCGCGCAGTTATACCGGCAAGGACGCCGACGCGGCCCTCGGCCGCGCCAACATCACGGTCAACAAGAACACCGTGCCGAACGATCCCCGCTCGCCGTTCGTGACGAGCGGGCTGCGACTCGGCACGCCCGCCGTGACGACGCGCGGTTTCCGCGAGCCCGAGGTCACCCAGCTGGCCGGCTGGATCGCCGACGTGCTCGAGGACGTCGGCAACGAATCCGTCATTGCACGCACGCAGGCGGCAGTGGTGGATCTCTGCCGACGCTTCCCGGTCTACGGCTGACGGGGCCCGGGCGGACCGCTCATGTACTGCCCGTTCTGCGCGCACGAGGAGACCAAGGTCATCGACTCGCGACTCGCGGGCGAGGGCCAGCAGGTCCGTCGTCGTCGCGAGTGCCTGAAGTGCGGCGAGCGCTTCACCACCTTCGAGTCAGCGGAGCTGGTGATGCCTCGGGTGGTCAAGAGCGACGCCACGCGCGAACCCTTCGACGAGGCCAAGCTGCGCTCCGGCATGCTGAAGGCGCTCGAGAAGCGGCCGGTCTCGAGCGAAGCCCTGGACGCGGCGGTGAGCCACGTGTGCCACAACCTGCGCACGCTGGGCGAACGCGAGGTGCCGGCGCGCCTGATCGGCGAACTGGTGATGGACGAGCTGCACAAGCTCGACGAGGTCGCCTACGTCCGCTTCGCCTCGGTGTACCGCAGCTTCCAGGACGTGGACGCCTTCCGCGAGGAGATCGAGCGCCTGCGCAACCGGCGGCCGCGGACGGCCGAGGACGTGCAGCTCGGCCTCTGGTCGGGGGTCGAGGCCGGGGGCGACGCCAAGTGACCCAGTTTTCCAGCGACGACCGGCGCTACATGGAGCGCGCGCTGGAACTCGCGCAGAATGGGCTGTACTCGACACCGCCCAACCCCGCCGTGGGGTGCGTCCTCGTGCGTTGGGGGCAGGTCGTCGGCGAAGGCTTCCACGCGCGTGCCGGTGGCGCGCACGCGGAGGTCGCCGCGCTCGCGGATGCCGGTCCGGCCGCGGCGGGCGCGACTGCATACGTCACCCTCGAGCCGTGTTCGCACCATGGCCGCACGCCGCCTTGCGTGGACGCGCTCGTCGCGGCGCAGGTGTCGCGAGTGGTTGCCGCCATGCGGGATCCGAATCCCGCCGTGGACGGCGGCGGGCTCGCGCGACTCGAGTCTGCCGGCATCGCCACGGCGGTCGGCCTCATGGCCGACGAGGCGGCGGAGATCAATCGCGGCTTCGTGAGTCGCGCGACGCGTGGCCGGCCGTGGATCACCCTCAAGCTGGGCGCGAGCCTCGACGGCCGCACCGCGCTTGCCAACGGCGCGAGCAAGTGGATCACGGGAGAGGCTGCGCGTGCCGACGTGCAGCGATTGCGCGCGCGCGCGTCCGCGGTCGTCACCGGCAGCGGCACGGTGCTCGCCGACGACCCGATGCTGACCGTGCGCGACCCGCGCTTCGAAATGCGGGGCCGGCGACCGCTCCGGGTCGTGCTCGACACTCACCTGCGCACGCCGCCGCTCTCGCACGTCCTGTCGGTCCCGGGCCCGACGCTGATCTTCACGCAGGATGCCGATGCCGCGGCTGGGGCGGCATTGCGGGAAGCCGGCGCGACCGTCGAGCGCGTGGCGGCCGGCGAGGGCGGCCTGGACCTGCAGGACGTCCTGTCGCGCCTGATTGCGCGCGAGTGCAACGAAGTGCTGGTGGAGGCGGGGCCGACCGTCGCGGGCGCGTTCCTGCGCGCCGGGCTGGTCGACGAGATCGTCGTGTACATGGCGCCCGTCGTGCTCGGCAGTTCCGCGCGGAGCCTCTTCAACCTGCCGGCACTCGAGCGGATGTGCGACCGGTGCGAGTTCCAGTGGCGGGACGTCGAGCGTGTCGGCGACGACCTGCGCCTCACGCTGCGCCCCCGGCACAGGGAGCCGGATTGATGTTCACGGGTATCGTCCAGGGCGTGGGTCGCATCCGCTCCGTCGAGCCGCGCGGCGGCGACGTGACCCTTTGGGTCGAGACGGGCCCCGTAGCACTGGACGACGTAGCGGCTGGCGGCAGCATCGCCGTGAGCGGGGCCTGCCTCACCGCGACCCGGCTCGAGGGGCACGCATTCGCCGCCGACGTGTCGCGCGAGACGCTCATGCTCACCACGCTCGGGGAAGCCGCAGCCGGTCGGCGCGTCAACATCGAGAAGGCCCTCGCCGCGGGGCAGCCGCTCGGCGGCCATTACGTGACCGGCCACGTGGACGGCATCGGTCGCGTGGTCTCGCGGCATGACGACGCACGGTCGGTGCGCATGGAGTTCGAGGTCCCGGCGGAACTCGCCCGCTACGTCGCACGCAAGGGCTCCGTCTGCGTGGACGGCGTGAGCCTGACCGTGAACGGCGTGGCAGGCCGACGGTTCGACGTGAATCTGGTCCCGCATACCCTGGAACTCACCACGCTGGGTGACCTGCGGGCCGGGGCGGCGGTGAACATCGAGGTCGACATCATCGCGCGCTACCTCGAGAGGATGCTCGAGGCCGGCCGCTGAACGACCCGCCTGCCTGTTAAACTGGCGTCCCCAGCCCAGGCATGCCACGGATGCGGGCTTTCGTTCTTAAGTAAAACAATCGATTACAGACTGTTTCGCATGGGCTCTCTCAATACTACGGACGAGATCCTCGAGGACATCGGCCGCGGCCGGATGGTCATCCTCATGGACGACGAGGATCGCGAGAACGAGGGCGACCTCATCATGGCGGCCTCCAAGGTGCGGCCGGAGGACGTGAACTTCATGGCCCGCTACGGCCGGGGGCTCATCTGCCTGACGCTCACCCGCGACCGTTGCCGCCAGCTGCGCCTGCCGCTCATGGTGAGCGAAACGGACGCGGACCAGACCACGAACTTCACCGTGTCGATCGAGGCCGCGGAAGGCGTCACGACCGGGATCTCCGCTTACGACCGGGCGCACACGATCCGCACCGCGGTGGCGCCGGACGCGCGTCCGGAGCACCTGCGCCAGCCGGGACACATCTTTCCGCTCATGGCGCAGCCGGGCGGGGTGCTCACGCGCGCGGGACACACCGAGGCCGGTTGCGACCTCGTGCGCATCGCCGGCCTCGAACCGGCGGCGGTGATCGTCGAGATCCTGAACGAGGACGGCACGATGGCGCGCCGGCCGCAGCTCG
>DAOMFD010000191.1:0-3693 GCA_035429605.1 Steroidobacteraceae bacterium | reverse complement strand
ACATGAGCGGGACGCCGACCGACGCCTGCAGGACGGGTGCGCCATGACGGCCGCAATGCCCCTCCCCGAGAATTTCGACGAGGATGCCTGGGACGATCTCCTCAATTACATCGAGGAGAAGCGGGTCATCCCGATCATCGGTCCCGACCTGCTGCGCGTGCAGACGGATCGGGGGCTTCGTCCCCTGTACGAGTGGCTGGCCGAGAAGCTGGCCGCGAAGCTGCAGGTCGACGCCTCGGTCCTGCCGCAGCCGCTCACGCTCAACGACGTCGTCTGCGCCTACCTCGGCCAGCGCGGGAGGCGCGAGGAGGCGTACACCCGCCTGCGCTCGATCATGCGCGAGGTCGAGTTCGAGCCGCCGCTCGCGCTCAGGCAGCTGGCGCAGATCACCGACTTCGACCTCTTCGTCACCACCACGTTCGACCCGCTGCTGGAGCGCGCGGTGAACATCGAGCGCTACGGTGGGCAGCCGACGGCCGAAGTGGTCGCCTATGCGCCGAACCGGGTGGCCGACCTGCCCGCCGAGCGCGGCCAGCTCTCGCGCACCGTGGTCTATCACCTGCTCGGCAGGCTGTCGGCATCACCGACCTACGTGATCTCCGACGAGGACATGCTCGAGTTCATCTGCGCCTTGCAGTCGGAGCACCTGACGCCCGAGAAGCTGTTCCACGAGCTCGAGCACAACCACCTGCTGCTGATCGGCAGCGACTTCTCGAACTGGCTGGCGCGCCTGTTCCTGCGCATGGCCAAGCGCAAGCGCCTGTCCGATCCGCGTGACGTGGGCGAAGTGCTTGCCGACGATCACACCATGAAGGACGAGCGGCTGGTGGCGTTCCTGCAGCAGGTGAGCGTGCGCACCCGCGTGTACGGCGGCGCCGAGTCCTTCGTGGCGGACCTGCACGCGCGCTGGATCAAGCGTCATGGCGGCGCGGCGTCGCCCTCGGCATCGGCCGCGGCGCCACAGCGGTTCCTGCCGCCGTCCCGCGAGATGCCCGAGAACGCGATCTTCATCAGCTACGCGCGCGAGGACCTGCCGGCGGTCCAGAAGATGAAGGCAGCCATGGATGCCGCGGGACTGACGACGTGGTTCGACCTCGACCGCCTCGAGGGCGGCGACGACTACGACCACAAGATCCGCGGCAACATCGGTCGCTGCAGCTTCTTCATGCCGGTGATCTCCGCGACGACCCAGCGCCGGATGGAAGGCTATTTCCGCCGCGAGTGGAGCTATGCGGTCGATCGTTCGCGCAACATCGCCGAAGGCGCGGTCTTCATCCTGCCCGTGTGCATCGACGACACGCCCGAGGCCGACGCACTCGTGCCCGATCGCTTCAAGGCGCTGCACATCACGCGCGTGCCGGGCGGCGAGCCCAGCCTCGAGTTCCTCGGCCGACTCCGCGACCTGTTCAGCGGGCGGCGCGCATGAGCGCGGCACCGGAGCTCGCCGCCGGGCAACCCGCGATCGATCCCGAGCATCCGTGGCTCGGCCTGTCATCGTATACCGAGGAGACCCGCGGCTATTTCCACGGCCGCGACGAAGAAGCCGCGGAACTCGCGCGCCGCGTCCAGCGCAAGAACCTCACGGTGCTGTTCGGGCAATCCGGCCTCGGCAAGACGTCGCTGCTGCGGGCCGGGCTCGTGCCCCGGCTGCGCGGCGAGGGCTATTGCCCGGTCTACGTGCGCGTGGACTATTCCCCGGAGTCCCCGCCACCGGCCGAGCAGATCAAGCAGGCGATCTTCAAGGCGACGGCCGAGGCCGGGCACTGGACCAGACCCGGGACCGCGGTAGAAGGTGAATCCCTCTGGGAATTCCTGCACCACCGCGGTGACCTGCTGCGCGACGCGAGCGGGCGGACGGTGCTGCCGCTGCTCATCTTCGACCAGTTCGAGGAGATCTTCACGCTCGCACAGGCCGATGACCTGGGCAGGCAGCGGGCGAAGCAGTTCATCGAGGACCTTGCCGACCTCGTCGAGAACCGGCCGCCCGCCGCGCTCGAGGCGCGGCTCGATCAGGACGAGAAAGCCGCCGAGGACTTCGACTTCGCGCGCGCCGACTACCGGATCCTGATCGCCTTGCGCGAGGACTATCTCGCACACCTCGAGAGCGTGAAGGGCATCATGCCCTCGATCACGCAGAACCGCATGCGCCTGGCGCGCATGACCGGGGCGCAGGCGTTGTCGGCCGTCACCGGGCCCGGTGGCCGCCTGGTGACCCAGGAGGTGGCCGAGTCGATCGTGCGCTTCATCGCCGGTGGCAGCGAGCTCGCGAATGCCGAGGTCGAGCCCTCGCTGCTGAGCCTGGTGTGTCGGGAGCTGAACAACGTGCGCGTGGCGCACGGCCGGCGGGAAATCACGGCCGACCTGCTCGCGGGCTCGCGCGACACGATCCTGAGCGAGTTCTACGAGCGCGCACTGGCCGATCAACCCGCGGGAGTGCGGCGGGTGATCGAGGACGAGTTGCTCACCGAGTCGGGCTACCGCGAGAGCCTCGCCGAGGAGCGCGTGAAGAAGGCGCTGGCCGCGGCCGGCGCGGCGCCCGACGCGCTCGCGAAGCTGGTGGACCGCCGGCTGCTGCGCATCGAGGAGCGCCTGGACGTGCGTCGCGTCGAGCTCACGCACGACGTGCTCTGCAGCGTGGTGGCCGCGAGCCGCGACCTGCGCCACGAGCGCGAAGCGCGCGACGAGGCGGAGCGGCAACTCGCGGCCCAGCGTGAGCGCGAGGCTGCGACGCGCCGTGCACTGATGCGCGCACGGACGATCGCCGCTGTCTGCGCCGTGCTCATGGTGATCGCGGCCGCAAGCGCGGTGTTCGGGTGGGTCAGCTTCAAGCGGGCGCGGGTGGCGGATGCACAGGCGCAGCAGGCACGCGGCGATGCGGAAAAGCTGGTCGGGTTCCTGATCGAGGACTTCTACGCCGAGCTCGCCCCCACGGGCCGGCTGGACACCATGGGCAAGCTCGCCCACCAGGCCGTGTCGTACTACGACGGCCTGCCCGCGGGACTCATGACGCCGCAGACCCAGGTCTACCGTGGCATGGCGCTCATCCGCCAAGGCCAGGCGCAGCTGGGCGGCAAGGACATCAAGGGCGGTACGGCGAAGATCGCCGAGGCACGCGCGCTGTTCGACAAATTGTACGTCGCCGACGCCAACAGCGTGGCCGTGGCCTATGGATACGCGCTGTCGATGCTGGCGCCGTTCTACTCCTGGGGCCCGGGCGGCGGGCCGGGATCGAAGCCGCACGACCTGCAGGTGGCGGCCGATCTGTTGCGGCCGCTCGCCTACGCGCCTGACGCGACGCGACGCGTCAAGATCACGTACGCCGATACCCTCAATTTCCTCAGCCACTCGAGGGACAAGAAGGAGGAGGGCATCGCCGACTGCGAAGAGGCGCGGAAGCTGCTCACCGGGCTGGGGGCACTCGATCTCACGGACCTCGACGCGACGTCGGCGTATGCGGACGTGACCGATTCGGAAGCCCGGCATGCCATGTCGCTCGGGCGACTCGATCAGGCTGCAAGGCTCGAGCAGGATGTCTACGAGCTGGCGGAGAAGGCGCTGGCCAGGCGCCCGGGTGACCTGCGAGAGATGAACAACCGCTACTTCGCCGCAGACATGATCGGGCGGCTCGCGAGCTCGCGTCAGGACTACCCCGAAACGGTCCGCCAGTACCAGACAGCACCGGGTACCGGGGCG
>DAOMFD010000190.1:0-3703 GCA_035429605.1 Steroidobacteraceae bacterium | reverse complement strand
GGATCCTTGATGTCGCAGGCCTTGCAGTGCACGCAGTTCGACGCGTTGATCTGCAGTTTCTTTCCGCCGGCGCCGTCGTCCACCATCTCGTAGACGTGCGCCGGGCAGAAGTTCTGGCACGGGTTGCCGTACTCGGTGACACAGCGCGTGGCGCAGACCGACGTGTCGGCCACCTTGAGGTGGATGGGTTGCGCCTCCTCGTGCGTGTTGCCGGCGAAATAGACGGCTGCGAGCCGGTCGCGCGGCGGGAGGCTGCGCTCGACCCAGCCGCGATCCGGCGACGTGTACTGGTCGAGGCGCTTCAACGCGCTGTGGTCGGCGTGGTTCTGCAGCGTCCAGGGCGAGTGGCCGGCGGTCAGCGTCTCGAGTGCACCATTCGCCAAGCCGACCCACATGCCGTGGCGGAACCCGGGACGGATGTTGCGCACCTTGTGCAGTTCGCGACCACCCTCGGACGCGCGCCAGCGCTGGTCGTAGCCGGCAGTGTGGCCATGCTCGACGATGTGCTCGGCCGCCAGCACTGCCGAGCGGATCGCCTGGTGAATGCCCTTGATCTTCGTGACGTTAAGCGTGCCTCCCGCATCCCCGATCAGCAGCGCGCCCGGCATCTCGAGCGTCGGCATCGACTGCCATCCTCCCTCGATGATGGTGCGTGCGCCGTAGGCCAGGACCTCGCCGCCCTCGAATAACGGGCGCAGGCTCGGGTGATTCTTGAACTGCTGGTACGCTTCGAACGGCTGGAAGCGCGGGTCCTCGTAGTCGAGTCCCACGACGAACCCGACGTAGAGCCGGTCCTGGTCGAGGTGATACATGAAGCTGCCGCCGTAGGTGGCTGCGTCCATCGGCCAGCCGACCGTGTGCTGGATCAGGCCAGCCTCAACGCGCCCCTTTGGCAGCTGCCAAAGCTCCTTGAAGCCGAGGCCGTAGGTCTGCGGCGACTTGCCCTGGTCGAGTCCGTAACGCTTGATCAGGATCTTGGAGATGCTGCCGCGGCAGCCTTCCGCGAGGATCGTGGTCCTGGCGCGTATTTCAGGTCCTGGTGCGAAATTCGGCCCGGGTTCGCCGTCCTTCTCGAGTCCCATGTCGCCGATGCGAGCCCCGACGACCGCGCCCTGGTCGTCGAAGAGGGGCGACGCGGCGGCGAAGCCGGCGAACACGTCGCACCCGAGGCCTTCCGCCTTGGTGCCCAGGTACTCGACGAGGCCGCCCTCGGACACGATGAAGTTGCCGTGGTTGTTCATCTGCGGCGGCGTGGGCAGGCGGAAGCGCTTGGTCTTCGTGAGGAAGCTGAATTCGTCACGGCCAGCCGGCACGCGCAGTCCCTTGTGCTCGTCCCGCCATCCGGGCAGCAACTGGTCGAGCGGGCCCGGTTCGAGCACGGCCCCGGACAGCATGTGGGCGCCGATGCTCGCGCCTTTCTCGAGGACGCAGACGTTGAGGTCGGGCTTGAGCTGCTTCAGGCGGATCGCGCAGGCGAGGCCGGCGGGCCCGGCGCCCACGACGACCACGTCGTACTCCATCTGATCGCGTTCGACGGCCGCCTGGTTCATGTCGCTCATGCTATGACCCCCAAGTCTCGATGCCGGCTCAGAATCACCCGTCGCCGCAGCGCTCCCGGGCGCGCCGACCCACGAACTCTAACCGGGCTCGTCAGCGCGGCGCCATGCGTATTGCCCCGTCGAGGCGGATCGTCTCGCCGTTCAGCATCGGGTTCTCCACGATCTGGCGTACGAGCGAGGCAAACTCGGCCGGATTGCCCAGCCGCGGGGGGAAGGGCACCTGCTTGCCGAGCGAGTCCTGCGCTTCCTGCGGCAGGGCCGCCATCATCGGCGTCAGGAACAGGCCGGGCGCGATCGTGACCACGCGGATGCCGAATGCGGCGAGCTCGCGTGCCATCGGCAGCGTCATGCCTACCACGCCGCCCTTGGAGGCCGAGTAGGCGACCTGGCCGATCTGGCCGTCGAATGCGGCCACCGACGCCGTCATGACGATGGCGCCGCGCTCGCCCCCGGCATTCGGCGCATTCTTCTGCATCGCGGCCGCCGCGGCCTTGCTGACGAGCAGCGTGCCGACGAGGTTGATCTCGATCACCTTGCGGAAGAACTCGCCAGGCATCGGGCCTTCCTTGCCGACCATGCGCTTCGGCCAGCCGACACCTGCGCAGCTGACGGCGAGGCTGAGCCCGCCCATCGACGCCGTCGCGACCTGAACCGCTTGATCCACAGTCCCCTCGGACGTCACGTCGGTCTTGATGAACGCGGCGCGATCGCCGAGTCGCGCCACGGCCTGCGCGCCCGCCGGCTCGTTCACGTCGAGGATGGTGGCCCGGCCGCCAGCGGCGATGACGCTCTCGACGACCGCGAGGCCGAGCCCCGAGGCGCCGCCGGTGACGATGGCTCGAACGTCCTGTAACTGCATAACCTGGTCTCTCCGCGTTCTTACGGGGTCAGAGCCGCAGTCCGCCGTCGATCTCCACGGACCGCCCGGTGAAGTAGTCGTTCTCGGCAATGTACACCGCCGTGTGCCCGATCTCCTCGGGCAGGGCGAGGCGCTTCAGCGGTACCGGAGCGGTGACCTTCTCCAGCATCTCGGGGGGCATGCCGGCCAGCAGGTCGGTGCGCGTGAACCCCGGCGCGATCGAGGCGGCGCGAATCCCGTAGCGGGCCAGTTCCTTCGCCCAGACCACGGCCATCGCGGCGACGCCGGCCTTTGCGGCCGAGTAGTTCGTCTGCCCGGCGTTGCCGCACTTCGAGATGCTCGAGATGTTGATGATGACGCCGCCGTGGCCGAGCCGGACCATGCGCTCCGCGGCCTCGCGGCCGCACAGGAACACGCCGGTCAGGTTCACGTCGATGACCGCCTGCCACTGCTCGAGGCCCAGCTTGCCGGTTACCGCGCCGTCCTTCGCCTTGACGAGCAGGCCGTCCTTGATGATGCCGGCGTTGTTCACCATCACGTCGAGCCTGCCGTGGTCACGGACCACCGCATCGAGCGCCGCAATCACCTCGTTCTCGCGCGCGACGTTGGCGGTGTAGGTGCGGACGTTCACGCCGCTGGCCGCGAATTCGGCAGCCGCCTTCTCGAGATCGGTCTGGTTCAGGTCCACGATCGCGACCCGCGCGCCCTGCTCGGCGAATGCCGATGCGATGGCCCTGCCGATGCCGCGCGCGCCGCCGGTGACGACGACGACCTTGTCCTTCAACTGCATGCTTCGACCCTTGCGTTAACTGACGACACGCGCGCTGGTTCAGCCGGTGATCTCGATGGCGATGGCCGTGGCCTCGCCGCCGCCGATGCACTGTGAGGCGATCCCGCGACGCAGGCCGCGCTTCCTGAGCGCGTGCACGAGCGTGGTGATCAGCCGGCCGCCGGTGGCGCCGATCGGGTGGCCGAGCGCGCATGCGCCGCCATTCACGTTGACGCGGGAATGGTCGATCCCGAGGTCGCGCATCGCAGCCATCGTCACGCACGCGAAGGCCTCGTTGATCTCGAACAGATCGACGTCCGACACCTTCCACCCGGCGCGTTCGAGCGCCTTGTGGATCGCAGGGGCCGGGGCGGTCGTGAACCATTCGGGTGCCTGAGCGTGGCTCGCGTAGGCCGCGACGCGCGCGAGCGGCCTGAGCCCGCGGGAAGCGGCAAATGCGCCACTCGCCACGACGACGGCCGCGGCTCCGTCGGAGATGGACGACGAGGATGCCGC
>DAOMFD010000189.1:0-3723 GCA_035429605.1 Steroidobacteraceae bacterium | reverse complement strand
TCCCGCAGGAAAGCTTCGTTGTCCACTCCGACACTCGACAGGCCCTTCAGTTCCAGCTGGAAGCCGATCGAGTTGTCCGAGTTCCCCGAGCGATTGCTCACGAAGTGCCGCGTGATCAGGCGGATCGCCCAGCAGCACGACGAGTATTCGACGCCCACGAACTGGTCGAGGGTCTTGTTTTCCGACAGCGAATACACCCACCGGGCGAAACCATGCCAGTTCTCGAGGACTGGCCACGCGGCCGAGACGTCGAACTGCTCGAGCTGGTCGCGCTGGTAGCGATAGACCGCGTTCAGCACGCGGTCGCTCGCCGGGCGGTACTGCACGCCGAAGTCCATGCGCTCCGTCTGGTTCGCGTCGGGATCCCACTCGTAGCCCAGCCGGCTGCTCCAGTGCTTGAACGCCTCGAGGTCGATCTCCGCGATCACGTTGGAGCTCGAGCGATTGGTCGGCGTCTCCCCCGGCAGGGTCACGCGCGGTTGCTGGAAATAGAAGGCCTCGCCGATCGTCGCGCTCAGGTACTGCTGGCCGCTCGACGCATCCAGCAGCCGGGTGGTGAGTCCCGTGCTGACCAGGTTCGCGTCGCCGACGCGATCGGCGCCGACGTAGCGGTTGGTGCGGAACAGCTCGACCATGTTGAGCGTCGGCTGGTCCGTGTCGAAGATCGGGATGTCGTCCTGGTTCCGGTACGGCACGTACACGTACTGGATCCGCGGTTCCAGGGTCTGCAGGCGCTGGTCCTTCGACCCGACGGGGCGCTCGAGCACGAACCCGGAATCGACGCTGATGATCGGGAGCGAACGTTCCAGGCTGTTGTCGGTGCCCGGCGCGGTGTCGCGGAGGGCGTAAGTCGTGTAGCGCCA
Source organism: Steroidobacteraceae bacterium (assembly GCA_035429605.1). Taxonomy (GTDB): domain Bacteria; phylum Pseudomonadota; class Gammaproteobacteria; order Steroidobacterales; family Steroidobacteraceae; genus RPQJ01. The sequence continues at coordinate 2,860 of DAOMFD010000189.1, read as the reverse complement.
GGCCGCCGTTGCGTCGACGTAGCCGCCGCGGCCGCCGATGCCCCAGGTGAGCGCGGGCTCGGCATCCAGCCGGAATCCCTGCGGGCCCGTCGCGCGGTAGAAGTTGACCGCCTCGGCGTCGAGCGCCGCGCTGAATCCGCGACCGAGCCCGTCCCAGCGGCCGCCGACCACGAGCTGCGGCAGCATCGCGTACGGGTACTCGTCGTACGCAAGCGCCGGATCGAGCACCTGGTAGTTCTGGGCGCGGCCGACGAGTGTCCAGTGCTCGGTGTCCCGCCGCAGTTCGCCGAGCTGGTTCAGGAAGATGACGCTGGTACCCTCGAAGCCCGCGCCGAAGTCCTCGAAGTAGGAGCGATCGGTGACGTAAGCCGCGTCGATCAGGGCGCGCGTCTTCGAATCGAACAGCGTGGTTTCCTTGAGGTCGTAGAGTCCCCGGTATTCGTCGAGTTCCCGGTCGTGCGGCATGACCTGTGCGTTGAACACGCCGTGGCTGCGCTCGGTGAGGAAGCGGAACTCCGGGTCGATGCGGTAGCCGCGCGAGGAGTACCAGCGATTGGTGAACGTGGCGTCGTAGTTCGGCGCGATGTTCCAGTACCACGGGATCACGACCTGCGTGCCGGACTGGCCGCCGCTGCCGATCGCCGGGAACAACAGGCCCGACTTGCGCTCGTCGCTCAAGGGGAAGGAGATCCACGGCGTGTAGAGGATCGGGACACCCAGGAAATCCAGCCGGACGTCCCGCGCCGTGCCAGTCTTCGCTTCCTGGTCGAGCGAGATTTTCTGCGCCTTGAGGATCCAGTCGTCGTTGCCCGGCGGGCACACGGTGTAGCGGACGGTGTCGAGGTCCAGCATCGTCTGGTCGTGCAGCCGCGCCGACTTCGCGGATCCGCGTCCGGACCCGTCCACCAGGTCGAACTTGGCGCCCTCGAAGTCGCCGGCGCCTTTCTCGAACTCGCCTTCGCGGCCCGTCACGTGGATGGTCGGGTCGAGGTACTCGACCTTGCCCTTGACCGTGATGCTGCGATTCGTGGAGTCGATCGTGGCTTCGTCCGACGTGAGCAGGCGCTGTCCCATGCGGATGCTGACGTTTCCCGAGAGTTCCGCGTCGCCCTGCTGCGAGAGGTCGCCGTGGTCGCTGGTGACGTCGATGTGCGGATCGTCGGGGTCCGCCTTGCGCAGCATCTCGAGCCGTGGGTCCTCGGTCACCGGTATCCGGCAGGCCTGTTCGACGGTGCCGGCGGTGTATGCGGGCAGTGGCATCAGCGCCAGTGCCACTGTCGCGAGCCGCCGTCGCCGGTAGGTCGTTGTGCGCGCAGACGGCTTCATCGTTGCGATTATAATTGCCGCCCCCGAATGCACCCGACTTTCCGAGGCCTGCCTTGACCGAACCCCGCCGAGACGACCCGCGGCTCGCGCTGCTGCGCCATTGGCTCGAGCACGGGCTCGGATGGAAGGATGCAGAGCTGGCGCCCGCCTCGGCGGATGCCAGCTTCCGCCGGTATTTCCGGATTACGCGGCCGGGCGGGACATGCATCGCGATGGATGCCCCTCCGGACAAGGAGAACGTCGAGCCGTACCTCGCCGTCGCGGCGATGCTGGCCGACATCGGCGTCCATGCGCCGCGCGTCCTGGACCGGAACGCGGCCGACGGCTTCCTGCTGCTCACGGACCTGGGATCCGTCACCTACCTGATGGAACTCGAGGACCAGACGCGCTCCGATGCGCTCTATCTGGACGCGGTCGCCGCGCTCGTGCGCATGCAGGCGCGCGGCGGCGTCCATGCCGGCCGGCTGCCGCCGTACGACGAGAAGCTGCTCCGGTTCGAGATGAGCCTGTTCACCGACTGGCTGCTCGGGCGGCACCTCGGCATTGCACTCGATGCCGCTGAGTCGCGGCACCTCGCGGCCGCGTTCGACCGGCTGGTCGCAAACGCGCTCGAGCAGCCACGGGTGTTCGTGCACCGCGACTACCATTCGCGCAACCTCATGGTCTGCGCCGGTGCGAATCCCGGAATCCTCGACTTCCAGGATGCCGTCCACGGCCCGCTCACCTACGACCTGGTGTCGCTGCTCCGGGATTGCTACATCGCGTGGCCGCAGGACCGCGTCGTCGCGTGGGCGCTCGAGTACAGGCGCCAGGCGACGGCCGCCGGGCTTGCTTGCGGCACGGACCAACAGCAGTTCCTACGCTGGTTCGACCTGATGGGGGTGCAGCGGCACCTGAAGGCGAGCGGCATCTTCGCGCGCCTGTGGCACCGCGACGGCAAGCCCGGCTACCTGCCGGACGTACCGCGCACGCTCGAGTACGTCGGGCAGGCCTGCGCGCGGCATCCGGACCTTGCGCCGCTCGGGCAGCTGGTGCGGGAGCGCGTCCTGCCCGCGATGCAGGCCAGCCTCGAGGCGCGGCGCGCATGAGAGCCATGGTGCTGGCGGTGAAGGCAGGGCTCGAGGCGCGGCGTCCATGAGAGCCATGGTATTGGCAGCTGGACGCGGCGAACGCATGCGCCCGCTCACGCTGGAGCGGCCCAAGCCGCTGCTCGAGGTCGGCGGACTGCCGCTCATCGTGCATCACCTGCACGCGCTCGCGATGGCGGGATTCGTCGACGTGGTCGTCAATGTCTCATGGCTCGGCGACCAGATCCGGGCGGCCCTCGGCGACGGCTCGCGGTACAACGTGAGGCTCCGGTACAGCGACGAAGGTCCCGAGCCGCTCGAGACGGGCGGTGGCGTCTTCCGCGCGCTGCCGCTGCTGGGCCCGGCGCCGTTCCTGGTGCTGAACGGCGACATCTGGACCGACTATCCCTACGCGAAGCTGCGCGAGTCGCTGCGACGGGACGACCTGGCGCACCTCGTGCTGGTCG
>DAOMFD010000188.1:0-3821 GCA_035429605.1 Steroidobacteraceae bacterium | reverse complement strand
TCTACGCGGCCGTCGCCGCGAGCGTGCTCGGCAACCTCGAGGAACTGCTGCTGCTCGCGGTGCTGCCGGAATGGCGGTCCGACGTGCGCGGCCTCTACTGGGTGCTGCGGGAACGTCGCGCCGGGGCGGCTGCGTGAGGTGGCTGGCCATTGCCAATCCCGCGGCCGGCCGCACCCACGAGGCGGAGCGCATGGTGAGCCGGCTGGGCACGATCCCCGCCGTGCACGTCGAGGTCGCCCGCACCTGCGCACCGGGTGACGCGAGCCGACTGGCGCGCGAGGCCGAAGGATTCGACGGCGTGATTGCGATCGGCGGCGACGGGACGATCGCCGAGGTGCTGCAGGGGATGGATCTCGCCCGGCAGCGCCTCGCGGTACTGCCCGCCGGGCACGGCAACTGCCTCGCGCGCGACCTCGGCGTCTGCAGCGCCGACCGCGCACTGGCGGCCCTGACCAGTGGATCTTCCCGCCGTTTGGACCTGATGGATGTCCACGTCCGGTTCGCCACCGGCCACGAGGACCAACGGCTCTGCGCGAGTACGCTTGCCGTCGGTTACGTCACCGATGTCGTCATGTTCGGACGCCAGCGACTGCACGCACTGGGTCGGGCCGCCTATGCCGCGGCGGCCGTTGTCGTCGTCCCCCGCTCGTTCGAGGCAAGCGTCGCCGGATCGCAGGAGCGCGATCGGCCACAGCGCTACACCGGGCTGGTGGTGAACAACACGATGCACCTCGCGAACTTCCGCGGTTTCCCGGACGCCAGCGTCGACGACGGCATGCTCGACGTGATGGAGCAGCGCTACGGCTGGCCGCGACAGCTGCTGCACAACGGCGCTGTCCTCGCACGCAGTCGTGCGTTCGGCCCTGCCCGTCTGCGCCAGGCGGCGGCTGAGGAATTCGAGCTGCACGCCGCGCGGACCCTGATGGCAGACGGTGAATTGCTGCAGAACGTCGTTCACGTCGCCGTCCGCTGCCGCCCACGCGCGGTGACCTGCGTCGCAGGCCCATCGTGATCGCCGACATCGTCGCCGTCACATTGCCGGGCTTCGCCATCGGCGCGATCTTCATGGCGATCGCGAATCGCCGGGTGACCTTGGAGGTGGCTCGTGCACGCTGGCTCAAGATCGGCGTCTACTTCCTGATCGTGCACGCCGTGCTGGGCGTCGCCGCTGCAGGCCGCCCATGGGTGACGCTGCTCGTCGCGGCGATCCTCGCCGCAGGCTGCGTCGAACTGCGCGGTGCCTGGCACCGAATTCCCGAGCCCCGGCCCGGGCGCATCTGGCTCGTGTATGCAATCGTCGCAATCGCGGCGGCCGGCGCGAGCTGGCTGCTCGCACCGGAGGCGTTCGCATTCCTGTTCCTCGTCACGGCGACATTCGACGGCTTCAGCCAGGTCGTGGGCCAGTTGGTCGGTCGGCGACGCATCGCACCCACGGTCAGCCCTGCCAAGACGGTTGGCGGGGTCGCGGGCGGACTCTTCGCCGCGGCTGCGGTCGCGCTGCTGGTGCGCGATCTGTTGGCCGGCGCATTGAAACCTTCCCTTTTCGCGACCGCAGTCGCGACCGCCGCAATTTGCGCGGCGGGCCTGGCCGGCGACCTCGCGGCTTCCTGGGTCAAGCGACGCGCAGGTCTCAAGGACTATTCCGCGGCGCTGCCGGGACAGGGAGGATTCCTGGATCGCTTCGACAGCCTGCTCGGCGCGCTTGCCGTCGTGGGCGCTGCGCTGGTGGCCTACGGGGGCTGACTAGCCGTGGCAGACGACGCCATCGATCGCAGCGCAGCGCGCGCCCGCCACTGGCGGACGAGATTCCTGCGGCTGCCGGAGAAGGCCCGACTGGCGATCGTCGCGGTCGTCGGCGCGCTCATCGGGCTCGCCACCTACGAGATCATCTACTTCCTGAATCCATTCGAGCCCAGGGCGCCGACCAGCTGGCTCACCGCCTTCATCATTGCGGTGCCGCGACAGTACTCGCTGCACCGCTCGCTCACGTTCGCCTCCTCCGTTCCGTATGTGCCGCGCCTCGGCCGTGCCTATGTCCTGTACGGGTGCGTCGCGCTGGTCACGACATCGCTCGACTGGCTCCTGGTGGAGCGGCTGGCGGTGCCGCACCAGTTTGCGTGGCTTGCCTGCATCTCGACGACCGGGATCATCAATCTCTTCGCGCTGAAGCCGCTGGTCTTCGGTGATGCACGGCGCGGTGGACGATCGGGTGCATAGCGGCGAGACTCGCTTGCCCGAGGTGCAGTCCGCGCCTCCCCCGGAATGTCCGTCGCACCGACCCTTGCGGAGCGACACGCCCGGGAATACCGTCGTCGCCGAACGCGCTTTTCGCCCACGCCAGGCTACGCCATGAAGCTCGACCCAGCACACATCGTCGCCGCACGGCCGTACCCGCAATGGCGGTTCCTGCAGCTCACGCTCGCGATCATCGCCTGGATGCTGGTCGCGCCCCTGCTGGAGACGCGATGGACGGGACACCTGGCCATGCAGGTCCTGCTGCTGGACCTGATGCTGGTCACGATGTGGGCGAACCCGCACTGGGCGCGGGTCCGTCAGGTAGTCCTGGTCCTCTGGCTGCTGTCGCTGGCCACGTCCGTCCTGTCCGTCACGGGCCTTTCCCAGATGCTGTCGAAGTTCGACGAGACGCTCGACGTGTCCTTCGCCATACCGGTGGCCTGCGCCTGCATCGTCGGCGTTCTCGCGTTCGCATTCCGCGCCGAGCGCCCGACCGTCGACGGGATCTTCGCGATGGTCGTGGCTTACCTGCTGATCGCCCTGGTATTCGCCGAGCTCCACTACCTGTTGCTGATCTGGAATCCCGAGGCGTTGCACCTGACCGTGCCTCTGCCGCAACAGAGCGTGCGCGAGCTGCGCGGCGACCTCATCTATTTCAGCCTGGTGACGCTGTCCACCGTGGGCTACGGCGACATCCTCCCGGTGTCCCCGACGGCACGCGTGCTTGCGATGCTGGAGGCGCTCATCGGCCAGTTCTACGTCGCCGTCGTCGTGGCGACCTTCGTCGCGAAGTACGTGGCGCTGCGCGACCGGCAGGCGCGCAAGGACTGAACGCCAGCGGAGCTCAGGGCGCGGGCTTGCCCCCGAACGTCGTCGCGAGCACGTACCAGTGCTCGAGCCCCGCGTAGAACGCGTCCGTCGAGATGCGCTCGTTCAGGCCGTGCGAGAACTCGTCGCTGCCCTTGATGAACAGGCTGCTCACGCCATACGTCGGGATACCGGCGGCGCGGAAGATCGAGCCGTCCGTGGCGTACGCGGCCATCTCCGGCACGATCGGCACGCCGGGATAGTCCGCGTGCACGGCCCTGGTCACGGCGTCGACCACGTCCGGGCGCACCGGTGACGGATCGCTCGGATGCGGGTGGCCGATGAGCTTCACTTCCACCTTTGCGCCGGCCAGCCGCTGCAACGTCGATTGCACGTCGGACACGGGGACGCCCGGAAATACGCGGCAATTGACGGTCGCGGTCGCGGACTGCGGCAGCGCGTTCTCCGCATGTCCACCCCTGAGCATCGTGGCGACGCAGGTGGTGCGCAGCTTGCCCACGATCAGCGGGTTGGCCGAGAGCACGTCGGCCGCCGACCCGTCACGCGGGTTGGCAGCGAATTTCGCCATCGCCGCTCCGAGGGGGCCGGGCGTAACTTTCGCAGAGGCGCGGAAGCTGCCGAGCGTCCAGTCGTTCCACATGACTGGGAAACGGTAGTCCTTGAGCGTCTCGAGCGCATCGGCCAGCTCGTAGATCGCGTTATCGGCACGCGGCTGCGAGCTGTGGCCACCCGGGTTGTGCGTCGTCAGCTCGAAACTG
>DAOMFD010000187.1:0-3867 GCA_035429605.1 Steroidobacteraceae bacterium | reverse complement strand
CCAATCGTGCCGCAGTAGATGTGCTTCAACTGCGCGACGATCTCGCGCAGCGTGAGTCGGGGCTTGATGGCGTCGTTGCGGCTGCCGGTGAGGAACTCGGTGTCGAGGTCGGCCTCGGTCAGACCCAGGTAGTCGAGTCCAAGCACCTTGGGCACCGGACGGACCATGAGACCCAGCGGGTCGATGTCGGCGACGAGGTGGCCGCGATTCGCGTAGATCTGGATGAGGCGTGAGACGGCGCCCTGCTTCGCCGCGCGGTCGACATCTGCCGCACTCGCTGCCAACTTCGCGGGGCGGCCTGCACGCGGCGCGACGGCGCGACGCGCGAGTTCCTCGACCAGCGGGCCGTGCGCGATGTCCTTCCCCTGCCCTCCCATGCCGGCGAAGTAGTCCCGCCAGCGCGCGTCGACCGACTGCGGGTCGAGGAGGAAACGCTCGTACATCTCCTCGACGTACGGCGCGTTGCCCGCGGCGAGCGGGGTGGTCGCAAGCAATGCCTTGAGATCGCTCATTTTTTTGGATCGATACCCGGCGTCACCCGGCGCGTGGTGCTGGCCTGGCGAAAGGCCGGACATTCTAGCGAAGTCCGTCGATTCCTTGGGGCGGATGGCGCCCCGGGCCGGAGTTGAACCGACGACCTACCGCTTAGGAGGCGGTTGCTCTATCCACTGAGCTACCGGGGCGCGCGGGCGAAGTGTAACGGCACGGCGACGGCGAGCGGTACAGCGAAGCGCCCGCCGGCATTGTGGCTTGCCGCGAGGCGGGCAGGACGGGCCGACGTCTAGACTGGGTGAGGAGGCCCGACCTGTGCGACTGCCCCCCGACCACCCCCTCCGCGTCGAACTGAACGACGAGGCTCACGCGCGGCCGTCCGAGGCCCTGCGAGCCCCGTTGCGGCTCACCTTCCTGGCGCTGTCGTCCGGACGCGGCTCGGGGGACCGCGAATGGGACCACTTCTGCGCGTTGCTGCGGCGCTACGAACAGCAGCCCCCGTCGTCCAGGGTGAGCCACTGCAGCGCGGACTGCGGCCCATTCCGGGTGAAGTGGGAACGACATTCGGAGTTCACGCGCTACAAGTTCATCGTGGCGGGACCGTGCGACCGACCGTTCGACTCGCCGGCACTCCTGGAGGTGCCGCAGGACTGGCTCGGAGAGCTTCCGGGCGAACTGGTGGTGGCAACCCATGCCGCGCTGCTGCCCGCACCACCCGAGCCGCTCGACTACGATGCGCTCGCTGCTCGGCATTTCCACGGAAATACTCTGATCGGCGCGGGCATCGCCGGCGGAGCCGGACTCGCGTTGACGGACTTCCGCATCCGCGACGGCTTCAGTCGGCTGCTCGTGCTGGACCGCGGCATGACACCGCGCCAGGCCGGTCGCATGATCCAGCGTCTGCTCGAAATCGACACCTACCGGCTGATGGCGCTGCTCGCGCTGCCGGTCGCCCAGGGCCTGACGCCCTGGCTCAACGAGGCGGAGGCCGAATTGGCGGCCATCAGCGCCCGGCTGGTCGAGTCGAACGAGGCCACCGAGCCGCTGCTGCTCGACCGGCTCACGCGCCTCGAGGCCGAGATCGAGAGTCGCGAGTCCGCGCACCACTTCCGCTTCACGGCGTCCGAGGCTTACTACGCGCTCGTTGAACGTCGGATCACCGAACTGCGCGAGGCCCGCATCCAGGGGCTGCAGACCTTCCAGGAATTCATCGAGCGCCGGCTGGCTCCAGCCATGAACACGTGCCGATCGGTGTCTGCGCGCGTCGAATCATTGTCCCAGCGCGTCGCACGGGCCACTCAGTTGCTCTCGACGCGCGTTGACGTGTCGCGCGAGCGCCAGAACCAGAAGGTGCTCGAATCGATGAACCGTCGGGCCGAGGCTCAACTCAGGCTCCAGCAGACCGTCGAGGGCCTGTCGACGGCCGCAATCACCTACTACGTGGTGGGCCTGGTGGGGTATGCGGCCAAGGGCCTCAAGGCGCTCGGCTGGCCGTTGGATACGGAGCTGGTCATGGCGCTCAGCATCCCGTTTGTTGCGCTGGCGGCCCTGCTCGGCATCCGACACCTGCGAAAAGTCGTGACGCGCGGCGCGGCCTGAGGGGGCCGTCAGCGCGGCCCGAATGGAAAAACGGCCGGGTCGAGTGACCCGGCCGTCGTGTCGTGGTGGAGCGGAAGGGGATCGAACCCTCGACCTTCGCATTGCGAACGCGACGCTCTCCCAGCTGAGCTACCGCCCCACGAAAGGGCGCGCATTGTAGCACCAGCCCCTGCACCCGCAACCACGGTGGGTCGCCTGTATGATCGCGCCATGAACATCCACGTTCGCCCTGCGCAGCCCGGCGATATCGACGCCATCGCGGCCCGCAACATCGCGATGGCGCTCGAGGCCGAGCACAAGCACCTCGACCCGCCGACGGTGCGCCGTGGAGTGCAGGCCGTATTCGACACGCCCGCTCACGGCCGCTACTTCATCGCCGAGATCGACGGCCGGATCGTCGGCCAGGCCATGTACACATACGAGTGGAGCGACTGGCGCAACGGCGTGTTCTGGTGGTTCCAAAGTGTCTATGTGACACCCGACGCGCGGCGTCGCGGCGTGTTTCGCGCCCTGTACCGGCACATCGAGGGCCTGGCGAAGGCTGACCCAAACGTCTGTGGCCTCCGGCTGTACGTGGAGCGCGACAACACGCGCGCGCAGCAGACCTACGCGCGTTGCGGCATGCAGGACGCGGGATACCTCGTGATGGAAGTGGACATGTCCGGCGCGGTACGCAGCGCCAGGGGAGGATGAACATGCTGAAGAACGGCACCAGGGCACCCGAGTTCGACCTTCCTGACCAGGACGGGCGCAGGCACACGCTGAAGCAGCTGCTCGCGGACGGGCCGCTGATCCTCTACTTCTACCCGGCCGACTTTACGCCGGGCTGCACCGCGGAGGCCTGCAGCTTCCGCGACCTGCACCAGGACCTGATGCGCGCGAAGCTGCGCGTGGTCGGCGTGAGTCCGCAGGACGTGGCGTCACACAAGCGCTTCGCCGCCAAGCACGACCTGAACTTTCCGCTGCTCGCGGACCCCGACAAGCAGGCGGTGAAGGCCTACGACCTCGACGGCCCGCTAGGTTTCGGCGTGCGACGCGGGACCTACCTGATCGGCACCGACGGCAAGATCCAGGACTCGGTGCTCGCCGACCTGCGGATCGGGGCGCACGAAGCGTTCGTGCGCAAAGCCGTCGAGGCCGGCGCTCGAAAATAACCTGTTTATAAATTAGCGGGTTAGGCGGCATTCCTCGGAAACGGCTGACTACTTGGCCGACGCCTTGGCCCCGGCTGTGCCGGGCCCGTAGTGCAGCCTGAAGAGCTTGGCCGAACCGGGGCTCGGCAGTACGACGACGAAGATCGAGTCGTAGTCGCTGTCGCTCAGGGCGACGTTCGTGCCGGCCAGCCGGCTCACGACGCCGGGAATCGTGGTCGCGTACCCGACGACGACGATCGTCTTGCCCCGGTGATCGCGCTTGAGCCGGCTCGCGAAGCCGTCCCAGTCGCTCGGCGCAAGCAGGTTGATCGGCAACCCGAACTGATTGGCAATGGGCGCCGCCGTCTCCTGGGCACGACGGGTGTCCCCGGCGTACAGGTAGTCCACCTTCCCGCCGGCCAGCACACCGGCGACATACTCACCGAGTCCGCTGACGCGCTCCTCGCCCGCCGGACTGAGTTCCGGATCGCCTTGAGGATCCTGCGTCGCCTCGGCATGGCGCAGCACGATGACCACGGTGGTGCTCGCGTATGTCCCGAGCCAGAAGATTCCGGCGCCTGCCGCGAGCACGAAGATCAGCGGCACGAGCAGCGGTGCCGCGTGCGGTCGTCGTCGCGGACGG
>DAOMFD010000186.1:0-3891 GCA_035429605.1 Steroidobacteraceae bacterium | reverse complement strand
ACGTGGTCGTGGTGACCGCGCCCGAAGCCCGTGTCCACGCGGACCAGGACGTCGCGGCCGCGGAACAGTTCCGGCCAGTGGCGCAAGGCGTGCAGGTTGTCGATCGTGAGGTGCACGCCGGCCTCGATCGCCCACTCGTATTCGGAGCGCGGCGCGAAGTTCGGCGTGAACAGGATCCGGTCGCGCGCGATGCCCGGGATGGTCTCGATCACCCGCTCGCACTCGCCCTGCGACACGCACTCGAACGCGAGGCCGAGGTCCGCGAACTGGCGCAGCACCTCCGGGTGCGGATTCGCCTTCACGGCATAGAAGATCCGTTCGACCCCGTCGATGGCGAGGAGCTGCTTCGCCGCGCGCACCATCGTGTCTCGATCGTAGACGTAGGCGCTGCCCTGCGCCCTCGCGATCTTCTCGAGTTCGGCGCGGCGCCCCTGCCACCACGGCGGCCCGCCAACAGGGTGCGCGGTTCCGATGCCGTGGATCTGCTCCCACGTCGGGCCGAGCACGTGGTCCGACGGCGCGTTGCGCACGATCACGTCGTGCAGGCGGCTGACCAGCCGGTCACCCTGCTCCTCGTCGACGACGAAGGTGATGTTCAGGTCGTTCGCGGCCTGGGTCACCAGGTAGATCCGCTGCTCCTCGAAAAGCTCCAGCGCGTCGCCGAGCCGATGGAGCGTGGCACGAATGCTGCGCCCGACGAGGCTCACGGCGGAACAGGGACCGATGACCTCGACACGGCACAGCTTCGACAGCGAGTTCACGAGGGTCTCGAGCGCCCGGGTGTCGAGCGCGTTCGCCGCGGGGTCCAGTGACACCGTGACGGTCGTCTCCGACGTCGAGACGAGGTCCACGGACAGGCCGTGGTCCTTGAACACCGCGAAGGCGTCGGCGAGGAACCCGACCTGGTGCCACATCCCGAGCGTCTCCATCGAGATGAGCGTGATGCCCTTCTTGGTGCACACCGCCTTGACGCGTGCGCCTCCATCGCCGCCCGTCGACGTGATGACCGTTCCCTCGAGGTCGGGTTGCTGCGTCGCGTGCACCGACAGCGGGATGCCGTACTGCTTGGCCGGCAGGATGCAGCGCGGGTGGAGCACCTTGGCCCCGCTGCTCGCGATCTCCTGCGCCTCGTCGTAGTCGAGGGACTTGAGCAGCCGTGCGTTCGGCACGGCGCGCGGATTCGCCGTGAACATGCCGGGCACGTCCGTCCAGATCTCGAGCCGGCGCGCGTGCAGCTTGGCGGCGAAATAGCTGCCCGACGTGTCTGAGCCGCCGCGGCCCAGGAGCACGGTCTCGCCGTTCGCGTCGCTCGCGATGAATCCCTGGGTCAGCAGCACGCTGCCGCCGGAAGCCAATCGACGCTGGAGTGAAGCGTCTGGCTCGAAGCTGCAGGTGGCGGAGAGGTAGTTCGCCCGCACCGTTGCGCCGGCCCGTTCCTCGGCGTGCAGGACCGTGCGTGCGTCGAGCCACTGCACGTCCAGCTTCTCCGATGCGAGGTAAGCGGCGCCGATTCGCGTCGCCATCAGCTCGCCGGTCGCCATGACGCGCGCGCGCAACCGGTCGCTCACCTCGCCGATCAGGTGGATGCCGGAGGCCATGCGGCGCAGGTCGTTGAAGTGGTGCTCGAGCTCCGCGCTGAGCGGGATGCCGAGGTCGCGCGACAGGTCGACATGCCGGCGCTCGATCTGCTCCATGACGGGCTCCCAGTCGCCAGTCAGCGCCTTCGCGAGCAGCTGCTCGAGGCGATCGGTGATCCCGGACAGCGCCGAGTGGACGACGATCGGGCGCAGGCCCTCGTCGAGTCGCGCGCGAACCACGGCGGCGACGTTCCTCCAGTTGCTGACGCTCGAGACGCTGGTGCCGCCAAACTTGAGGACGACCCAGTGGGATTCGGTATTGCTGGTCATCGAGCGGTCCCCGGGCGGCTCCCGGTGCCAAGGGAGCCGGGGCCGCGATCAATGAATCTCACACGTCGTCGTAGACGTCCTTCAGTTCCTTCTGCAGGCGCTTCTCGGCCAGCACGTCTTCGAGCTTGCTCCAGGCGGCCTTGCCACGTTTCACCGCGGCCTGCTTGCGTCGGTCGGCGCGGTCGATGAAGCGGTCGTAGTCCTCTTCCTCCGCGTTGGCCACGAATTCCTCGTCGAGGTCGAAGTGTTCCTCGTCTCGTTCCATGTCACGGCCCTGAGAAAATCCTGAGATTTCAACGCGCTGCCCGAAATTCCGGGCACAGGGCTGCGAACTATATACGAATCGCGGGGCGCGACAAGAGCCGCCTGCTGCGGCGCAGCGGGTTCCGCGGCCAGGAGCCGTCAAGTCCTTTTCGATCAGCAGGTTGCGGTCACTTCTGTACGACGGTGACCGGAGCACCGCGGTCCAGGCCCAGGCCCTCGGCGGCGCTCATCTCGGCCCGGGCGATCTCCAGGACGCCGAAGGAGTTGACCAAACCCAGGTATTCGCCCGGACGGACGTCGGAGTAGGTGCGCCGCAGCGGCAGCTCCCGCCCGGCCACCCGGATGCAGGGGTGAGACAGCGTCCTCACCAGGGCGACATCGATGTTGGTGAGCAGGTTGCCGAAGTGGTCGATGGTCACGACGACGCCTGCCACCTGCCCGGGCGAGACGGTCGGCTCGTCAATCCAACCTGGAATGAGTTCAGGCACCGCTGGCCCCAGGGCTGCGGGTTGCAGCCGCCCGGAGGCCAGCTCGGCCGCGAGCGGCGCGAAGATGTCGCGTCCGTGAAATGTCGCGCTTCGGGCAACGATGCCAAGCTTCGCGAGGACTCCCGCTTCCACGTGACGCAGCGTGGACGCGCGCGACGCATCGACCACCGCGCCCAGCAAGCCGTTGTCCGGCGCCAGGAACAGGTGCCCTTCCGACTCGACCGCGGCAATCTCGCGGTCGCTCCCGACGCCGGGGTCGACCACGGCCACGTGCACCGTGCCGGCGGGGAAGTAACGAAACGACCGCGACAGCCAGAAGCCGGCCTCGGCAGGCCAGTGCGCGAGCACGTCGTGCGTCAGGTCGACGATGCGCACGCCGGGAAGTCGCGTGAGCAACTGCCCCTTCATCACGCCGACGAACGGATCCTTGAGCCCAAAATCCGTCGTCAGCGTGACGATGCCACAAGCCCGAAATTGCCTGGCGGGTTCGGTCATGCGTCTCGTCGCGCCTCCGGCACCGATGCCTGATCGTGGCGACAGGTTAGACTGCGTCCCTCCTCCCAGTCACGCGTCCCGATTCCGCGGCATGCCCTACCTGTACCTCGTGCGCCATGCGCAACCGGACTTCGCCGGGCACTACGACTCGGTCACGTCGCTCGGCATCCGCCAGTCCACGTGGCTGGGCGAGCACCTGGCGTTGCGCGGCATCGAGTTCGAGCGCGTGATCTCGGGCAGCCTGGCGCGACAGGCGGGCACGCTCGACGCGATCCTGCCGGCCCTGTCACATGCGCCGGAGCGCAGCGTCGACCCCCGCTTCAACGAGTACGACGCCGCGAGCGTGCTGTCGACATTTCACCTCGGCGACGAGCAGGCACTGCGTGCCTCGGGCGACCGGCGCCGCTATTTCCTCGCGGTTCGTGACGCCTTGACGGCCTGGTCGCGCCGCGACGAGGCGATCGCGGGCGGCGAGACGTGGCGCGAATTCGGCGAACGCGTGCACGGCGCGGTCGCCACGGCGTGCGAGGGACTCGACACCGATGATGCGGTGCTCGTGGTGACGTCGGGGGGCGTCATCGGCCGCATCGTCGCCGACACGCTGGCGGCCGGGCCCGACGCGGCGATCCAGCTCAACCTGCAGACGCGCAACACGGGCATCACCGAACTGGCCTGCGGTCGCTCGGCGCGGCGCGTGGTCGCGTTCAACGCCGTGCCGCACCTCGAGCGCGCGGACC
>DAOMFD010000185.1:0-3918 GCA_035429605.1 Steroidobacteraceae bacterium | reverse complement strand
TGGCCGACCTGTGCCCCTGAATGAAAGCCGTGATCTCCTCCGGTTACAAGGGGCAAAGGGTCACGCTACAACAATTGCCGCAAGGGAAGGAGCTCCAGCAACCTCACCTTGGCGCGCTTCGATAGTGGCGCATATTGATCCGGGTTGTCGGATGCCGCGCTCCAACTGCTCCCCGGCGCCATGTCAGCCAGGATTGACGCCTCCACCGCCTTGGCGACAAGTGGGTCGAAGATGACCACGCCGACTTCAGTGTTCAGGTTCTCGGATCGCGGGTCCAGATTGAACGTGCCGACGAAGGCGACGATCGAGTCCACGACTAAGGACTTCGCGTGCATCGAGAAGATCGGCGGTTTCGTGGCCGCCGCGAGGTACGGACGCATCGACGCGCGCTGAACGGCCGCGTCCGGTCGGTACTCGAAGATCTCAATGCCCATCGCCAGCAGACGCTGGCGTTGGCTGCGGTAACCGCTGAATGCAGGCAGATTGTCTGTGGACGCCATCGAGTTGGTGCTGACGGCCACCCGTACGCCGCGCGCGCGGGCACGCTTGAAGAGTTCGATCGCGGCGTCGCTCAGGACCAGGTATGGCGACTGGATGATGATGCTCTCCTGCGCGGCGTCCACGAGCGCGGCGAGTCGCCGGGTGGTCTCACCACCGCCAGCCAAACTGACGCGACTGTCGTTCTTGCCCGGCCGGTCGCTGATGAACTCGACGCGACCCCAGGCCACGTGGCGAGCGATCCTCGGAAAAGCGGTCGGGGTGGCGGCGATCGCCGCACGGACCTCGGGTGCGAAGTTCGACGGCAAGCGCGCATAGTCGCGCAGATCCGTGTAGACCTGCTGGACGTCCTCGTCCTGCACCACCACGTGCTTCTGCATCAGGCCAAGGCCGTCGTACAGCGCTTCGACCGGCACCGCGAGTCCGCTCGACCAGAAGCGTTCGAAGCTGGCCCGCACGTCGGCGACGACGGCACCGAGCAGCAGGACGTCGCGGTCTCGGAAGTTGTAGGAGTGGTTGTAGTCGAAATACTCGGCCGCCATGTTGCGGCCGCCGGTAATGGCGACACGGCCGTCGACGACCACCGTCTTGTCGTGCATTCGCTGATTGACATCGCGGAAACCCAGGACCACGTTCAGCAGCCGCGTAAGCAGCGGCACGCCGACCGAGGTCTTGGGGTTGTAGATGCGGATGTCGATGCGCGGGTGCTTGGCCAGTGCCAGCAGCGACTTGTCGGGAGCGTCGATCAGCAAATCGTCGACGATCACCCGAACGCGCACGCCGCGGTCGGCGGCGCGCAGCAGCGCCTCAGCGGCGAGGATGCCGATGTTGTCGGTGCTCCAGATGAAGTACTGGACCTCGATCGACTCTCTCGCCTGATCGGCGAGCCAGGCGCGGGCGAGCAGCGCTTCTTCGCCGCTGTCGAGCACGTAGACGCCGCTTTGCCCTGCACGGACGGCGACCTCCGCGTCGACGAACGCCATATCGGCCGTCGCGCCGACGGCGCCCGATGGCCCGATGAGCGCGAGCGCGCACGCTAGGACGACG
Organism: Steroidobacteraceae bacterium; assembly: GCA_035429605.1. Lineage (GTDB taxonomy): Bacteria > Pseudomonadota > Gammaproteobacteria > Steroidobacterales > Steroidobacteraceae > RPQJ01. The sequence goes on along the minus strand of DAOMFD010000185.1, from coordinate 2,373 downwards.
ATGCGAAGGCGCACCTTAAGACCGGTGATTGGCAGTGAGTGCATATCGAGTTGCGACGATACCAACGGAGTCACCCGTGTCCGCGCATCCCCTCCAGTGCAGCGCACCAAATGCAGTCCGTCGCCGCTGTTGCGCAAGGGCTGACGATGGCGGGCAAAGTAAATAGACTTCGGCCCGGCCTGCATCGCCGGGAGTCTTCCATCGCCATCGACCGAAACGCAGTCGTCCAAGCGGCGCTTAGCTGGGCCCTGCCGCGCGGGCGCATCGCACGGGGACGGTTCGTGGTTTCGTTTGCGATCCTGCTCGCACTGGGCTACGTGCTCGTCCAGGGGCTCGACGCCACGCTGGGGGAAATGGCGGGCACGGTCGTCGTCGCGCTTCTGCTCTGGCTGGCCGCGATGCTCTCGGCCCGGAGGCTGCACGATACGGGCCGCTCGGCGTGGTGGCTGATGGTCTTTGCGGTGCCGGTGCTCGGAGCCCTATGGCTAGCTTGGGTGCTGCTTCTGCAGCGAGGCACCCAGGGTGACAACGCGTTTGGTGCGGACCCGACACAGCGCGCGGCCGACTATCTGACGGTGGCGTGACCATGGCGAACTCGGTCATCAACGACGTCACTGGACTGAACCCGATCGGCGTGGCCGGCGTCGTCACGCCGCGTACGGTCGACGATGTCGTCCAGGCGCTGCGCTCGACACGCGGACCCGTATCGATCGGCGGCGGGCGCTTCAGCATGGGTGGCCAGACCGCCAGCACGGGCGCGATGCAGATCGACATGCGGGGCATGAATCGCGTGCTGACGTTCTACCCGGCGGATCGCCGGATCAAGGTCGAGGCGGGCATCCGCTGGTGCGACATCCAGCGTTTTGTCGATCCCCACGGCCTGGCCGTGAAGATCATGCAGACCTACGCCAACTTCACTGTGGGCGGGTCCCTCAGCGTCAACGTCCACGGCCGCTACATGGGCCTGGGACCGCTCATTCTCTCGGTGCGCTGGCTACAGCTCGTACTGGCTTCCGGGGAAACGGTCGAGTGCTCACCGGCGATGAACCCTGATCTCTTCTACGGCGCGATCGGAGGCTACGGTGCCGTCGGCGTCATCGTGGCCGCGGAACTCGACCTCGCCGATAACGTCCGCGTCAAGCGCGACTCCCGCCGTATGCCGGTGGCGCAGTACCTGGAGTACTTCAAAAACCACGTCCGCGCCGACCGCCAGGCGCTGTTCCACAACGCCGACCTCTATCCGCCGCACTATCGGCGCGTCAATGCCGTCACCTGGCGGGAGACCTTGGACCGGCCGACGAGCGCGCGCCTGCAGTCGCCTGGGGGCCTGTATCCGCTGCACAAGTACCTGCTGTGGGCCATCACCGAGACGCCGTTCGGCCGGTGGCGCCGCGAGCACCTGGTGGATCCGATCGTCTTCGCCGGCCGACCGGTGCACTGGCGCAACTTCGAGGCCGGTTACGACGTGGCAGAGCTCGAACCGCTCTCGCGACGGCATTCGACCTATGTGCTGCAGGAGTACTTCGTCCCCCTGGATCGCTTCGAGGCCTTCACGCTGCGCCTCGGGGAGATCCTCGCGCGACACAAGGTCAACGTCATCAATGTCTCGGTGCGCCACGCCTTGGCTGACCCGGGCTCGGTCATGGCTTGGGCGCGCACCGAGTGCTTTGCCTACGTGCTCTATTACAAGCAGCGCCGCCGTCCGAGCGCGATCGAGCGCGTCGGCGTCTGGACACGCGAACTTATCGAGGCGGTCCTCGAGTGCGGGGGAACTTATTACCTTCCGTACCAGTTGCATGCGACGCCCGAGCAGTTCCGCCGCGCGTACCCCGCGGCCGAGCGGCTGTTCGACATTAAGCGTCGAATCGATCCGGACGCCCGTCTGCGCAACGCGCTGTGGGACAAATACTGCCCGGCAGCCACCCAGCCCTCCGCTGCGCCCGCGCCGGCGAACGACTTCCAGGCGGTCTATGGGCACACGAAGTGGAGGGATGACTTCTACCGCTTCCTGCAGAACGTCTTCAATGTCTACCCCGAGGACCGGTTCCACTGGCTCATCGCCGAGGCTGTTGCCGAGGGCGGCGACGAGGAGGCGATCTACCGCCGCATCCTGACGCGCCGTAGCCAGGCCGCCGCCTTCCTGAATCCACTGCGGTATGCGCTGCCGTCCCTGTTCCGCCAGAAGGCGGAGATGAAGCGGCAGACGCTCGGGCTGCTAAACGGAGCCAGGGCATTCAGTGGCTACGCCGAAGTCGGCTCCTTCGGCCGCTACGCGTCAGTGCTGCGCAGTGACCTCTCGCTCGCGCAGATCACGCTGATCGATGACAAGCCGCCGGACAACTCCCCGGTGCAGATCCTCGAACGCGGCGGGTT
>DAOMFD010000184.1:0-3948 GCA_035429605.1 Steroidobacteraceae bacterium | reverse complement strand
CGCCGTGCTGCAGCGCGTGCTTCTTGATGATCTTGCCGTTGACGTACGTGCCGTTGGTGCTGTTCAGGTCCTCGAGGAACGAGTCGTTGAGGATGTTGATGATCAGCGCGTGGTGGCCGCTCACCGCCGGATTGTCGATGCGGATGTCGTTGTCCGGAAGGCGCCCGATCGTGTAGCGCTCTTTGCTCATGTTGTACTCGGCGAGCGACTGCCCGTCGAGGCTGAGAACAAGCCTTGCCATGTGTGTCCCAGGGCCTCCCAACTAACCGAAGCGGGCGAGCAGCCTGTCGAAGATCCCGCGCCGGGCCGGGAAGCTGTCGAGCACCCGGACCACCACGATCGACACGTTGTCCCGCCCGCCATTGTCGTTGCTCAACTGCACGAGTTGCTTGGCGAGCGTCTCAAGATTACCACCAAAGGTACTGATCGTTAAATGAATGTCGTCGTCCTCGACCATGTCGGAAAGACCGTCCGAGCAGAGCAGGAACAGGTCGTCCTTGATAACCGGGAACTCGGTCACATCCACGTCGACCGACGGCTCGACCCCCAGCGCCCGCGTGACATAGTTCTTGGCGGCCGCGCGCTGGGCCTCCTCGCGGGTGTAGAAACCCCGCGAGACCAGTTCCTGCAGCAGCGAGTGGTCCTGCGTGACCTGCCGCAGTTCACCCCCGCGGTGGCAGTACAGCCGCGAGTCGCCGACGTGCGCGATGGTGAGATTGTCGTCGTAGAAGAGCCCCGCAACGACGGTCGTGCCCATGCCCTCGCAATTGGGCTGTGTCTTCGCGGTCTGGTAGATGATCTTGTTGGCGCGGTGGATCGCGTCGCGCAGCAGGATGCCCGGCCGGGACAGCCCGGACTCCTTGTCCCTGATCGACAGGTCCTCGCGGTCGACGGCGTCCTTGAGCAGCGTCATCACGGTGCGCACGGCGATGCCGCTGGCGACTTCGCCGGACTTGTAGCCACCCATGCCGTCGGCGAGGACGACGAGCCCGATGTCCGCGTCGGTGCCGATCGTGTCCTCGTTGTGCTCGCGAATGCGACCGGTGTCGCTCACCCCGACGCAGCGGAACTTGCCCTTGAGGTGCACGGTCAGGCCTCGCCGCCGGCGACCAGGTCGCGCAGCGCCGTGGCAAACGCGCCGCAGCTGTCGTAGCGGTCCGCCGGGTCCTTCGCAAGCGCGCGATCGAACACCGCGTCGATCCCCTCGGGCAGGTCGGGGCGCAGGGCCCGGATCCGCGGGTGCGGCTCGTGGGCGATCTTCACCATCAGCCCGGGCATCGAGTCCGCGCGGAACGGCAGCTGCCCGGTCAGCAGCTGGCAGGCGGTGATGGCCAGGGAGAACTGGTCTGATCGCCCGGTCACGGCACGTCCCTGCAGTTGCTCCGGGGACATGAAGGAAGGAGTCCCCAGGACGACGCCGGTGCGGGTCCGGTTGCTGTCGGTGAGGCGGGCGATGCCGAAGTCGGTGATCTTGAGCTCGCCGCTCGCGGGGTCGTACATGACGTTGGCCGGCTTGATGTCGCGGTGCACCACGTGCTGCTGGTGCGCATAATGCAGCGCGTCGGCCAGCCGCGCCAACAGTTCGATCGCGACGTTCACCGGCAGCAGCTGCGACGATGCGGTGTAGTCGACGAGGTGCCGTCCGCGGAGCAACTCCATCGCGATGTAGGCGGTGCCGTGGTCCTCGCCGGCGTCGTGGATCGTGACGATGTGGGGGTGGCTCAGCCGGCCGGCCATTTCCGCTTCGCGAAAGAACTTGGTGCGGGCTTCCTCGAGCTCGTCGCCTTCGAATTCCGCAGCCAGCGGAATCGCCTTGAGGGCCACCTCGCGATTGATGCGCGGGTCGCGGGCGCGATAGACGACGCCCATCGCGCCCTTGCCGAGCTCGTCGATGATCTCGTAGCGGCCGAGCCGTTCGGGCACGGCGCGACGGGTCGCCTGCGGCCTGGGGCGGCCGCCGGTGCTGGACACGATCTGGGTCTCGTCGGCCGGGTCGCGCATGGTTGTGGGCCAAGTATACGTAGGGGGTCCGCCGCGATTTGCCAGCGCCGTCACACATCCGGGGCGCCCGGCCGAGCGTGCTAGCATCGCGGACCCTCCGGGCGGGGTGTCCCGGGGGCAGGGTTGCATCATGGCACGATCCCGGACGAGCTACGTGTGCGGCTCCTGCGGCGCGGCGACGCCGCAGTGGCAGGGGCAGTGTCCCGCGTGCCAGGCCTGGAACACCCTGGAACTCGCGGCTTCGTCGATCGCCTCCCCGGCCGCGAGGCGCGGGACCGCCGCGGCCGCGACCAGCCTTGCAGTATCCGAAGTGGGCGACGATTCGGAACTGCGCGCCGCCACCGGCATCGGTGAACTGGACCGCGTGCTGGGAGGAGGGCTCGTGGCGGGCTCGGTCGTCCTGCTCGGCGGTGACCCGGGCATCGGCAAGTCCACTTTGCTGCTGCAGGCAGCGGACGCGCTCTCGCGCCGCCAGCCGGTGCTCTACGCGTCGGGCGAGGAATCCGTGCGCCAGGTGGCGCTGAGGGCGCGGCGGCTGGCCCTCGAGTCGCCATCCCTCAGGCTCGCCGCCGAGACCGCCGTCGAGCGCATCATCACCGAGGCCGCCGCGGCGCAGGCCCGGGTGCTGGTCATAGACTCGATCCAGACCATGCATACCGAATTGTCGGAATCCTCCGCTGGATCGGCGGTGCAGGTGCGCGAGTCCGCGGCGCGCCTGGTGCGCTACGCGAAGGAATCGGCAACCGCCGTGCTCATCATCGGCCACGTCACCAAGGAAGGGCTGATCGCCGGACCGCGCATCCTCGAGCACATGGTGGACACGGTGCTGTACTTCGAGAGCGACCCCGGGAGCCGGTTCCGGGTCGTCCGGGCGGTCAAGAACCGCTACGGCGCCGCCAACGAGATCGGCGTGTTCGCCATGGTGGACCAGGGCCTGAAGGAGGTCCGCAACCCGTCCGCCATCTTCCTGTCACGGCACGACACGCCCGTGGCCGGCAGCGTGATCACCGTTGCGCGCGAGGGCAGCCGGCCGCTGCTCGTCGAAGTGCAGGCGCTGCTCGACGACGCGCAGGGCGCCTCGCCGCGCCGGGTGGCCGTCGGGTTCGAGTCGAGTCGCCTTGCGCTGCTGCTCGCGGTCCTGCACCGGCACGGGGGCATTTCGACGTCCGGCCAGGACGTCTTCGTGAACGTCGTCGGCGGCGTGCGCATCGGCGAGACCGCCGCGGACCTCCCGGCGGTGCTCGCGGTGCACTCGAGCCTGCGCAACCGTGCGGTTGCGAGCGACCTGGTCTGCTTCGGTGAGCTCGGACTCACGGGCGAGATCCGGCCGGTGCCGTTCGGCGAGGAGCGCCTGCGCGAGGCGGCCAAGCAGGGGTTCCGTCGCGCCCTCGTGCCCGCGGCGAACGTACCGCGGCGTGCGCCGGAAGGGCTGGTCGTGCAGGGTGCGGCGAGACTGGACGAGGCCCTCGCGGCCGCCGACTGAGCGCCCGGCAATCGGCCACGCCGCCGGCCGGTTCAGGCGTGTCCGGGCCGGCTGCCGTCGGCTGCGGCAGCCGACGCAGGCGAGACGATGGGTTTCAACCGCACCGTCTTCACCGCGTTGTCGCCGGTCTGCAGCACGTCGATCGAGTAGTTGTCGATGCGCAGGCTCGTGCCCGCGTCCGGGATGGTCTCGAGGTACTCGATGATCAGGCCGTTCAGCGTGCGCGGGCCGGTCGTCGGCAGAGTCCACCCCATCTTGCGATTCAGGGTCCGGACGCTCGCGGACGCGTTCACCACGAACGTGCCGCCCCGTTCCTTGTGGACGTCCTTGTGCAACGCGCTCGTGTCGGTCGTGAAATCGCCGACGATCTCCTCGAGCAGGTCCTCGATGGTGACGAGGCCCTGGATGTCGCCGTACTCGTCGACGACGAACGCCACGCGACGCCGCTGGCGCTGGAAGTTCAG
>DAOMFD010000183.1:0-3969 GCA_035429605.1 Steroidobacteraceae bacterium | reverse complement strand
CCTCGAGCTGCGCCTGCAGGTCGCGGAAGTTCTGGTCCGACTTGAGCTCGGGATACTTCTCGACCACGACCATGAGCCGGGACAGCGCGCTCGACAGCTCGCCTTGCGCCGCCTGGAACTGCTGGAGCGAGCCGGCGTCGTTCGCATCCACCTTGATCTGGGTGGCCTTGGCACGCGCCTCGGTGACGCCGATCAGCACGGCCTGCTCCTGGGCGGCGAAGCCCTTCACGGTGTTGACGAGGTTGGGGATCAGGTCGGCGCGGCGCTGGTACTGGTTGATCACCTCGGACCAGGCCGACTTCACCTGCTCGTCCTGAGTCTGGAACGTGTTGTAGCCGCAGGCCGAGAGCAGCAGGCTCGCGGCGGCAATCGCGGCGATCTTCAAGACGCGCATGACTGTTCCTCCTCACAGGCCGGGGGCTCCAGCCGAGTGCAGTCAATTATGGGGAGCAGCGGCGAAATATCCATGACCGGTCGTTCACCAGATCCGGACCATTTCGTCGGCCGGCAGGTAGAGCTTGTCGCCCGGCTTGACGTCGAAGGCGCGGTCGAACTGCTCCATGTTGCGCACGATCCCGTTGACCCGGTACTCCGACGGGCTGTGCGGGTCGGTGAGCAGGCGCTTGCGCAGCTCGTCCTCGCGGTACTTGCGGGCCCAGACCTGGGCCCAGCCGATGTAGAAGCGCTGGTCGCCGGTGTAACCGTCCAGCACCGGGGCCTCCGAGCCGGCCAGCGAACGGTGGTAGGCCTTGTACGCCATCGCCAGCCCGGACAGGTCACCGATGTTCTCGCCCAGCGTCAGGTCGCCATTGACGTTCATGCCGGGGATCGGGCTGAACGCGGAGTACTGCCCGCTGAGCCGGTGGGCCTTCTCCTGGAACTTGGCGTTGTCGTCGGCAGTCCACCAGTCGCGCAGCACGCCGTCGCCGTCGAACTTGCGGCCCTCGTCGTCGAAGCCGTGGCTCACCTCGTGGCCGATCACGCCGACGATGGCGCCGTAGTTCACGGCGTTGTCCGCCTTGGGGTCGAAGAACGGCGGCTGCAGGATCGCCGCGGGGAACACGATCTCGTTGGCCAGCGGGTTGTAGTAAGCGTTGACGGTCTGCGGCGTCATGGTCCACTCGGTCCGGTCGACCGGCTGGCCGATCTTCGCGAACTCGATGCGGCGGTCGCCTTCGCGGGTGCGCATGACGTTGCCGACGAGGTCGTCGCGGCGGATCGTCGCCTCCGGCTTCGGCGGCCACTTGTCGGGATAGCCGATCTTGACCGTGAATTTCGCCAGCTTCTGGTGGGCTGCAAGCTTGGTTCCGCCGCTCATCCAGGCCAGCTGGTCGATCGACTCGCCGAACGTCGTGAGGAGATTCGACACCAGCATCTGCATCTGCGCCTTCGATTCCGGCGGGAAGTACTGCCCGACGTAGACGCGGCCCAGCATCTGCCCCATCACGAACTCGACCTGCTGGATGCCGCGCTTCCACCGTGGCCGCATCTCCTGCACACCGGTGAGCGTCGTCTCCCGGAAGGCGAACCGCGCCTGCTCGTACTTGCCGCCCATCAGCGCGGCGTAGTCGTCGGTGACGTGCACCCGCAGGTAGTCCTTCCACGTCTCGAGCGGCACCTCGCGGACGGCAGCCGCCATGGCCTTGAAGTAGCTCGGCTCGCCGACGATGAGCTTGCCCGTGCCCTGGATGCCGGCCCCCGCCATCCAGCGCGACCAGTCGAAGCCCGGTGTGAGCTTCGCCGCGGCGGCGAGGTCCATGGGGTTGTAGACCTTGTTCGGGTCGCGCAGCTCTACTTTCGCCCACTGTGCCGTGGCGAGTCTCGTCTCGAGCGCCACGACCCGTGCCGCCGACCGCGCAGCGTCCTTGCGTCCGCCGAGCTCGAGCAACTCGCGCGCGTAGTCGTGGTACTTGCCGCGGACTTCCGCGAAGCGACCCTCCTTCTTCAGGTAGTAGTCGCGGTCCGGCATGCCGAGGCCGAACTGGTCGACGTACAAAGCATTGACGTCGGGGTGCTTGGCGTCGGCAAAGACGGTCGCGGCCAGCGGCGCGGCGGCGCCGAAGTTCTCGATGCCCGGAGGCGCGTTGACGTAGCGCAGCTGGGTACGGCCGAAGTACTCGACGAGCCCCGCGCGATCCTTGATCGCGTCGATCGCGGCCAGCTCGGCCTGCAGCGCCGCGGGTCCATTGCGCTCGGCGGTCGCCTCGTCCATGTAGCTCGCGTAGAGGTCGCCGATCATCTGCGAGTCGCTGCCCGAAGTGCCGGGCGTCGCCGCCGCCTGCTCGACGATGGTCTTCAGGTTCTTCTCGACCTCGTCGGCCAGCATGGTGAACGTGCCGTAGTTCGAGCGATCGGGCGGGATCTGGGTCCGCTCGAGCCAGCCGCCGTTCACGTACCGGTAGAAGTCGTCCTGCGGACGCACGTTCCGGTCGAAGTTCGCGAGGATGACGCCCGACGCGAGCTGGGGCTTCGCGGGAGCGGCAGCGGGCGTCGCGACCGGCGGCGTCGACGCAGCAGGCGCTTGCGCCGGCGGATTGCCGGCGCAGGCAGTCAGGGTCAGCAGGCAGGCCACGGGCATCGTCCAGCGCATGGTTGTCGTCTCCGGGTCGGGACCGGGCGCCACCATCGGGCGCCGACGGAAGGGCGCGAAGTATAGAGGAATCAGGCCCGGCCGAGCCGCAGGTGTATCGGCCAGTGCAGGCGGCGCCGGCCGGTCCCGCCCCACGCCGCTTCGAGCTGCGGACGCAGCGAAGGCAGGGGATCGACCCCGTTGCGGTCCTTGTAGCGCTGCACTGCCGACCACGACGCCAGGTAGCCGAGCACCTGGTCGAGGTCCCACTCCGTCACGAGTTCGAAGGCCGGGACCGCGGCCTCCGTCCAGGGAAAAGGCAGCGTTCGGTACGCTTGCTCCACGTACCGTCGCTCCGGCGGCCAGAACGGGCCCACGGTCCCATCGTAGAAGTCATCCACGACCGCATCGACGAGCGAATCCAGCCGGAACTTCTCGTAGGTCCACACGGCCACCGCGCCGCCCGGCACCAGCACGCGGCGGCATTCCGCGTGAAAGCGCTCGAAGTCGAACCAGTGGACGGCCTGTGCCGCGGCGACGAGCGAAACCGTCCGGTCCCGGACCGGCATGCGCTCCGCCGTGGCAGCCACGTACGCGACCTTCGGGTGCGCGACGGCGTTGCGCAACTGATTCAGGCTCCCGTCGATCCCGACGACCGCCTCGAAGTGCACGGCGAGCGTGACCGCGGCCTGTCCGCTGCCGGTCGCGCAGTCGAGGGCGAGCCGGCGGTCGGGTGCCTGGGACGACACCCACTCGACCAGTTCGGCCGGATAGCCCGGCCGGTAGCGGCTGTACGCGGCAGCCTGCCTGGAGAAATGATCCTTGAAGGACATGGCGGTGCGCTCCGCATGGTGCGGGACCCGTCGCGGAGCCGCAACCGGCCCGGTCGCCTGGACTAGAATCGCCGCATGAACGGGATCCAGGTCGTCGACATCGCGCACGCGATCCAGCTCGCGCTCGCACCCGTGTTCCTGCTGTCCGGCATCGGCGTGATGCTCGGCGTGCTCACCAATCGCCTCGCTCGCATCGTGGACCGCGCCCGCAAGGTCGAGGACAGCCTGCGGCAGGCGACCGCGCCGGACATCCCCGAGGCACGGAACCAGCTGCGGGTGGCGTCGCGACGCGCGCGCTTCATCAACGTCTCGATCACGCTCTGCACGATCGCCGCGCTGCTCATAGCGCTGGTGGTCGCACTGGTGTTCTCGAGCACCTTCGCGCCGATCGAGCTGGGCGTGTACGTCGCGACGCTGTTCGTGCTGGCCATGATCGCGCTGGTCGGGGCGCTGCTCAGCTTCCTGGTCGAGGTGCGCATCGCGACCGCGGCGCTCAGGATCGGGGTCAAGTGAGCGCCGGCGAAAAAAAAGACCCCGGGTTTGGGGCCCGGGGTCGAGTAGCGGACT
>DAOMFD010000182.1:0-3983 GCA_035429605.1 Steroidobacteraceae bacterium | reverse complement strand
TGCTCTGCTACTGGTACCACTACAGCCATTCCGGCCAGAGGATCAACGTCGAGACAGAGGACGACTCGGTGGGCGGGCACTTCCTGCACCTGCTGCACCGTCGCCAGCCGCCTGAGTCGTGGGTCAAGGCGATGCACGTGTCGCTGAACCTCTACGCCGAGCACGAGTTCAATGCGTCCACGTTCGCCGCACGCGTGATCGCGGGCACCGGCTCCGACATGTACTCAGCGGTCACCGGCGCGATCGGCGCGCTGCGCGGACCGAAGCACGGCGGTGCGAACGAGGTCGCCTTCGAGGTGCAGAAGCGCTACGAGAATCCCGACGAGGCGGAAGCCGACATCCGCCGTCGCGTCGAGGCGAAGGAAGTCATCATCGGGTTCGGCCACCCGGTCTATACGATCGGCGACCCGCGCAACAAGGTGATCAAGGAAGTCGCGCGCGGGCTGTCGAAGGAAGCGGGCGACATGAAGATGTTCGACATCGCCGAGCGACTCGAGTCCGTGATGTGGGACATCAAGAAGATGTTCCCGAACCTCGACTGGTTCAGCGCGGTCTCCTACCACATGATGGGGGTGCCGACCGCGATGTTCACGCCGTTGTTCGTCATCTCGCGCACCACGGGCTGGGCCGCGCACGTGATCGAGCAGCGCATCGACGGCAAGATCATCCGTCCGAGCGCGAACTACACCGGCCCCGAAGATCGGAAGTTCGTGCCGATCGCGAAGCGGAAGTGAGATGAACAGCGCCCACCGCAAGCCATTGCCCGGCACTGCGCTCGACTACTACGACGCGCGGGAAGCGGTCGAGGCGATCCGGCCCGGCGCCTGGGAGACGTTGCCGTACACCGCGCGCGTGCACGCGGAGAACGTCGTCCGCCGCGCAGACCCGGCGATCGTGACGGAGTGCCTCCGGCAGATCGTCGAACGCAAGCGCGAGCGCGATTTTCCGTGGTTTCCCGCGCGCGTGGTGTGCCACGACATCCTCGGTCAGACGGCACTGGTGGATCTCGCCGGCCTGCGTGACGCAATCGCGGCACGTGGGGGTGATCCCGCCAAGGTGAATCCGGTGGTGCCGGTGCAGCTGATCGTGGACCACTCGCTCGCGGTGGAGTGCGGCGGTTACGACCCGGACGCGTTTGCGAAGAATCGCGCCATCGAGGACCGGCGCAACGAGGACCGCTTCCACTTCATCGACTGGACGAAGCTCGCGTTCGACAACGTCGACGTGATCCCGGCCGGCAACGGCATCATGCACCAGATCAACCTGGAGAAGATGTCGCCGGTCATCCACGCGCAGGACGGCGTGGCGTTTCCGGACACGTGCGTCGGTACGGACAGCCACACGCCCCACGTCGACGCGCTCGGCGTGATCGCCGTCGGCGTCGGTGGCCTCGAGGCCGAGAACGTGATGCTCGGCCGCGCCTCGTGGATGCGCCTGCCGGAGATCGTCGGCGTCGAGCTCAAGGGCCGGCGGCAGCCCGGCATCACCGCCACCGATATCGTCCTCGCGCTCACCGAGTTCCTGCGCAAGTCGAAGGTGGTCGGCGCGTACCTGGAATTCCGCGGCGAGGGCGCCGCATCGCTCACGCTCGGCGACCGCGCAACCATCTCCAACATGGCGCCGGAGTACGGCGCGACCGCGGCGATGTTTGCGATCGACTCGCAGACGCTCCAGTACCTCAGGCTCACGGGGCGATCGGACGAGCAGGTCAAGCTCGTCGAGACCTATGCGAAGACCGCCGGACTGTGGGCCGACAGCCTGCAGCAGGCCGAGTACGAGCGCACGCTCGAGTTCGACCTGTCGTCGGTCGTGCGCAACATGGCCGGCCCGTCGAACCCACACGCCCGTGTCGCAACGGCCGATCTCGCCGCGAAGGGCATCGCGGGCTCGTGGGAAGAGGTGCCCGGTCAGATGCCGGACGGCGCGGTGATCATTGCCGCGATCACGAGCTGCACCAACACCTCGAACCCGCGCAACGTGATCGCCGCGGGCCTGCTTGCGAGGAACGCGAACCGCCTCGGGCTCAAGCGCAAGCCCTGGGTGAAGTCGTCGCTCGCGCCGGGATCGAAGACCGTGGCGCTGTATCTCGAGGAGGCGGGCCTCAAGTCCGAGCTCGAGCAACTCGGCTTCGGCATCGTCGCGTTCGCCTGCACGACCTGCAACGGCATGTCCGGCGCGCTCGACCCGAAGATCCAGCAGGAGATCGTCGACCGCGACCTGTACGCGACCGCCGTCCTCTCGGGCAATCGCAACTTCGACGGCCGCATCCACCCGTACGCGAAGCAGGCGTTCCTCGCCTCGCCACCGCTGGTCGTCGCGTACGCGATCGCCGGGACGATCCGCTTCGACATCGAGCGCGATGCACTCGGCAAGGACAAGGACGGCAAGCCGGTGACGCTGAAGGACATCTGGCCGTCCGACGAGGAGATCGACGCGATCGTCGCCTCGAGCGTCAAGCCGGAGCAGTTCCGCAAGGTCTACGTGCCCATGTTCGAGCGCAAGGCGAGGACCACGGCTCCGGTCAGCCCGCTGTACGACTGGCGTCCGCAGAGCACCTACATCCGCCGTCCGCCGTACTGGGAAGGCGCGCTGGCCGGCGAACGCACGCTCGCCGGGATGCGCCCGCTCGCGGTGCTCGGCGACAACATCACGACCGATCACCTGTCCCCGTCGAACGCGATCCTGCGCGACAGCGCGGCGGGCGAGTACCTGGAGAAGATGGGCCTGCCGGAAGAGGACTTCAATTCCTATGCGACGCACCGCGGCGACCACCTCACGGCGCAGCGCGCGACGTTCGCCAATCCGACGCTCGTGAACGAGATGGCGGTGGTCGACGGCAAGGTGAAGAAGGGCTCGCTCGCCCGCGTCGAGCCGGACGGTCGGGTCATGCGCATGTGGGAAGCAATCGAGACGTACATGGACCGCAAGCAGCCGCTCATCATCATCGCCGGCGCGGACTATGGGCAGGGCTCGTCGCGCGACTGGGCGGCGAAGGGCGTGCGGCTCGCGGGCGTGGAAGCGATCGTGGCCGAGGGCTTCGAGCGCATCCACCGCACCAACCTGATCGGGATGGGCGTGCTGCCGCTCGAGTTCAAGCAAGGCGTGAATCGCAAGACCCTGGGGCTGGACGGCACCGAGACCTACGACGTGATCGGCGCGCGCAAGCCGCGCGCGGACCTGGGCCTCGTCATCCACCGTCGGAGCGGCGAGACGCTGCAGGTGCCGGTGACGTGTCGACTCGACACGGCCGAGGAAGTTTCGATCTACGAGGCGGGCGGCGTGCTGCAGCGCTTCGCGAACGATTTCCTTGAGGGAAATAGGGGACATTCTCCTATTTCCGCAATTCGGAAATAGGAGAATGTCCCCTATTTCCCTGCCGCAGATCCGCATACCCGCCACCTACATGCGTGGCGGCACGAGCAAGGGCGTGTTCTTCCGCCTGCAGGACCTGCCCGAGGCGGCGCAGGTGCCGGGCGAGGCGCGCGACCGGTTGTTCATGCGCGTCATCGGCAGCCCGGACCCCTACGGTGCGCACATCGACGGCATGGGGGGCGCCACGTCCAGCACCAGCAAGGTGGTGATCCTCAGCAGGAGCGCCACCGCTGACCATGACGTGGACTACCTCTACGGCCAGGTGTCGATCGACAAGGCCTTCGTCGACTGGTCCGGCAACTGCGGCAATCTCTCGACGGCCGCCGGCGCATTCGCCATCCACGCGGGCCTCGTCGATCCCTCGCGCATCCCTGCGAACGGGACCTGCGTGGTGCGCATCTGGCAGGCGAACATCGGCAAGACCATCATTGCGCACGTGCCGGTCACGAACGGCCAGGTGCAGGAAACCGGTGACTTCGAGCTCGACGGGGTGACCTTCCCGGCCGCGGAGATCGTGCTCGAGTTCATCGATCCAGCCGCAGACGACGACGGTGGTGGCGGGGCCATGTTCCCGACCGGCAACCTCGTGGACGACCTCGAGGTGCCGGGCG
>DAOMFD010000181.1:2179-3984 GCA_035429605.1 Steroidobacteraceae bacterium | reverse complement strand
GCGGCAAGATCGGCCTGCTCGAGGCAGTGCCGGATGTGGGCGAGGGTGTGATAGCGACGCGCCGGCTCGCGATAGCGGTCGAAGACGGCGCGGCGAACGCTCCCGGCGGCGAGTTCGTCACGGCAGGACACCCTGCGCCACAATGACGTGAAGTCCTCCGACAGGCGCTCTTCCGTGTCGACGCGCGAGTCGCCACGGTGCGCTCCGACGAGTCCCGCGGTTCGCAGCCCCGCAATGCGGCGTTCGGCCGCTGCCTCGTCCCGCGAAATCAGCCGGATCACGGCCTCCCACGACACGCCGGCGCGCGCGAGGTCGAGCGGACAGCGCTCGACCAGGGCGCGAGCCTCGGACTCACGCCCGAGCTGACCGAGCGCGTTCACGGCGTGCAGCCAGGCGAGCGCCAGGTTGGGACTGAAATTGACGGCGGTGCGTGCCGCGGTCAGGGCTCCTTCGAAGTCGCCGGCGCAGGTGAGCGCCACGGAACGGTGCAGCAGCCAGAACGGCCGTCCCGGATGCTTGCCGGTTCCGGCCAGCAGTTTGTCGAGCGTGGCCTGGATCTCGTCGAGGTGCCCGGTCGACGTCGACGGCGCGAGCACCCAGCCGAGGTAGCCGCGTGTGCCGTCGTCGTAGCGATTGAGTTCCAGCGCGCGACGCAGGACGCGTTCACCCTGCTCGTGATCGCCACAGGTCGCAAGCACGTGCCCGGCGTACTTGAGGACCGCGTGATCGTCCGGACACAGCGTGATCGCCTGTTCGGCCGCGCGGCGTGCCTCGGCGCACGCGGCATCGAGATCGTCCGCGTAGCCATTGACGATCTCCTCAGCGATTGCGGAGGCCAGCAGCGCGTGCGCCTGCCCGCTGTCCGGGGAGAGTGCGAGCGCGCGCCGTGCATCCGCCCTGGTCGCTGCGATCGCTGCCCGGCTGCTCTTGAGCAGCGTGTCGCGGCTCGCCTCGACGGCGGCGAGCGCGTCGCCGCGTGCTGCTCCATCGCGAGCCCGATCGCGGCCCAGCCGCAGGAACTCGCCGCTCAATTCCCGCGCGATCGCCCCCGCTGCGGCCTCCGGATCGAGCGCGCCGCCCGCGTCCGGCACGAGGCTCGTGCTCCAGCACTGCCGCCCGCTGCTGCCTTCGATGAGTTCCGCGCCGATCACCATGGCGGTGCCGGTGCCCGACACGTTGCCGGTGACGACGAAGTCCGCGCGCAGCGACCGGGCCACCGCGCGGATCTCCTGCGACTGCAGGCCGGCATCGAAGCTCGCGCGGCGGGAAATCGTCTCGAGGCCCGAGAAGTGCCCGAGCGCGGCGATGAGGCGCGTTGCGATGACCGAGCACGCCGGGCGTGGCGAGGAGGCCGTGTCGAGGTCGTCGAATGGCAGGACGGCGACGACCGGCTTGCGAACCGCGGGCGCATCCACGGTGTGGGTGCCGCGCATGCCCTGCGTCTCGACGGTGGCGCGGATCCCGGCGGCGAGTTCCGCCAGGCCCGGGTGGTCCTGGGCGCCGCTCCAGTCGACGAGCGACGCGGCGTGGAGGCGGTTGAAGGGCAGGGGAACCTGCAGTCGTGCGTCGAGCGCGACGGGAACCAGCCGCTTCGACTCGAAACCGGCCATGGCCTCGCTCAGGACCCAGTTCGATTCGATCGATGCACGCGACCACACGACGACGACACAGTCGGCGGCGGCCAGCGCCTGCCCGATGCGCCGGTCGAAGACCTCGCCCGCCTCGATGCGCCGGTCCCACCACACGTCCCAGCCCTGTGCGGCGAGGAATTCCACCAGCGGCGCGATCAGCTGACGGTCCGCCGA
>DAOMFD010000181.1:0-2079 GCA_035429605.1 Steroidobacteraceae bacterium | reverse complement strand
AGCCCTGTGCGGCGAGGAATTCCACCAGCGGCGCGATCAGCTGACGGTCCGCCGAGGCGTAGCTGAGGAAGAGCCGCGTGACCTTGGGCGGGCTGCTGGCCAAACCGATCCCCGTTGCGTTGTGCAGGCGCGCAGTGTATTGAATCCGGCGCGGCAACGGCACGCAGAATGTCGGGCAGGGGGGCGGGAATGCGTTCGGACGGTATCGCGCGCGATGCGCGAATCCTGATCGTGGGTGCGGGTGCGGCGGGGATCTGCACCGCGTGGTATCTCAAGCTCGCGGGCTTCCGCCACGTCAAGGTATTCGAGAAGTCGCCGCGGCTCGGCGGCAAGTGCCGCTCGCTTACGGTGGACGGCCAGTCCTTCGATCTCGGCGCGAACTACGTCACCTCGGCGTACGCGCGCGTGCGGGAGCTCGCGGCGCACGTGGGCGCAACGATGTACACGGAAAGGGCCGGCCACGTGATCGACGTCGCCGACGACTGGAAGATCCGCTCCATCCTGAGCGAGGTCCTGCGCCGCACGTCGTTTCCGACGCTGGCGTGGCAGTCGCTGCGGTACCTGTGGAAGCGCTGGCGCATCCGCAAGCTGCTCGCGCCTTACAAGCCGGGCTTCGGCCACGTCAAGGACTGCCCGGAGCTGCAGGGCAGCTTCGAGCAATGGCTGCGCAGGCACCGGCTCGATGCCCTGATCGAGATCTTCGAGATACCGCTCACGCTGATGGGCTACGGCAAGCTCGACGGCATCGCCGCCGCCTACGCGCTCACCTACATGAGCCCGCTCACGTTCAAGGACCTCTCGATGTTCGCCGCGAACCTGCCGCTGCGCTGCTGGCCGAAGCGCTTCACGCAGGGCTACGGGCGCATGTTCGAGCGCCTGGCGGCCGAGGTGGACGTGCTCACCGGCGCGACGATCACGAAGATCACACGCGACGACGCGATCCGCGTCGAGTACACGCTGCTCGAGCAGGACATGGAGGGCGACGACACACCGGGCGAGCGTGCGACGTTCGATTACCTCGTCCTCGCGTGCCCGCAGGTGCCCGGCGTGCTGCGCGAATTCCTCACATTGACGCCAGCGGAGGAACGGCTGTTCGGCCAGGTCGTGCTGAACCCGTTCTTCGTGACCACCTACGAAGCGCCCGGCACCGAGCGGGTCGCCGCCGTGACCTTCTCGCTGGACGAGCCGACCGTGGGCCAGCCATTCGTCGTCACGCGCCAGTACCCGGAGAGCGACTTCATCTCCGTGTACACTCGCGGCGATCACCGGCAGAAGATCAGCCACGAGGAAGTCCTGGCGCACAACCGCAGGTTCCTCGCCGGGATCGGCGCACGCGACCCGGATGTAGAGGCCTCCACGATGGACGACTGGGCGTATTTCCCGCACGTGCCGGTCGAGGCGATGGATGCGGGCTTCTTCGCCGAGCTCGAGGCCCTGCAGGGCACCAACCGCACGTTCTACTGCGGCGGGCTGCTCGCGTTCGAGCTGGTGGAGACGATCGCCGAGTATTCGCACGACCTCGTGCGCAGGCATTTCGTCGGCAAGGGGACGGCATGAGAAGGAAAGACACGCAGCCACGCATCGCCATCATCGGGGCGGGTCCCGCCGGGCTGAGCGCGGCCTGGTACCTGAAGCGCAACGGCTATCGCAGCGTGCGGGTGTTCGAGAAGACCGACCGGGTCGGCGGTAAGTGCCTGACCTTCGACTACGAAGGCCATCAGTTCGACCTCGCCGCGCACGAGATGCTCGCCGGATACGGCGACGTCATGGAGATCGCCAAGGCCCTCGGTGTCCCGACCGTGGGCTACCAGAACGTGCTGGTCTACGACACCCTCGGCCGTCGCTACATGAGCATGCTCGAGGCATCGCAGTCCGGCGGGTACGGTCGCCTGCAGGTCGTGTGGGCCTCGCTGCGCTACACGTGGATGCTGCTCACGCGCTACCGGGAGTTCGCGCGACCCGGGTCGGGGTATGCCGATGCGCCGCCCGAGCTCCTGCAGCCGCTGTCGAGCTGGATCCAGGAAAAGCGGCTCGGCGCGCTGCTCGAGACCGTGCTGTACGTGATGAAGGTCCAGGGCT
>DAOMFD010000180.1:0-3990 GCA_035429605.1 Steroidobacteraceae bacterium | reverse complement strand
CGATCGAGGACGACGACCCGGTGGTGTTCTTCGAGCCGAAGCGCATCTACAACGGCCCGTTCGACGGCGAGCCGAACAAGCCCGCGGTGCCGTGGAGCACGCACCCGAAGGGCGAGGTGCCCGACGGCTACTACACCGTGCCGATCGGCAAGGCCGAGGTCGTGCGCAAGGGCACGCAGGTCACGATCGTCACCTATGGCACGATGGTCCACGTCTGCGAGACCGCGGCGCGCGGGCTCGGGCTCGACGCCGAGATCATCGACGTGCGCACGATGGTGCCGCTCGACATCGACACGCTCTGCACCTCCGTCCGCAAGACCGGCCGCTGCCTCATCGCGCACGAGGCGACGCGCTTCGGCGGCTATGGCGGCGAGCTGTCGGCCGTCATCCAGGAAGAGTGCTTCTGGAGCCTCGAGGCCCCGATCCTGCGTGTCGCCGGCTGGGACACGCCGTATCCTCACGCCTTCGAGTGGGAATACTTCCCCGGACCGCAACGAGTCGCCGCTGGACTCAAGGCCGTGATGGAGACGCCATGACCCGCTACGTGTTCAAGATGCCGGACCTCGGCGAGGGCACGGTCGAAGCCGAAGTGGTGGCCTGGCACGTCAAGGTCGGCGACCTCGTGCAGGAAGACCAGGTGATGGCCGAGGTCATGACCGAGAAGGCCGCGGTCGAGGTGCCGTCGCCGGTGACCGGTCGCGTGGTGTCGCTGACCGGCGGGCCCGGCGACATGGTGCGCGTCGGCGCCGAACTCATCGTCTTCGAGACGGAGTCAGCGGAAGAGCATCTGCCTGAAGCGGCGAACGGCAACGGTGCGCAGGCGCCCGTCGCCGCGCCGCCGCCGAAGCCCGTGGTCGTGGAACCGGCGAGCGCCGGTCGAGCCGAACCCGTGCGGCCTGCGAGCGTGGCCGTGGTGGCCGAGCCGCCGAGGCATGGTCGAGTGATGGCGTCGCCTGCGACGCGCCGCCGCGCGCGAGAAGCGGGCATCGACCTCGCGCAGGTGAACGGCTCGGGCCCGAGCGGCCGCATCACGCGCCAGGACTTCGAGGCCGCGCTCGGTGGCGCGACCGCGCCGAAGGCACCCGCCGGGCCGACGGGCACGGCGTTGATGCTGGAGCGGCGCGCCGGCACGGAGGAGATCAAGGTCATCGGCGTGCGGCGCGTCATCGCGAACCGCATGACGGAGGCCAAGCGCAACATTCCGCACTTCGCGTACGTCGAGGAAGTCGACGTCACGGAACTCGAGTCGCTGCGCCAGCACCTGAACGAGCGCCAGCCGCAGGGTGCGCCGTCCCTCACGTTCCTGCCGTTCATCGGCGCGGCGCTGGTGCGCGTGCTGCGCGACTTCCCGCAGTGCAATGCCCTGTACGACGCCGAACGCAACGTGCTGGTGCGCCACCACGGCGTGCACCTCGGCGTCGCCACGCAGACGCCCGACGGCCTCAAGGTCCCGGTCGTGCGCCACGCCGAGGCGCGCACACTGTGGGACCTTGCCGCGGAAATCCGCCGCGTGTCCGAGGCGGCGCGCAGCAACAAGGCAGCGCGCGAGGAACTCGCCGGTTCGACCATCACCATCACGAGCCTCGGCAAGCTCGGTGGCATCGTCTCCACGCCGATCATCAACGCGCCGGAGATGGCGATCATCGGCGTCAACAAGGCCGTCGACCGCCCGGTCGTCGTCGGCGGTGCGATTGCCGTGCGGCGGATGATGAATCTGTCGTCTTCATTCGATCACCGCTTCGTGGACGGATACGATGCCGCCGCGATGATCCAGGCGCTCAAGGACCTGCTCGAACACCCCGCAACCATCTTCATTCCCGGTTAGCCAGATGCACACCCTCGAATCCGACCGACAGATGCAGAAGCCCGCAACCACGGCGACCAGCGCCCAGGCCCGGCCGGCCTTCGGCACGGTGCTTACCGACCAGATGGCGGTCGCCACGTTCCGCGACGGCCGGTGGAGCGCCGAGGAATTCCGACGCACCGGCCCGATCGAGATCCACCCGGCGGCCCATGTCCTGCATTACGCGAGCACGTGCTTCGAGGGCTTCAAGGCCTATCGCTGGGCGGACGGCAGCGTGCGCGTGTTCCGCATGGACAAGCACATCGAGCGCCTGCGGCAGAGCGCGCGCCTGCTCGCGCTGCCGGTGCCGGAGGCGGCGCAGCTTGGGCGCATGATCCTCTCGGTGATCGACCGCGTGCGTGACCAGGTGCCGGAGCCACCGGGCGCGCTCTACATGCGGCCGCTCCTGTACGGAACGACGCCCAACATCGGCGCCGCGTCGATTCCCGCGAACGAGGCGATGCTGATCGTGCTCGCGAGTCCCGTGTGGGACTACTTCGCCGGCGGCATGAAGCCGCTCAGGATCTTCGTCGAGGACGCGAAGCACCGCACGGCGGATCACCTCGGCATGGTGAAGACCGGCGGCAACTATGCAGCGGCAATGGGCCCGACGCTCGCCGCGCGCGACCAGTACAAGGTGGACCAGGTGCTGTTCTGCCCGGGCGGATCGGTGCAGGAAACGGGCGCCGCGAACTTCCTGCTGCTGCGCAAGGGACACATCCTCACGCGCAGCCTGGACTCGACCTTCCTGCACGGCGTCACGCGCGACTCGCTGCTCACCATGGCCCGCGAGATGGGATTCAAGGTCGAGGAGCGCGTCTTCGACGTCGACGAGATGCTGGAGTGGGTCAAGGACGGCGAGGCGGCGCTCTCCGGCACCGCTGCGGTGCTCGCCGGCGTCGGCACGCTGGTGCACCGCGGTCGTGAGCATCGCGTCGGCAATGGCGACGTCGGCCCGGTGACCAAGCAGCTGCGTGCTGCGCTCGTCGCCATCCAGACCGGCGAGGCGCCGGACACGCACGGCTGGCTGACCCGCGTCTGAGCACGCAACGTCAGCCATCGCTCGCGATCGTCACCGGGGCAGGCAGCGCCTCCGGCATCGGCTTCGCCATCGCGCGGGCGCTGGGGCACGCGGGCTACCGGCTCGTCATGGCATCCACGACGGACCGGATCGAGCAGCGCGCGACGGAGCTGCGGCTGGAAGGGATCGATACCCGCGCCGTCGCCTGCGATCTCACGACCGACGAGGGTGTTGCCGCCCTGGCGGGTGCCGTGGGCGATTCGACGGTCGACGTGCTGGTCAATAACGCGGGGATGGCCGTGCTGGGCGAGATGGATGCACTGACCGGCCTCGGCGACGTGTCGCTCGCCGACTGGCATCGCTCGCTGGAGCGCAATCTCACCACGACCTTCCGCGTCATGCGCGCCTTCCTGCCCGCCATGAAGCGCCGCGGTTACGGCCGCATCGTCAACATCTCGTCCACGACGGGTGCCGTCGCCGGTGTTGCAGGCGATTCGGCCTATGCCGCCGCGAAGGCCGGCGTCGTGGGTCTCACGCGATCGGTTGCGCTCGAAGCGGCGCGCTACGGTGTCACCGTCAATGCGGTCGCCCCGGGCTGGATCGCGACCGGATCGCAGACCGCGCGCGAGGCCGCGGCCGGGGCGCGGACACCCGTGGGTCGGTCGGGAACGCCGGAGGAGGTCGCGAGCGTCGTCGCTTTCCTGGCGTCGCCCGGCGCGTCCTACGTGACCGGGCAGCTGATCGTGGTCGACGGCGGCAACTCGGTGGTCGAGGACCTGAACGCGTGAACGCTCCCGTCGTGCTCGTGAGCGGTGCCGCCGGCGGCATCGGCTCGGCGGTCGTACGGAGATTCGCAGCCGCTGGCTGGCGGGTCGTCGCAACGGACCGGGACGCGGCGGGCCTCGAGCGCCTGCAGGACGGCGCGGTGGTCGCGCGAATTTCCGGGGACGTGCGCGTGGTCGCCGACTGTCGTGCCGTCGTCGAGCAGGCGGTAGCCGCCGCGGGTCGCCTCGACGCCCTGGTCAACGCGGCCGGCGTGTGGCGCGAAGGGCCCGTCGAAGACTGCAGCGAGGCCGACTTCGACCTGGTCGTCGACGTCAACCTCAAGGGCACCTATTTTCTGTGC
>DAOMFD010000179.1:0-4002 GCA_035429605.1 Steroidobacteraceae bacterium | reverse complement strand
CGAAGGACAAGGCCACCGGCAAGGAAAACAAGATCACGATCAAGGCGAACTCGGGTCTCACCGAAGACGAGATCCAGCGCATGGTCAAGGACGCCGAAGCCAACAAGGCCGAGGACCACAAGCGCTTCGAACTGGCGCAGGCCCGCAACATGGCTGACGCCGCGGTGCACGAGGCGCGCAAGGCGGCGACCGAGGCCGGCGACAAGGCTGGTGCCGCGACCAAGGAGCGCGTCGAATCGGCCGCGAAGGAACTGGAAGAGGCGATCAAGGGCGACGACAAGTCGGTGATCGAAGCCAAGCTCAAGTCGCTGACCGAGGCGCATCAGCAACTGATGGCTGCGGTGCAGGCGCAGGGTGCCCAGTCGGCGGGAGCGGGCGCGGCACCGGGCGGAGCGAAGGCCGAAGATGAAGGCGTCGTCGATGCCGAGTTCAAGGAAGTGAAACGCGGCTAAACGCAAGGACGTTCGCCGCAAAGGCCGGGCCTGTGCCCGGAACCGCCGGGTGCAGGCCGTAACGCCGCACCCGGCTTTTGCGTTGATGACGAGTACGAAACCGCAATGAGCAAACGCGACTTCTACGAGATCCTCGGCGTGCCCAAGGGTGCGTCGGACGAGGACATCAAGAAGGCGTATCGCAAGCTCGCGATGAAGTACCACCCGGACCGCAACAAGGGCCGGAAGGACGCCGAAACGCGCTTCAAGGAAGCCAAGGAGGCGTACGAGATGCTGTCCGACAAGGACAAGCGCGCGGCCTATGACCGCTTCGGCCACGCCGGTGTCGACCCGTCGATGGCGGGCGCTGCGGGCGGAGCGGGCGGCTTCGACTTCAACGAAGTGTTCCGCCAGTCGCGTGGCGGCCAGAGCCCCGGCGGCGGCTTCGAGGGCTTTCACTTCGAGGGCAACCCGGAAGATCTGTTCGAGGGCCTTTTTGGTGCGGCCCGCGGTGGCCGGCGCGGCACCGCACCGCGCTCACGCCAGGGGGCTGACATCGCCTACCGCATGAGTGTTTCGCTCGAGCAGGCTGCGCGTGGGTTCGAGACGATGATCACGGTGCCGGGCGAAGGCGGCAGCGGCGAACGCACGCTCGAAGTGAAGATTCCCGCCGGCATCCGCGATGGCCAGAAGGTGCGCGTGGCCGGTCGCGGCCATCCCGGCCACGAAGGCGGCCCGGCCGGCGACCTGCTGGTGCAGATCCATGTCGAACCGCACGCGCGCTTCGAGCGCGAGGGCGACGACCTCGTCACGCGCGTCACGATCAGCCAGCCGACCGCCGCGCTGGGTGGTGAGATCGACGTGCCGACCCTCGATGGCCACGTGACGATGACGATCCCCGCCGGCACGCAGCCCGGTCGCCGCCTGCGGTTGCGCGGCAAGGGCATGCCAACGATGAAGTCCGGGTCGCACGGCGACCTCTATGTGCAGGTGCAGGTCGAAACGCCCGTGCACCTGACGGCGGAACAGAAGGAGCTGTATCGCCGGCTCGACGCCTCGTTGCAGGGCGGCGGACCGGCGCGCGGTACGTAAACTGCGTTGCTTTGCGCCACGCGTTCCTCGCCAATGCGGCCGTCGAAGACCGCAGGTGGAGGTGGCGTGGCGCGTACGGGTTGAAGCGAAAGGGTGCTGGAGTCGATGTCTAAGCGCGATTACTACGAAGTCCTCGGTGTAGCAAAGGACGCGTCCGAACAGGACATCACCAAGGCCTATCGCAAGCTGGCGATGAAGTACCACCCCGACCGCAACACGGAGGGTGACGCCAAGTCTTCCGAAGAAAAGTTCAAGGAGGCGAAGGAAGCCTACGAGGTCCTGTCCGACGCCAGCAAGCGCGCGGCCTACGACCGCTTCGGCCATGCAGGGCTCGGGCAGGGCGCCGGTGGGTTCGGCGGCGGCGGGCCGGAGGGCTTCGGCGGCTTCGCCGATGCCTTCGGCGACATCTTCAGCGACATCTTCGGCGGCGGCGCGCGCGGCGGTCGCAACGCCGTTTATCGCGGTGCTGACCTGCGCTACAGCATGGAGATCACGCTCGAGCAGGCGGCCGAGGGCTTCGCGACCGAGATCCGCGTGCCCAGCTGGGACACCTGCGAGACCTGTTCAGGCTCCGGCGCGAAACCGGGCACCAGTGCCAAGACCTGCGGCACCTGCGGCGGCGCCGGCAACGTGCGCATGTCGCAGGGCTTCTTCTCGATCCAGCAGACCTGCCCGACCTGCCGCGGCAGCGGCAAGGTGATCCCGGAGCCGTGCACGACCTGCAGCGGCGCGGGCCGCGTCAAGAAGAACAAGGTGCTCGAAGTCGCGATCCCGCAGGGCATCGACGAGGGCCAGCGCATCCGCCTGGCCGGCAAGGGCGAGCCCGGCATGAACGGCGGCCCGCACGGTGACCTCTACGTCGAGATCCACCTCAAGCAGCACGCCGTGTTCCAGCGCGATGGCGACGACCTGCACTGCGAAGTCCCGATTGGCTTCACGACGGCCGCGCTCGGCGGCGAGGTCGAAGTGCCGACGCTCAACGGCAAGGCCAGCCTCGAGGTCGGCGAAGGTACGCAGTCCGGCAAGACCTACCGCCTGCGCGGCAAGGGCATCAAGGGCGTGCGCTCGAGCTACCCCGGTGATCTCTACTGCCATGTCAGCGTCGAGACGCCGGTGCGCCTGACCGAAAAGCAGAAGAAGCTGCTGCGCGAGTTCGACTCGTCGCTGAAGGCCGGCGGCCAGAAGCATTCGCCGCAGGAGAAGAGCTTCGTCGACCGCATGAAGGGGTTCTTCACCGCCGAGTAGCACCCGGGGGCGCTCGCGTGCCGCGCTCCGCCGTCGGTGGTCGGAGTGGCGGGCCGCGACGGTCGCCTTCACGGGCATTCAAGTGCGGGGCCGCGGCGGGCGGCGTGCCACGGCGCATTAGGCATCGGATACCTCGTGCGCGACGCGTGAACACGCGACGTCCATCGGTGATCGCTTGAGTGCGGGACGCAACGCTCCGGTAGCGCCGGCCTGCGCTGCGAAAATGGCGGCACTTCGCCTGCGTGAGAGCGGGCCTGCATCAGGAAGGTTGCCCATCGCAATGGACAGATCACGACACGCAGCGCTGTTTCTCGCGGCATTGGCATGTGGAGTTGCAGCCGGCTGCGGCGGATCGGACGCCCCTGCCTCTGTGGCGCTGACACCCGGGCCGAGCCCGTCACCGTCGCCCGCACCCACGCCAGCGCCGTTGCCGACGCCATCGCCGAGCCCGACCCCGGCGCCTCCGCTCGCGCCATCACCGACGCCTGCGCCGCCGACCGTCGACATCTGCCCGACGACCTCGGGCCGCACGCTGCAGGTGGGACCTGGCAAGACCTACGCCACGCCGAGCGCGGCGGCAGCGGCCGCCCAAAGCGGTGACCGCATCCTGATTGATCCGGTGGACTACCGCGGCGATGTCGCGACCTGGAGTGCATCGAACCTGACGATCTGCGGCAACGGCGGCCGCGCGCGGCTTTACGCGGACGGCAAGCATGCGCAGGGCAAGGGCACCTGGGTCATCGCCGTGCCCAACAGCGCGACGACGACGATCGTCAATGTGCAGTTTCACGACTCCAAGGTGCCGGACAAGAACGGCGCCGGCATCCGGCACGAGGGCGGCAATCTCGTATTGCGCAACACCGGCTTCTTCGACAACGAGAACGGCATCCTCGGCGGCGGTGGCCCGGTCACCGTCACCATCGAGCGCTCCGAGTTCGCGCGCAACGGCTATGGCGACGGCTATTCGCACAACATCTACATCGGCAACGTGGATCGCCTGCGCGTCATCGCGAGCTGGTTCCACGAGGCGAAGATCGGCCACAACCTGAAGAGCCGTGCGAAAGAGAACATTGTCGAGAACAGTTACTTCATGGATGGCCCGACCGGCACCTCCAGTTACCTGCTCGACTTTCCCGACGGCGGTGTCGTTTTCCTACGCGGCAACCTGCTGCACAAGGGCCCGATGGCCGACAACACGACCGCGGTGGCCTACGGAGCCGAGCGCAACATGTGG
>DAOMFD010000178.1:0-4008 GCA_035429605.1 Steroidobacteraceae bacterium | reverse complement strand
CTCGAGGGCCAGGGCTGCACGGTGTGGTGGGATCCGGCCATCACGCCGGGACAGGAATTCGATCGGCTGATTGCCGAACAGCTGGCATGCGCCGCCGCGGTCGTGGTGGTGTGGACCCAGGACTCCGTCGTGTCGCGCTGGGTGCGCGGCGAAGCGCGCGACGGGGCGGACCGCGGCATCCTGGTGCCGGTCCGGTTCGGAAAGACCGCCCTGCCGATCGACTTCCGCGCGTTCCACACCATCGACCTGGACGAAGGCGCCGACGTATCGCGCAGCCCGGCTTTCCGGGAAGTGCTGAACGCCATTCGCGTTCTCGTGTCGAAATCGCGCGACGCGAGTGCAGAGGCGACTGCCGCGGCACCGATGGCGATCCCCGCTTCGGCTGGCCCGGCCCGCGTCGCCATCTGCGTGCTCCCGTTCGCCAACCTCGGCGGCGACCCCGAGCAGGAATTCTTCAGCGACGGCATCACCGCCGACATCATCACCGAGCTGTCGCGCTGGCGGATGCTGTCGGTGCGGCCGCGCTCGGCGTCGTTCAAGTACCGCGGCGGCGCCGTCGACCCGATGCGCGTCGCGCGCGATCTCAACGTGAACTACGTGGTCGAAGGCAGCGTGCGTCGGATCGGCGGCCGCATCCGCATCAGCGCCCAGCTCGTCGACGGCGAGACCGGCAGCCAGGTGTGGGGCGAGAAGTTCGATCGCGCGCAGGCGGAGATCTTCGACGTGCAGGACCAGCTGGTGCAGACCATCGTGAGCACGCTGGTCGGACGGGTGCAGATGTCCGATGCGGATCGCGCGCGCCGCAAGCCGCCGTCCAGCCTCGCCGCGTACGAGTGCGTGCAGCGCGGCAACGCGCTCGCCTGGGACGATCCGATGCAGGCCGCGGAGGCAGTCCGACTGTTCGGGCGCGCCATCGAGCTCGATCCGGGCTACGCCATGGCGTACGCGCTGCTCGGCACGATGCGTGTCGGGCAGTGGCGCAACGACGCGCCGGGCGCGGACGCGGCGCTCGATGAAGCGTACGAGCTGACCAAGCGGGCCGTCGAGCTCGACGACGGGGACAGTACGTGCCACTCCCTGTTGGCGCACGCGTGCCTGTACCGGCGGTCCTACGAGCTCGCGCTGCAGCACATGCGCCGCTCGGTGGAGCTCAATCCGCACAACCCCTGGAACCGCGCGGACCTGGGCCTCGTGCTGACCTATGCCGGTCCTGCGGAGGAAGCCGTCGACTGGCTGCGGCGCGCGCGGGAGATCGACCCGTACTTCGACCCACCGTGGTACTGGCGGCAGGCGGGACAGGCGCTGATGGTGCTGCACCGCTTCGAGGAAGCGCTGGCGATGTTCGCGCACGTCCCGTTGCGCACCTACCGGGCGTCGGCGTACATCGCGGCCTGCCATGCTCGGCTCGGAAACGCGGAACTTGCGCGGCAATCAGTCGCGGAATGCCTGGCATCCCGGCCCGAATTCACGATCCGGCACTTCATGTCGAAGGAGCCGTTCCGCAACCAGGACGACGCCGAGTACCTCGGGGAATCGCTGCGGCTGGCGGGGCTGCCGGAGTGATCAGGCTGACGTTGTGCGCATTGCCGACGAAGGGGATCCCATGAACGACAGCGGTCAATCGCCCGAGCCGCGTCTCGACAGCTGGGTCGGGCAGGTACTCTCCTTCTGGTTCTCCGATCTCGACGAGGCGGACTGGTGGAAGAAGGACCCTGCTCTCGACGAGAAGATTCGGTCGCGCTTCCTGGGCGTGCACGAGCGGCTGGTGGAGAGCGGCGCCATCGAGGTCACGCGGCCCCGACCGATACTCGCGGCCGTCATCGTGCTCGACCAGTTCTCTCGCAACATGTTCCGCGACACTCCGCGCGCGTACGCGACCGATCCGATCGCACGCCGGCTGGCACGCGAGGCGATCACCCAGGGCTACGACCAGGGGATGCGGGCCGAGGAGCGAATGTTCCTGTACCTGCCGTTCGAGCACAGCGAGGATCGCGCGGACCAGGAACTTTCCGTCGAATTGTTCTCGAGGCTGGGACGGGACGACTGGACGCGCTTTGCGATTGCGCACAAGGTGATCATCGATCGCTTCGGCCGGTTTCCGCATCGCAATGCCGTGCTCGGGCGCGTATCGTCGCCGGAGGAGATCGAGGTGATGCGGCAACCGATGGGCTCGTTCTGAGGATGGTTCCATGGACATCGAAGGTCGCAGGCAGAGCAGCAACATCGAGGACCAGCGGGGTCGCCGTCCGGTTCGGACTGGGATCGGGCTCAGCATCGGGGGCGTGCTCCTGCTGCTCGCGCTGTCGTACATGGGCGTGGACGTCCGGCCGTTCCTCGGCATGGCGGTGCAGCAGCAAGCGTCCGAGCCGCAGTCTTCGCAACCCGGCCAGCCGTACCAGGAGAGCCCGCAGGAAGCGAAGCTGCGTGAACTGACGGCGGTCGTGCTGGCGGACACCGAGGACGCGTGGCACGCGATCCTGCCGCAATACGGCGTGCAGTACGTCGAGCCGAAGCTGGTGCTGTTCACCGGGGCGGTGCAATCGGCGTGCGGCGGGGCGGAGGCGGCGATGGGACCGTTCTACTGCCCGTCGGACCAGAAGGTGTACATCGACCTGTCGTTCTACGACGAGCTGTCGTCACGCTTCGGCGCGCCCGGCGACTTCGCCGAGGCGTACGTCGTCGCACACGAGGTCGGGCACCACGTGCAGAACCTGCTCGGCAAGTCCGAGGAGGTACACGCGGCCCAGCAGCGCACGCCCGGCAAGGCCAACGAGCTGTCGGTGAAGCTGGAACTGCAGGCCGACTGCTATGCCGGCGTGTGGGCTAAGAATGCCGCCCAGTCACGGCACCTGATCGAGGCGGGAGACATCGAGGAAGGCCTCAGGGCGGCCAGCGCCATCGGCGACGACACGCTGCAGCGGCAGGCGCAGGGCTACGTCGTGCCCGACGCGTTCACGCACGGCTCCTCCGAGCAGCGCGTCCGCTGGTTCAAGCGCGGCATCGAGAACGGCACGCTCGAGGCCTGCGACACGTTCCAATAGGGGACATTCACCAATTTCTGTCATCAGAAATAGGTGAATGTCCCCTAAATTCCCTTGGCGGTCAGGTACGCGACGCACTTGTCGAGGCTGGCGAGTCGCGAGTACTCGGCCTCGGGCACGTCCACCCCGAGTTCGCGATGAATCGCGACGGCGAAATTCAGGGTGTCCATCGAGTCGAAGTCGAACTGGTCGCGGAAATCCACGCCCGGGATGATCGTCGCGGCATCCACGTCGGGCGCGATCTCCGTCACCATTCCGAGCAGTTTCGCGACGAGCTCCTCGCGTTTCATCGTCGGCACCTCACAGCGCGTCGGGTGCGGCCAGCCGCTCGGCGATCCGCGCCAGGAACTGCGCGCCACGACGCCCGTCCGTCACCCGGTGATCGGCACCGAGCGACAGCGTGATCACCTGTCGCGGCTCGACCCGGCCCTCCACGACCCACGCACGCTGCGTGACCGCGCCCGCGCCGACGATCGCCACCTGCGGCGGCTGGATGATCGGAAACACCGCGTCCACCGTCGACTCGCCGAGACTCGTGAGGATGATCGTGGGTGCCGCGAGCTCGCTCGCCCGCAGGCGCCCGGCGCGCGCCCGCATCACCAGCTGCCGGAAGTCCTCCATCAGCGCGGGGAGTGGCTTCTGCGCCGTGTCCATGATCGCCGGCGCGACGAGCCCGCCGCCCCTCAAGGCGACCGCCACCCCCACGTGTGCGACCGGACTCGCTGCGTAGGACCCGTCGCGATAGAAGCCGCTGAACCCCTCGATCTCGCCACAAGTGAGCGCGACGGCCTTGACGAGCAGCGCCGCGAACAGCAGCCGCTCGCCGGCCGGCACCGTGGCGTTGCGCGCTGCGAGCCACTGTGTCGCGACCGTCACGTCCGCGGCGAGCGAAAGGTAATAGTGGGGAATCTCGCGCTTGGACTTCGACATCGCCGCGGCGATCGCGTCGCGCATGCTGCTGCGCTCG
>DAOMFD010000177.1:0-4020 GCA_035429605.1 Steroidobacteraceae bacterium | reverse complement strand
GGCGAGGCTGGTCCCGACCGCGCTCGCCATCGGCACGCCGGCGAGCAGCACCAGCGCGGGCACGATCAGGAAACCGCCGCCGACGCCGACCAGGCCGCTCAGGAGCCCGACGCCGATGCCACCGCCGATGACGGCCGGCAGTTGCGGCTCGTGGTCCGTCCGCGTGACGATGGCGCCGCGCAGCATGCGCCACGCCGCGACCAGCATCACGGCCGCGAACAGCGTGAGCTGCGCCGCACCCGGCACCCAGCGCGCCAGCGTGGCGCCTACCCAGGCGCCGCCCATCCCCGGCAGGCCGAACCACGCGACGTTGCGCCAGTCCACCTGCCGGTGCAGCGCGTACGGGACGCAGCCCGCGGCCGCGATCAGGCCGACGACCAGCAGCGAACCGCCGATGGCCGCCTTGTCCGGCTGGCCGACGAGGTAGTGCAGGACCGGCACCGTCAGGATCGAGCCGCCCGAGCCCAGCAGTCCCAGGCTCAGGCCGATGGCGAGCGCGCCGAGGAGTGGGAGCAGCAAGCGCCGGCCCGGATCACGCCCGGCAGGCGCCGTGACGGGTGCGGTCGGGCGTGGACGGCGCCGATCGCCCGCCGGCAGGCGCACAATAGATTTCCTGCAGCAGCGCCATCACCTTCGTGACCGGTCCGGAGGGCAGCGAGTAATGGATGGACTGGGCCTCGCGCCGGGTCTCCACCAGGCCCGCCTCGCGCAGCAGCGCGAGGTGCTGCGACAGCGCGGACTGGCTCAACTCGACCGACTGGTTCAACTCGCCCACCGTCATCGGGCGCTCGAGGAGGTTGCAGAGGATCAGCAGCCGCTGCTCGTTGCCGAGGGTCTTGAGCAGCTGCGCCGCGTCCGCCGCGTGATCCTTCATGGCGTCGAGCGCCGGCGGCCTGCGGCGCGCGGCGGTACGGCTTCTTGCGACTGGCGTCATGCGACTCATCCCGGCTGCCACGCAGTATAGTTCACCGTTGACTAAATTAGCAAAGCCTAATATGGTGACGTCCCGCCCATGAACAGGCCCTCGTCCGTGCAGCCCTCGGTCGCACCGTTCCATCACCCGGCGTCGGGCACGTGGACCTACGTGGTCGCCGATCCCGGCACGCGTGCGGCCGCGGTGATCGACCCGGTGCTCGACTACGACTGGCGGTCGGGACGCACCGGCACCAGGGCCGCCGACGCCGTCATCCGTCACTGCCGCGAGGCGGGACTCGAGGTGCGCTGGATCCTCGAGACGCACGCCCACGCCGACCACCTCTCCTCGGCGCCGTACGTGCAGTCGCGACTCGGCGGGGTCATCGCCATCGGCCAGGGCATCCGCAAGGTGCAGTCGACGTTCAAGCGGGTCTTCGGGCTGGGCGACGATTTCACCGCCGACGGCAGCCAGTTCGATCGGCTGCTCGCCGACGGGGAGGTGGTCCCGGTCGGCGACATCGCGGGCAAGGTCATCGCGTCGCCGGGCCACACCAACGACAGCGTCGCCTACCTCATCGGGGACGCGCTGTTCGTGGGCGACACGCTGTTCATGCCGGACAGCGGCTCGGCGCGCTGCGACTTTCCGGGCGGCGACGCCGTCGAGCTGTACCGGACCGTGCAGCGCTTCTTCGCGCTGCCCGGCGGGACGCGTGTCTTCGTCTGCCACGACTATGCGCCCGGCGGCCGCGAGCCGCGCTGCGAGACGACCATCGCCGAGCAGCGCTCGGCCAACATCCACGTGCGCGACGGCGTCAGCGAGCAGGACTACGTCGAGATGCGCACCCGGCGCGACGCGACGCTCGACGTGCCGAACCTCATCCTGCCGTCGATCCAGGTGAACATCCGCGGCGGGCGCCTGCCGCCGCCGGGGCCGGACGGCGTGAGCTACCTCCGGATCCCGCTCAACGTCGTGGGCCGGCCGATCTGAATCCCGCTTCATCCCTCCCGCCGCTGAGTCAACCATGACGCACCACGATTCCCACATCACCCAGGCGACGCCCGAACAGGTGCACGCCTGGCTGCAGACCGGCGAGATCCTGCTCGTCGACGTGCGCGAGGCCAACGAATACGCCTTCGAGCGCATCCACGGCGCGCTGCTGTACCCGCTGTCGACATTTGATCCGAAAGTGTTGCCCCGCGGCTCGCGAATCGTGCTGCAGTGCGGCTCGGGCAAGCGCTCGATGATGGCCGCGCACAGGCTCGAGGTGACTGACCACGAGTCCATCGTGAACCTCGCCGGCGGCATCCAGGCCTGGAAGGCCGCCGGGCTGCCGGTCATCCGCATCGACGTCCAGACCGGCAAGGTCGTCGACGACGGCCGCCGCTGAATCCTCCGGAGGAGAACGACCATGAGCATCGACCGGATCGTATTGGCCTTCGCGGGACTGATGGTGCTCGCGAGCCTGCTGCTGGGCCTGTACGTGAGCCACTACTGGTTCTGGCTCACCGCGTTCGTCGGGGCCAACCTCTTCCAGTCGGCCTTCACGGGCTTCTGTCCGCTCGCCGCGATCCTCCGCAAGGCCGGAGTGAAGCCGGGCGCCGCATTCTGAACCAACCAGCGGCGGTCCCATGTCACAAGCTGTCAAAGCGGCTCAGGCGTCCGTATTCCTGATCGCGCTCGCGACGCTGGTCCCCTGGATGGTCGCCCCGGCGGCCGGCGCACCGGCCGGCGCCCCGGCCGGACTGGCCACGCTCAGGATCACCGCGGCGGCGATGCCGGCGGAGCGCCTGCTCGACGGCACCGTCGAGGCGGTCAACCAGACGACGGTTTCGGCGCAGACCTCGGGACGCATCGTCGCCATCAACTTCGACGTGAACGACTTCGTCCCGGCGGGTACCGTGATCATCCGCATCCGCAGCACGGAGCAGGTCGCGAGCCTCACCCAGGCCGAGGCGGCGCTCAAGGAGGCGACGTCGCGCGAGGCGGAGGCGCAGACGCACTACGAGCGCATCCACGACATGTACGAGCGCCGCGTGGTCGCGAAAGCCACGCTGGACGAGGCGAGCGCCGCGCGTGACGCGGCCGTGGCGCGCCTGATCGCGGCGAAGGCCGGCCTCGAGGCCGCTCGCGAAGGGGTCTCCTACACGGAGATCCGCGCGCCGTATTCCGGCGTCGTGACGCAGAAGCTGGTGCAGGTCGGCCAATCCGTCGCGCCCGGGACGCCGCTCATGGCGGGCGCGTCGCTCGATGCGCTCAGGGTCATCGCGGAGGTCCCGCAGAGCGTCGCCGAGCAGGTGCGCAAGGTGCGCAGGGCCGTCGTCTACGTCGACGGTCGCCGCATCGAATCGACCGGCCTCACGCTGTACCCGGCGGCGCAGCCGGAGACGAACACGTTCCGCGTCCGCATCGAACTGCCGAAAGACGTCCAGGGACTCGCCCCGGGCATGTTCGTCAAGGTCGGGCTCGTGACCGGCGAGGCGGACCTGCTGCTGGTGCCGCGCAGCGCCGTCGTCGAGCGCAGCGAGATGCGCGCCGTCTACGTCGTCGCTCCCGACGGGCGCGTGACGCTCAGGCAGGTGCGCCTGGGCCATGCGCGCGGCGACCAGGTCGAGATCCTCGCAGGCCTGGTGGCGGGCGAGACGATCGCGGTCGATCCGGCCGCCGCCGCGCTGCGCGCGCGGCAGCAGGCGACCGCCGATGACTGAGAAGCTCGGCCTGAGCGGGCGCCTCGCCCGGGTGTTCCTCGACAGCGAACTCACGCCGCTGCTCGGGCTCACCGCGCTGCTGCTCGGGCTGTTCGCGGTGTTCGTCACGCCCCGCGAGGAAGAGCCGCAGATCAACGTCACGATGGCCAACGTGATCGTGCCTTCGCCCGGCGCCAGCGCGCAGCAGGTCGAGACGCTGGTCGCCACGCCGATGGAGAAGGTGCTCGCGGAGATCTCCGGCGTGAAGCACGTCTACTCCGTCTCGCGCCCCGGGGTGGCCGTCGTCACGGTCCAGTTCGAGGTCGGCCAGGAGCGGACCGCCGCGATCGTGCGCCTGTACAACGCCATCTACTCGAACGCCGACTGGCGCCCTCCCGGCCTCGGGGTCCTGCAGCCGCT
>DAOMFD010000176.1:2308-4024 GCA_035429605.1 Steroidobacteraceae bacterium | reverse complement strand
AGCTTGTCGATGTGCATGTTGCACGGCGTGAGGTTGCTCCACGTCGATGCGATCCCGACCTGCGGCCTGCGGAAGTCGCGGTCGGTGTAGCCGACGGCGCGCAGCATGGCGCGGCTCGGCGTCTGCTTGACGCCGTCGTACACGAGTCGGGAATAGGCGCGCGGATCGGCCTTGCGTCGGGTCATGCGGGCGACTCCTGGAGATCAATGCCTATTCTGAGGTCGGAAGCGTCGTCTGGTCACGCCGGCGGCCTGCGGATATCACCTAGCCGCCGCATCGCGTCGAACTCCCGGGCTCCCGCGGCGACCAGCAGCAGCGGCAGCAGCAGTGCCCAGCTACCCGTGCCTGGGCGCCACGCGTCGAGCGCGTGATAGAGCGCGACCGCGAGCGGCGGCATCAGGAGGCCGCGCACGCCCGTCAGCGTCACGTGCAGCGCCATGTAGCGAGTCTCCTCGCCTCGCGGCGCGAAGTCGTTGTGGCCTAGATTCCAGCCGAGGCTTCCCGCAGCGAGCGACGTGCCGAACAGCACGGCTCCGGGCCACAGCAACAGCGGCGCACGAAACAGGACCGCTGACACGAGCAGCAGCGTCGCGGCGGTCCCGACCAGACCGTGCACCGAGCGGTAGACGACGACGTGGTGGCGATCGAGAAACCGGGCCCAGGGCTGCAGCGCGACGGGCATGACGAGGATCGGCAGCGACGACGTCACGGCCACCTGCACGAACGCCGACAGGTGCAGTACGTCGCCGAGGCAGATGATCATGAGCGGCGGCAGCGACAGCACGCCGGCGCCGAACAGTGACATCGCATACATGTAGTGGCGAAAGCCGGCGTCGCGCGCCAGCACGTCGCGGATCCCGGCAAGGTCGAACCTCGCGCCTTCATCGAGGCGCGCCCGTTCGGCCGCGAGCAGGCTGACCTCGCGTCGCACGCGGAATCGACTGAAGGCTGCGGCGCCCGCAAGTCCGCAACACGCGGCGCCCGCAATGGCAAACCGGAACCATGGTCCGCCGCGACCCAGCAACCAGCCCAGCAGCAGGCCCGTGCCCGCCAGTGCCAGCGAGCTCGCGACCATGATCCGGCCAGCGACGCTCGCGCGCAGGTGCCGCGGATAGTTCACGCTCCAGATGACCGAGCGCACCGTGTCGACACCCGCCCACAGCAGCCGGCTTGCGGCGTACGCCACCAGGAACACGACCAGGCCGGCGCCACCCCGGGGAACGAGCGACAGCACCGCGACGCATCCGGCGACCGCGAAGAGCAGCGGCTGCAGGAATGCCACCTTCGGTCGGCCCTGCGCCCTGCGCGCGTACGCAAGACTCGCGAGATTGGACCATGCGGGCGCGGAACTCACCAGCGCGACGACCAGGTCGACCGCGAGGTCCGGCACGGTTGCGCCGAACAACGATCGCACTGCGACGGCGGCGGTGCCGCCCTCGATCATGCCGAGGCACAGGTAGATCAGCGTCCAGGCGCGACGCTCGTAGCGCAGGTTCACGTTCGGCGGTCAGCCGTAACGGTCGACCAGCAGCGCGTAGAGCGCACGCACGGCCTGCGGTTCGGCGCCGACCGGCCGGCCCGGACGGTCCTTGCCGTTCCAGGCGTAGAGATCGACGTGCAGCCAGTCCTTCGCCTGCGTGACGAAGCGGCGCAGGAACAGGCCGCCGATGATCGCGCCGGCAAATGGCGACGCCGACACATTATTGAGGTCGCCGA
>DAOMFD010000176.1:0-2208 GCA_035429605.1 Steroidobacteraceae bacterium | reverse complement strand
GTGTTGCCGACCTCGACGGCCAGCCCCTTGCGCGTGCGGATCACGTCGCCCGGCCGGTAGGCATTGCCCGCGATGGAATTCTCGACTGCCGGAATGAGGACTCGCAGTCGCACGGGCAGCGCGCTCTCCATGATCACGCGGGCGAGCGCCAATACGCAGGCGGCGCCACCCATGTCCTTCTTCATGAGCAGCATTCCGGCCGAACCCTTGATGTCGAGTCCGCCCGAGTCGAAGCAGACGCCCTTGCCGACCAGCGTCACGCGAGGTGCCGCCGGATCGCCCCAGCTGAAGTCGACGAGGCGTGGCGCCGTGTCGGCAGCCCTGCCGACCGCGTGGATCGCCGGAAATCCCTCCCGCAGCGCGTCTCCCGAGACGACGTGCCCGTGGCCGCCGCAGCGAACCGCCAATTCCAGCGCCTGGTCCGCGAGGCTCGCCGGCGTGAGGTCCGACGCGGGCGTGTTGATCAGGTCGCGGGCCATCGCGAGTGCGCCGGCCATGCGCCGCACGTGGGTCATGTCCGCCAGCTGCGGATGAACCAAGGCCGCCGCGCCAGCGGCGGCACTGGACCTCGCGCGATAGCGTTCGAACCTGTATGCGCCGTAGGCCCAGCCCAGGGCGGCCGCCGTTGCCGCGGCCGCGGGCAGCGCCGTTGCAATGCGCCAGGCTCCCGCCGGCAGGCGGTCCGGTGCGCCGGCCAGGTGCCATGGCTCCAGTGATTCGAGGCCCGGCAGCCTGCCGAGACCGAGGACCGCCATGCGCACGCCGCCACCGTCCGCCGGCATGCAGGCCACCTGGTGGCGCTCGGCGCGGAATCGCATCGCGGTCAGCCACTGCCGCGTCGGCGGATCCTGCGATTCGAGCCAGCTGGCGAGTCCCTGCTCATCGACCAGCCAAAGCGGCCGGGCGGCCCCGGTGTCGTGTTCTTCGAACATGGTGGTGACAGCTTAGCGGAAGTTCTTTTTGCAGTGCGGTTGACAATATATAGGGGCCTATGCTGCTATCCACAGTTCGCATCGACCCTTGTGAGCAGGCCAGTGATGGAGTTTGAGGCCACGACCGCCCACGACCTCGCAACGGCTGCCCGACTGCCGGGCCTGCTGCTTCCCCTGCTCGTCCTGCTTCCCCTCGGGAGGTGCGGGGCCCCGGGCTGAAGGCGCCAAGGCGCAGACGGATACCAGGAACCCCGCACCGGACTCGAGCCGGGCGGGGTTCTTCGTTTGGACACCCACCATCATCCATTGATCATCGCTCAGGAGTTGAACATGCGCGCGTACTCGAAGAAGGACGTGGACAGGAAGGCCTTGAAGGGCGCCCGTATCGCCATCGTGGGCTACGGCAGCCAGGGTCGCGCGCACGCGCTGAACCTCAAGGACTCCGGCTACGACGTCGTGGTCGGCGTCCGCAAGGGCGACAGCTGGAAGAAGGCGAAGAAGGACGGGCTCAAGGTCATGACACCGGTCGAGGCGGTCAAGGGCGCCACCCTGGTTGCGCTGCTCACGCCGGACACGACCCAGGCGGAGAACTACAAGGAGATCCGCGCGAACCTCGAGCCGGGCGCCACCCTGCTCTTCGCCCACGGGTTCAACATCCATTTCAAGCAGATCAAGCCGCGCAAGGACCTCGACGTCGTGCTGATCGCGCCCAAGGGCCCCGGTGACCTCGTGCGTCGCCAGTACCAGCAGGGCCGCGGCGTGCCGTGCCTGATCGCGGTCGCCCAGGATGCCTCCGGCCACGCCAGGGCCAAGGCGCTCGCCTATGCGGACGGCATCGGCGGCACCCGCGCCGGCGTGCTCGAGACGACCTTCAAGGAAGAAACCGAGACCGACCTGTTCGGCGAGCAGGCGGTGCTCTGTGGCGGCGCCACCGAACTCGTGCTCAAGGGCTACGAGACCCTGGTCGAGGCCGGCTACCAGCCCGAGGTCGCCTATTACGAGTGCCTGCACGAGCTGAAGCTGATCGTGGACCTGCTGCACGAGGGCGGGCTCGCCAAGATGCACCAGTACATCTCCCACACCGCCAAGTGGGGTGACCTCACGCGCGGCCCGCGGGTCGTGAACCGCGACACCAAGAAGGAGATGAAGAAGATCCTCAAGGAAGTGCAGGACGGCTCGTTCGCGCGGGTCTGGATCCGCGAGAACCGGACCGGCCGTCGCAAGTACGACGCGCTGATGAAGAAGGACCTCGCGCACCCGATCGAGAAGGTCGGCC
>DAOMFD010000175.1:0-4047 GCA_035429605.1 Steroidobacteraceae bacterium | reverse complement strand
AGTGCGCCCGTACCGAGCACCGCCGCCGCGGTCTGCTGGAACCGGCCGGTCCGTCCATAGAGCCGCAGCATCAACCATACGGTCGCGAGGAGCAGCGCCGGATCCATGACCAGGAACACGAACCACACGGGCCCGCTCTCGTCGAGCAGCGCGAGCTGCACGGCGCCAACCACGACGTAGGCGGCGAGCGTGATCCACACGAGCAGCGGAGACGCGGGAAGGTCCTGCGGGCCGCGCTGCCAGAGTACGATGTCGAGGAAGATCCTGAGGAACTGCTGCACGTTGCCGTCGCGGCGGGCCCGGGGAGCCGCGATTCTACACGGAGGTACCGCCGAAAAATGCGCGACGCCACGCTGGTCACGACCCAATCACAGCTGGACGCAGCCGTGTTCAGGCTCCAGCCGGCGTCGCGCCTCGCGATCGACACGGAATTCATGCGCGAGCGCACCTATTTCCCGCAGCTGTGCCTGCTGCAGGTGGCGACCGACGCCGATTGCTTCCTCGTCGATCCGCTGGCCGGCCTCGACCTCGACGCGCTGCATGCGCTGCTCGCCGACCGCTCGAAGCTCAAGATCCTGCACGCCGCGCGGCAGGACCTCGAGGTGCTGCAACTCGGCGGTCGCGCCGTCCCGGCCCCGGTCTTCGACACGCAGGTCGCGGCGGCCATGCTCGGATTCCCGCCGCAGGCCGGATACGCGGAGCTCGTCGCGCGGCAGCTCGGCCACTCCATCGACAAGGGCCAGACCCGCACGGACTGGTCACGGCGCCCGCTCACCCCCGAGCAACTCGCATATGCGGCCGACGACGTGCACCACCTGCTGACGCTGCATGCGGAACTTGCGGCGGCGTTGGCGGCGCGCGGTCGCGCGGCATGGGTCGCCGAGGACGCCACGGCGCTCGAGGACCCCGCGCTCTATCGCACGGAGCCTGTCGACGCGTGGCGCCGCCTCAAGGGACTTGGGCGCCTGAAGCCGCGGGAACAGGCCGCCGCGCGCGCGCTGGCCGAGTGGCGTGAGACCCGCGCGATCGAGGCGGACAAGCCGCGGGGTTGGATACTGGCGGACGAAGCGCTCTACGCAATCGCCATGGGCCTGCCGCGGACCGCGTCCGAGCTGGGATCGATTCCGGCGATGCCGCCCGCGACGGTGCGCAAGCGCGGCGAGGAACTGCTGGCGCTCATCGCCGCAGCGCTGGAGGCCCCGGTCGCGCCGGGCGGCCCGGCAGGGAGCGGGAAACCGACCCCGCAGGAGAACGCGCTCGTCGCAAGACTGCAGCAACTCGTCCGCGACCAAGCGACCGCGCTCGGGGTCAGCCCGGAGGTGATCGCCACGCGGCGCGATGTCGAAGCGCTGGTGTTCAAGGACCGCGGCGAGTCGGCGGTGCTGCGCGGCTGGCGGCGCGAGGTGATCGGCGACAAGCTGCTCGCCGCCCTCGAGAAATAGGGGACATTCTCCTATTTCGGTCGACCGAAATAGGAGAATGTCCCCTATTCTTCAGCCGCCCGCGGCGCGCAGGAACTCCGCGTACACCTTCTCGACCGGCTGGTCGGCGTTCACGACGCGGAGCAGCCGCAGCGCCTTGTAGTGTTCCACCAGCGGTTGCGTCTGGCTCTCGTACACCTTGAGCCGGTTGGCGATGACGTCCTCCTTGTCGTCGGCGCGCTGCACCAGCAGCGGCGCTTCCTCGCCGGCGTGGTTGTCGCAGCGATCACCGTTGGCGGACGGCGAGCTGTAGACATTGAACACCTTGCTGCACTTCGGGCAGCTGCGCCGGCCCGTCAGGCGCTTGAACAGGGCCTTCGGGTCGACGTCCATCAGTACGACGGCGTCGATCGGCTGCCCGATCTCGGCCAGCAGCTTCTCGAGCGCGCCCGCCTGCGCGACGTTCCTCGGGTACCCGTCGAGGATGAAACCTTTCGCCGCGTCCGGTCGGCCGAGCCGCTCGCGTATGAGTCCCAGCACGATCTCGTCGGACACGAGCTCGCCGGCGTCCATTGCGGCCTTGGCGCGCTTGCCCAGCTCGGTGCCGCGGGCCACCGCGTCGCGCAGCAGGTCCCCGGACGACACTTGGGGAATGCCGCGGTCGTCGCGCAGGCGCTGAGCCTGCGTGCCCTTTCCTGATCCAGGTGCTCCGAGCAGTACGAGTCTCATCTTATGGTCGTCCACGCGCCGAGTCGGGAGGCGGCACCCTACCGAAAAGCGTCGCCAGCGCCAATTGGGAAAATGGGGACATACACCAATTCGCGACTGCGAATTGGTGAATGTCCCCATTTTCCCTGACGCGGGACGGACGCGGCTTCGGGTATGCTAGACGGTACTCCACGGACCATAAGTCCACGATATCCATACGTTTTTTTGGAGCCGACATGAAGAACAAGAGCCCCGCGCGCAATGCCTTCTACGCACAGTCGGGCGGGGTCACCGCCGTCATCAACGCCTCGGCCTGCGGCGTGATCGAGACCAGCCGGGTGCACAAGACCCGGATTAGAAACGTCTACGCGGGACGGCACGGCATCATCGGCGCACTGACCGAGGACCTGATCGACACGAGCCAGGAAAGTGCCGCCGCCATCCGGGCACTGCGACATACCCCGTCGGGTGCATTCGGGTCGGCCCGATACAAGCTCAAGAAATACGAGGACAACCCGGCGCAGTACGAGCGCCTGATCGAGGTCTTCAAGGCGCACGACATCGGCTACTTCTTCTACAACGGCGGCGGCGACTCGGCGGACACCTGCCTCAAGGTGTCGATGCTGGCGGAGAAGCTCGGCTACCCGCTCACGGCGATCCACATCCCCAAGACGGTGGACAACGACCTGCCGATCACCGACTGCTCGCCGGGCTTCGGTTCGGTGGCCAAGTACGTGGCCGTGTCGATCCGCGAGGCGGGCTTCGACGTCGCCTCGATGGCGCGCACGAGCACGAAGGTCTTCGTGCTCGAGGTCATGGGCCGCCACGCGGGCTGGATTGCCGCGGCGGGCGGGCTCGCCGCGGAGAAAGCCGGCGACGCACCACACATCATCCTGTTCCCGGAGATCACCCTCGACGAGGACCGGTTCCTCCGCCGCGTCAAGGAATGCGTGGACAAGTACGGCTACTGCGCCATCGTCGTCTCCGAAGGCGTGAAGAACGCCGAGGGCAAGTTCCTCGCCGATGCCGGAACGCGTGATGCATTCGGGCACGCCCAGCTCGGCGGCGTCGGCCCGGTGGTCGCGCAACTCGTCAAGGACAAGCTCGGCTACAAGTACCACTGGGCCGTGGCCGACTACCTGCAGAGGGCGGCCCGGCACATCGCCTCGAAGGTCGACGTCGAACAGGCCTACGCCGTCGGCAAGGCCGCGGTGGAACTGGCGGTCAAGGGTCACCACGCAGTGATGCCGGCGATCGTCCGCACGTCCAACAAGCCGTATCGCTGGAAGATCGGCGTCGCCCCCCTGGACCGGGTCGCCAACGTCGAGAAGATGCTGCCCCGGGACTACATCACCCCCGACGGATTCCACATCACCACGAAAGGCCGGCGCTACCTGGCTCCCCTCATCCGGGGCGAGGACTATCCGCCCTACAAGGACGGCCTGCCGCAGTACGTCGTCCTCAAGAACCGCCCGGTGCGGAGGAAGCTCAAGACCACCTTTGTGGTATAGTCGCGCGCCTTTTTTGCGGCGCGTCAAGGGACGCCAGAGCCCGGCGGGCCGCTGAATCGAACCCGGAAACCCTCGTTGGGAGGTTTGCAGATGGATACCAATTCCGCGCTCATGCTCGCGATCGGGGCAGGCATCGCCGCGATCCTGTACGGAGTGTTCTCCGTGCGCTGGATCCTGGCCCAGCCGGCCGGCAATGCCCGCATGCAGGAGATCGCCGCGGCGGTCCAGCAGGGCGCGAGCGCCTATCTCAACCGGCAGTACACGACGATCGCCATGGTCGGGGTCGTGCTGTTCGTGATCCTTGGCGTGGCGCTCGGCTGGCACACGGCGGGCGGTTTCGCGGTCGGCGCAATCCTCTCGGGCGCCGCGGGCTACATCGGCATGAACGTGTCGGTGCGCTCCAACGT
>DAOMFD010000174.1:2380-4075 GCA_035429605.1 Steroidobacteraceae bacterium | reverse complement strand
TCAAGTCCTTCCTCGCCGAGCGCACGCGGCGCTGAGCACGGATGCGCGACGTCACTGCCGTCATCTTCGACCTCGACGACACGCTGTGGGACGTCGGTCCCGTGATACTGCGCGCCGAGCAGGCGATGGCGAGGTTCCTCGCGGAGCGCTACCCGCGCGTCATGGAACTTAACTCGCTGGAGTCGATGCGCGACCTGCGCGCGCGCATGGCGCTGGAGCACCCGGCGATGCGGCACGACTTCACGTGGCTGCGCACTCGCGCGCTGCTGGAGCACGCGCGGGAGGCGGGATACCCGGAGGCGATGGCCCGCGAGGCGTTCGACGTCTTCTTTCGTGCGCGCAACGAGGTCGTGCTGTACGACGACGTGGTGCCCACCCTCGAGCGGCTGCGCGGCAGGTTCCGGCTGTTCGCGATCAGCAACGGCAACGCGGACCTCGCCGCGATCGGGCTTGCAGGGCATTTCGAGCGCAGCCTCGCCGCGCGCGAGGCGGGCGTGCTGAAGCCGGACCCGCGGATCTTCGAGATGCTGCTCGACGCAGCCAGTATTGCGCCCGCACACACCGTGCACGTCGGGGACGATCCCGAAGCCGACGTCGAGGGCGCCCGTCGCGCGGGCATCCGGCCGATCTGGGTGAACAGGCACGGATCGCGGTGGCCGGCGCACCTGCCGGCCCCGGCGCACTCGGTCGCGACGCTTACGGAGCTCGCGTGGTTGCTCGACCCAGGATGAAGTCGAGCACGGCCTCGGTGTCGTCCAGCGGCAGTCGCGGCAGGCTCGTCTCCACGCGGCTTCCGGCGTCGAGCGCGATGGCCTCTACCGCGGCTCCTTCGGCCGCCAACGGCGGTTGACCGCAGGCGGCCCGGTAGACCTCGAGCTTGGGATGGTCGCTGGCCTTGAATCCCTCGACCAGCACGAGGTCGCAGGGCGACAGCCGCGCGAGCAGCTCCGCGAGGCCGGGTTCCGCGCCGCCGCGATGCTCGTGCACGAGCGCGAAGCGCAGCGCGGAGCTCACGATGACCTCGCGCGCGCCGGCCTCGCGATGCCTGTGGCTGTCCTTGCCCGGCTGGTCGACGTCGAAGGCGTGGTGCGCGTGCTTCACGGTCGAGACGACGAGCCCCCGGGCCACAGCTGCGGTGACGAGACGCACGACGAGGTGGGTCTTGCCCGCGTTCTTGCGGCCGACGATGCCGTAGACGCGCATGGCGGGTGTCCTGCTGCTGCGGTGCGCCGGGACGCCGTGGGCTAGCCGCCGTCGTCCTTCTTCTTTTCGGCCATCTTCTTGCGCAACTCGATCCACTCGGACAGCTCGCGGAGGTCCTTCTTCTTCTTCCAGCTCTGCTTGCCGAGCGGGCCGCTGCTGTACGGGTTGTAGCCCTTCTTCAGCTTCTCGAGCCGGACCGACGTCGGGTCGTTGTCCGGCCCCTCTTCGTCTTCCACGATCTCTAGCTTGGGGTCGACCAGGGCGCGCACGCGCTCGGCGTCGCCGACCACGTCATCCGCGAGCAGGTCGCCTTCCTCCTTCCATTCCCACGTCACGTTGCCCCGGTCGTCCTTGCCGAGGCGACCTGCATCGCTACTGTCCCTGGACTGCTCCGGGGGGGTGGGGGGCGCTTTCGAGCCGGGCTTCTCGGCCATGGTGCTGCTCCGCTGGCGCGGGGGATCGACGCGCGCAGTGTTGCAGAATCCCCCACCC
>DAOMFD010000174.1:0-2280 GCA_035429605.1 Steroidobacteraceae bacterium | reverse complement strand
GCTGCTCCGCTGGCGCGGGGGATCGACGCGCGCAGTGTTGCAGAATCCCCCACCCCGCGAAATACCGCTCCGTCACGAAACTGCCGCGCCGGTCCAGAACAGGCCCACCAGGCTCTTGCCGTCCCGCAGCTCACCGCTGGCTGCAAGCTGCAGGGCGTCGCGCAAGGGCAACCACTCGACCTCGAGGACCTCGTGGTCCTCCGGTGCCGCGCCCACCGGTGACAGCTCGCGCGCCAGGTACACGTGGATGACTTCCGTCAGGACGCCCGGCGAACTCAGGTATTCGCCGAGCTTGTCCCACCGCGCCGCCCGGACGCCGGCTTCCTCAGCCAGTTCGCGCTGGGCGCATCGCAGTGGCGGCTCGCCGCCGTCGAGCTTTCCGGCAGGAATCTCCCGCACCCAGCCGCCCGCCGCGTGGCGGTACTGGCGCAGCAGGCAGACCCGGCCCGCGTCGTCGAGCGCCACCACGGCGGCACCGCCCGGGTGATGCGCGATCTCGAGCTCGGCGACGCGGCCGTTGGGGAGCGTCACCTTCTCGAGATTCAACGTCAGCACGCGGCCCTTGAATACGTTGCGGACTTCGTCGGCCATGTACGTTCCAGTCACTGCCGTGCCGGTCGCCGATGATACAGGCGCTTGCCGTGGGCCCGGCCTGGGCCCCGCCTGGGCCCCGCATGTTGCGCCGCACCACCCTGCGGCCAGCTGTGCTAACGTCGCGAGCCTCGCCCCGCCGGATGCGGGGCCACGGAGCATTCCATGAGCGTTTCGCAGGTTGCGGCCACCGTGTCCAGGCTTCGCCACACGTTCGACAGCGGTAAGACCCGCCCGATCGAGTGGCGGCTCGCGCAGCTCCGCGAGATCGAGCGCGCCTTGCACGAGCACGAGGCCGACTTCACCGAGGCGCTGCGCAAGGACCTCGCCAAGCCCAGCTTCGAGTCGGGCATGGCGGAGATGGGCTGGGCCAAGGCGGAGGCGAAGTACGCCCGCAAGCACCTTGGCAACTGGATGAAGCCGACACGGGTGCGCACGCCCCTCATGGCGCAACCGGGCCGCAGCTACATCGAGCCGGAGCCGAAGGGCGTCGTCCTGATCATCGCGCCGTGGAATTACCCGCTGTCGATGATCATGTGCCCGCTGGTCGGCGCCGTCGCGGCCG
This sequence comes from Steroidobacteraceae bacterium, assembly GCA_035429605.1. GTDB lineage: Bacteria > Pseudomonadota > Gammaproteobacteria > Steroidobacterales > Steroidobacteraceae > RPQJ01. The sequence goes on along the minus strand of DAOMFD010000174.1, from coordinate 1,124 downwards.
GGAATTGCGCGGTCATGAAGCCTTCGGAGATCACGAGCCACACCTCCGCGGCGCTGGCGTCGATCCTCCCTCGCTACCTCGACCAGGAAGCCTTCGCCGTCGTCGAAGGTGGTATCCCCGAGACGACGGAACTGCTCGAGCAGAAGTTCGACCACATCCTCTACACGGGGAACGAGCGCGTGGCGACGGTCGTCATGACGGCCGCGGCGAAACACCTGACGCCCGTGACGCTGGAGCTGGGCGGCAAGAGCCCGTGCCTGATCGACAAGAGCGCCGACATCGAGGTGGCGGCCTCCCGTGTCGCCTGGGGCAAGTGGGTGAACGCCGGCCAGACCTGCGTCGCGCCCGACCACGTGCTGGTCCATCGCGACGTGGCGCAGCCGTTCATCGACGCGATCACGCGCCGGCTCAAGGAGTTCTACGGCGAGGACCCGGCGCAGAGCCCGGACTTCGGGCGGATCGCGAGTGAACGGCACACGGCGCGCTTCGCCGAGCTGCTCAAGGGACACAAGATCCACGTCGGCGGGCGGGTGGACGTGGCCCGGCGCTACGTCGAGCCGACCATCGTGCTGGACCCGCCGGCGGACTCGGCGTTGATGACCGAGGAGATCTTCGGGCCGGTCCTGCCGGTGATCACGGTCGACGAGATGCACCACGCCATCAAGTTCGTGGCGGATCGCCCGAAGCCGCTGGCGCTCTACGTGTTCACGAAGAGCAAGGCCCTCGAGGAGGCGGTGCTCGGGCGCATCAGTGCCGGCAGCGTCTGCATCAACGACGCGGTGATCTTCATGGTGTCGCCGGAGCTGCCGTTCGGTGGCGTCGGCAACAGCGGCATGGGTCGCTACACCGGCTGGTACGGCTTCGAGACCTTCAGCCACATGCGGCCGGTGATGAAGCGCAGCTACCGCTTCGACATGCCGCTGCGCTATCCGCCCTACACCGAACAGAAGGCCAAGCTGATCCGGAAGGTGATGTAGGGAATTGGGGACATTCTCCTATTTCGTCCCGAAATAGGAGAATGTCCCCTCCCTACGTGTCGACGCGGTCCACGGACGCCTGTCCCGAGGCTTTCTGGCGGATCAACGCCCACGACATGCCGAGGCCGAGCACGAGGCCAAGGATCG
>DAOMFD010000173.1:0-4076 GCA_035429605.1 Steroidobacteraceae bacterium | reverse complement strand
GGCCAGATCGTGCTCGACCGCGAGCTCGACCGCCGCGGCGTCTATCCGCCGATCCGCGTGCTGCCGAGCCTGTCGCGGCTGATGGATGCGGGCACCGGCGAGGGTTACACGCACGCGGACCATCCGGCCCTCGCCCACCAGCTGTTCGCGGCCTATGCGCGCGCGGTGCGCGTGCGGATGCTGGCGAGCGTGATGGGTGAGCAGGGATTGCCGGATGCCGACAAGAGCTTCCTCGCGTTCGGCAATCGCTTCGAGAACGACCTGGTGCGCCAGGCCGGCCCGCGCACGCTGGAGGAAAGCATGGAGGCCGGGTGGAAGGCGCTGCGCGGCCTGCCGCGCACGGAACTCACGCGCCTGTCGAACGACCAGATCAAGCGCCACCTCGAGGACGGCGGCGATGCCTGACGCGGGCGGAGAGGTCCTCGCGACCCGCGTCGCGTTCCTCGAGCTGCAGGACGAGCGGCGCCTCGTCCAGGAAGGCTACGAGCTCCTCGACGAGAAGCGCATGCTGCTCGCGACCGAGATCATGCGGCAGCTGCGAAAGCACCGTGAATTGAAGGAAATCCTGGCCGTCCACGAGCGGGAGGCCCGCGAGGCACTCGAGGCCGCGGTCGACGCCTGCGGCTTCGACGACCTGACGGTGCATCCCAAGCGCAGCCTGGAGGACTCGCTGCTGCGGACGAACGCCCAGCACTTCCTCGGCATCACGCTGCAGGACGCCGCGCTGGACGCGCCCGTCCAGGGGGCGGACCCACCCTCGCCGACGCCCTTTCCCGAGGCCAGGGCGTGCGGCTGGGCGTTCCGGGGCCTGGTGGCCGACCATGCTGCGGTCGCGGCCTGTGCGGGCAACCTGCGCCGCCTGGTGCGCGAATACACCCGTACCGAGCGCCGGGCGCGGGCGCTGGAAAACGTCGTGATCCCGGAGATCGACGTGTCGCTGCGCTACATCGAGGAGCAGCTGGACGCCCTGGACCAGGAAGAGGCGGTGCGGGTCCGCAATGCGGCCGGTGCGAGGTCCTGAGCCTTGCGCCTCGTCTTCGGAGCCAGCGGCTACATCGGCAGCAACCTGGTCCCGGCACTGCTCGCCGAGGGGCACGCCGTACGCGCGACCGCGCGCAACGTCGAAGTGCTCGAGGCCCGTGGCTGGCGCGGCGCGGAACTCGCCGCCGCGGACGCCCTCGATCCCGCCACGCTGCCCGGCGCGCTCCGGGGCGTGGACACGGCCTACTACCTCGTGCACTCGATGGCGGCCGGCCGCGACTTCGCCGCGATCGACCGCCGGGCGGCCGAGAACTTCGCCCGGGCCGCCGCCACGGCCGGCGTGCGCCGCATCGTGTATCTCGGGGGGCTCATCCCGCCGAACCCGCGCTCGCAACACCTGCGCTCGCGGGCCGAGACCGGCGAGGTGCTCCGGCGGTTCCCGGTGCCGGTCACCGAGATTCGGGCGGGCATGATCATCGGCCCGGGATCGGCGGCCTACGAAGTCATCCGGGACCTAGTCAACCACCTCCCGCTGATGGTCACGCCGTCGTGGGTGCGGTCGCGCTCGACCCCGATCGCGCTGGCCGACCTCCTGGCGTACCTGGTCGCCGTCCCCGGACTCGCGGAGGCCGCGGGCCGCATCTACGACGTGGGCGGTCCCGATGCGGTGACCTACGAGGACATCATGCGCTGCTACGGTCGCCTCGTCGGCCGCAAGGTGCGCATCCTGGCCGTCCCCGTGCTGACGCCCCGCCTCTCGTCGTACTGGCTGCGATTCGTCACCTCGGTCCCGACCCCCGTCGCGCGTGCGCTCGTCGAGGGGCTCGAGCACGATTTCGTCGCCGACGCCGCGGAGATCCGCCGGCTGGTCCCCCGCCGGCTCATGGGACTCGAGGGGTCCATCCGCGCCGCCATCGACGCCGACATGCGGCACGCGGTCCTCATACGCTGGGTCGAGGGCGCCATCGCGTGCCGCAACTTTCGTCCCGAGTACGGCTACTACGCGATGCGGGTCGGGGCGGAGGCCTCGGGCCCGGCGAGCCCGGACGCCGTGTTCAGGACGGTGTGCACGATCGGCGGCGAGCGGGGGTACTTCTTCGCCAACACGCTGTGGGCGATCCGGCGCGCCGCAGACTGGCTCGTCGGCGGACCGAGCTTCCGCCGCCGTCGCCGGCACCCGACCGAGCTCAGGGTCGGCGACGTCATCGACTCGTGGCGCGTGATCGCGCTCGAGCCCGGGCGGCGCCTGACACTGCTGATGGAGATGAAGGGCCCCGGCGCGGGGGTGCTCGAGTTCACCGTCGGGCCAGGCCCGGACGGTGCCGGGTCGGCCGTCAGCGCCACTGCCTACTGGCACCCCGCCGGCGTGCCCGGGCTCGTGTACTGGTATGGACTCGGTCCAGCGCACGCGTTCCTGTTCCAGGGGCTGACCCGCACGATCCAGCGTCTCGCGAGCAAGAGCGCCTAGCGGGAGACGCGGCTTGGGAGCAAAATCCGCGCTCCGCGGTCTAACACCGTCGGGACCGAATCACTTCCAGGAGATCTCGAGATGAACAAGCTGACCTTGTCCGCCCTGCTCGCCGCCCTCGCGCTGGCCGCCACGCCGACCTTCGCGGCGGACGCGGCTGCGGGCAAGAAGATTGCCGAGGCCGACTGCGCCGACTGCCACGGCGACGACGGCAAGGGTGACGACGAGACGCCGGCGCTGGCCGGCATGGCGACGGACAAGTTCACCAAGGCCATGACGGAGTACCAGAACGGCACGCGCACCAAGGACGCCAAGATGGCCAAGGCGGCCAAGAAGCTCACGGCGGCCCAGGTCGCGGACGTCGCCGCGTACTACGGCAGCCTCAAGAAGTAATTCGCTGCCGGGGCCGGCACGCGCCGGCCCTGGACCCGGCGGCTGCGGCCATGCCGCAGCCCGCCGGTCCTTTCCCCCACCTCATTCTTCCTTGGCCTTCTCTTCGGCCTTCTCCGACCCGAACGCGTAACGGACCGACAGCGTCACGTAGTTCACGGAATAGTTGTACGGGTCGGCGCCCAGCGCCAGGATGTTCGGCAGCGTCGCCGGGCCGATGCCGTTCAGCGCCCAGTCGCGCGAGTCCAGGTTTTCGTACCACCACGTGAAGATCACGTCGGTGCGCTCGTTCCACGCGTAGCTTAGGTCCGCCTTGACGCTGTTCAGGTCGCTGCTCACGGTCGGGAACTTCCCGGCATTGACACCCGAGATGGTCGTGTCGGAGTTGCCCGACGCGTAGGTGTACGACAGGTCGAGCGACAGCTTGTCGAGCAGCTTCGCGTTCAAGCCGAGACCGATCGTCGTGAAGTCGTCGTTCACCGTGCCCTTCCAGTCGCGGTAGGAGTACGTGCTGCTGCCCCACTGCTCCGTGTCGTTCGTGTCCCAACCGGCATTGATGTAGGCGGTGTACTTGTCGTTGATCGCCCAGTTCAGGTCCACCGCGTAGCGCTGGTAGAGACCCGATACGAGCCCGATCTGCGACTTGTTGTAGCCGTCGTCCGCGTAGTAGGCCGTGCCGCTCAACGTCAGCGGCAGGTTGCCGAGCGCGAGGTTGGCCGTGAGTTCGCCGTACTGCCGGAACCGGTAGGCCATGTTGTACAGGCGCATGTACGGGTTCTGGCCGTTGTCCGCGGCGATCGTCTTGTTGTAGCTGTCGGGGCTCGTCTCCTGCGCGCCGGCGCGCAGCACCAGACCCAGGTAGCCGCTCGGCCGGTACGAGACCTTGCCCCAGCCGTCGAGCACCTCGTCCTTCTTCACTTCCTGGGGCGTGCCCGTGCGCTTGAGCTCGCGGTACTCGCCGCCGGCGCCGATCGTCCACTGGCTGTTCAATTCCCAGTCCGCGCTGCCGAGCGCGCGGAAGCGCTCGAATCCGTAGCGCGGGTTGGTCTCGCTGCCGAGGATCGGGATCATGTCCGTGTACACCACGGAGTCGAACGCAGCCTGCTTGCTCGTGTCCTTGCTCTCGTCGTAGGTGAGCGAGCCGCGCAGGCGCAGCTTGTCCATGGGACGCGAGGTGAGCGTGAGGTCGAGGCGCGTGACGTCCACGTCGCCGTGCAGGTTGCTCATCGGCAGCGCG
>DAOMFD010000172.1:0-4091 GCA_035429605.1 Steroidobacteraceae bacterium | reverse complement strand
CCGGGCGACGTGCTGTGCATCATCGAGGCCATGAAGATGATGAACCAGATCGAGTGCGACAAGGCCGGCAAGGTCGTGTCCATCCTGGTCAAGAACGGCGACCCGGTCGAGTTCGGCCAGCCGCTGTTCGTGATCGAGTAATGCTCGACAAGGTCGTCATTGCCAACCGGGGCGAGATCGCGCTCCGCATCCTGCGCGCGTGCCGGGAACTCGGGATCAAGACCGTGGCAGTGCATTCGACGGCTGATCGCAACCTGAAGCACGTGCTGCTCGCGGACGAGACGGTGTGCATCGGCCCGCCGCCGTCGCGCGAGAGCTACCTCAACATGCCGGCGATCATCAGCGCCGCCGAGGTCACGGACGCCGTCGGGATCCACCCCGGCTACGGCTTCCTCTCGGAAAATGCCGACTTCGCGGAACGCGTGGAGAAGAGCGGCTTCACCTTCATCGGCCCGCGCGCCGAGACGATCCGCCTGATGGGCGACAAGGTCTCGGCCATCCAGACGATGAAGAAGGCCGGCGTGCCCTGCGTGCCCGGCTCGGACGGCCCGCTCGGCACCGAGCCCGACGAGATCATCCGCGTCGCGCGCGACATCGGCTTCCCGGTGATCATCAAGGCGTCCGGCGGCGGCGGGGGCCGCGGGATGCGCGTCGTGCACAGCGAGGCGACGCTCATCCACTCCGTCGGCGTGACGCGCGCCGAGGCCCTTGCGGCGTTCGGCAACGACCAGGTGTACATGGAGAAGTTCCTGGAGCGGCCGCGGCACATCGAGTTCCAGGTGCTCGCCGACCACTACGGCAACGTGATCTGCCTCGGCGAGCGCGACTGCTCCATGCAGCGCCGTCACCAGAAGGTGATCGAGGAGGCGCCGGCCCCCGGCCTCACGGCCAAGCAGCGCAAGCACATGAGCGATCGCGTCGCTGCCGCCTGCGCCGACATCGGTTATCGCAGCGCCGGCACGCTCGAGTTCCTGTACCAGGACGACGAGTTCTACTTCATCGAGATGAACACGCGCATCCAGGTCGAGCATCCGGTGACGGAGATCATCACCGGCATCGACCTCGTGAAGGCGCAGCTGAGGATCGCCGCGGGCGAGCGGCTGCAGTGGTCGCAGGACGACGTGCACATCCGCGGTCACGCGATCGAGTGCCGCATCAACGCCGAGGACCCCAAGAAGTTCACGCCGTCACCGGGTCCCGTGAAGCTCTGGCACGCGCCGGGCGGCCCCGGCGTGCGCGTCGACAGCCACGTGTACACGGGCTACAACGTGCCGCCGCACTACGATTCGCTCATCGCCAAGGTCATCGCCTTCGGCGAGGACCGCGACACGGCGATCGCCCGCATGCGCAATGCGCTCGGCGAGATCGTCGTCGAGGGCATCAAGACCAACGTGCCGCTGCACCAGGAGATCTTCCAGCACGCCGCGTTCCGCGCCGGCGGCACCGACATCCACTACCTCGAGCGGCGGCTCGGCCTGAAGTAGTGCCGCACCCCCATGGCCTGAGGAGCAGGGACGATGGCGGGTGGCCGCATTGAATCCCTCGCGCGTCGGCCGATTCGCTGGTTGACCCGGGCGAGACTCCTGTTCGTCGGGCACGAGGAGCTCATCGGCCTGGTGTTCTGGGCCGCCTTGACCGGCTTTCTCGGCGCGCTCGCGAGCGTGCTGTTCCGCGAAGGCATCCGTCTCTTCGAGTGGCTGCTGACCGGCGAGACGTCGGGGCTCGTACAGGCGGCCAGTTCGCTCCACGGCTGGCACCGGGTGGTCACGCCCGTGATCGGCGGCGTGGCGGCGGGAGCGATACTGCACTATGGCTCCAGGCTCATCGGGAAGCGTCGGTCGATCGACTACATGGAGGCCGTGGCGGTCGGCGACGGCACCATCGCTGCCCGACCGACGATCGTCCACAGCGTGTCGTCGCTGCTCACGATCGGGTCCGGCGGCTCGATCGGCCGCGAAGGTCCGATGGTGCAGCTCGCGGCCCTGATCGGTTCGAAGCTCGGCTTCCTTTCCCAGGCTCCGGTACCGCGGCGCCGGCTGCTGGTCGCCTGCGGCGCCGCGGCCGGCATTTCCGCCGCCTACAACGCGCCGATCGCCGGCGCACTGTTCGTCGCGGAGATCGTCCTCGGCTCGATCGCGATGGAGAGTTTCGGTCCGCTGCTGGTCGCGTCGGTCACCGCCAACGCCACGATCCACCGCTTCCTCGGCTACGGCCCGGTGTTCGCCGTGCCGCACATGCAGTTTGGTTCGAACTGGGAGCTGGTCTTCTACGGCCTGCTCGGCGTGCTGCTCGGACATCTCGCGCCGTTGTTCCTCGGCCTGCTCGAATGGGCCAGGCACATGTTCGGCAAGCTGCGCCTGCCGTTGTACGTGAAGCTCGGGCTCGGCGGCCTGGTCGTCGGCGTGGTCTCACTCGCCTTGCCGGAAGTCTGGGGCAATGGCTACAGCGTGGTCTCGAGGATCCTGAACGGTCAGCTGCTGGGCTGGATGCTGCTGGCCGTCCTGCTGGCCAAGGTGGTCACGACGGCGGCCACGGTCGGCTCCGGCGCGGTCGGCGGCATCTTCACGCCGACGCTGTTCGTGGGCGCCGCGGTCGGCGCGGCGTCGGGCGCGCTGCTGCACCTCGTCCTGCCCGCGGCATCCTCTTCGCCCGGAGCCTATGCGCTCGTCGGCATGGGCGGGCTGCTGGCGGCAACCACGCACGCGCCGCTCATGTCGATCCTGATGATCTTCGAGATGACGCTGGACTACGAGGTCGTGCTGCCGCTCATGCTCGCCTGCGTGACGGCCCACTTCACCGCGAAGGCGTATCGCCAAGGCCGCTCGGTCTACGAGGAGTCGCTGTCGCGCGACGCCGTGACCGGGGAACCGGAATGGCACCTGCGCACGGTCGAGGCGCTGGTCAAGCCGGCGGCCGCCGTCGTACAGGAGCACGCGACGCTGCGCCGGATGCTCGACGAACTGCCGAGGCGTCCGCTGCGTACCGTCTACGTGGTCGACGAGGGACAGCAACTGCTGTCGTCGATCGAACTGCCGCAGCTGCTCGACAGGATTCGCAAGGGAGAGGTCGACGTCGACCTGGCTGTCGGCACGCTCGCGACGCCTGTGTCGTTCGTCCTGACGCCGGACATGACGCTGACGACGGCGCTGGACGGGTTCCTGCGCATGCAGGCGAAGACCCTCCCGGTCACCGCCGGGCACTGGCATACGACGCTGCTCGGCGAGGTCTCGCGCCACGACCTCCTGCTCGCGCTGCAGGACAGGATCGGCGCCAAGGGCTGAAGCCTGCGCGATCCGCGCCGGCGGTACCGACATCCACCACGTCGAGCGGCGGCTGAGGCCCGAAGCAGGAGAAATCGGCGGTCCGGCCCCGGCTACCGCGGAACGGCCGGCGGCGTCGAAACGGCCGCCAGCGCCGCGCGATCGCGCTCCCCGCCCGTCGGGTCGATGCAGAGGTAACTCGGTACACCGCCCTCGATCGCGTAGGCCGGCAGGTTCGATTGCGATGAGCAGACCCGGCCGTCCTTCGTGAACGAGAAATCGCGCAACACCGTGACGCGGGTCGGGCTCGGGTAGCTCTGGAACGTCTTCGTCGCGGGCGTGAACTTCACGATGCGATCCGAGTTGTTCGGCGCCAGCCAGACGTCGCCCGTCGGCCGGTAGACGTTGAGTGCATAGGGCGTTTCGTACTCGCCCGGGGCGACGCCGGGGATCTTGTAGCTCTCAAAGGTTCCCGTCGCTGGATCGAACCGCATCAACCCGCCTTCATCGAAGGCCGGGATCCAGAAGATGCCGTCCTTGTCGAAGCGCGGGCGGCGCGGACCGCTCATCGGCGTGTCGTACTCCTTGACCTCGAGGGTCTTTGGATCGACTCGCCCGATCTTGTTCGCGTACAGCTTCGCGTACCAGATGCTGCCGTCCTTCGGATTCACGTCGATTCCGTATGGGAACGCGGCGACCTCGTAACCCAGGAAGCGGGCGTGCGTGAAGTTGAGCAGCAGCACCTTGTCAGGGAACCACGACGAGATCCTGAGCAGCGTCGGGAACAGCATGTCCGTGACCCAGCGGAAGAAGCCGTTGTGCGGCAGCCGC
>DAOMFD010000171.1:0-4133 GCA_035429605.1 Steroidobacteraceae bacterium | reverse complement strand
AGCAGGGCCGCGACTTCCGCGGCGCTGGCGCGCCGCATCGGCTTGCCGTCCACCGGGCTCGCCGGGGACTGGCGGATCCCATCCACCGGGAACACCACCGCGTCCACGGTCTGCCGGCCCGCGACGAAGCGCACGGCCGGGTAGACCACCGTGCGGTCGCGTTCATAGCGCAGCCTTCTCTCGACCACCTCGTGCGGCACCCCGCGCTCCTCGAGCCGGATGGAGACGGCCTCCGGCGTCTCCGAGAAGACGTGCAGGTTGATCTCGGAGTGGGTGGACGCCGTCCCGGCGAGCACGGGCCCGACCAGGCGCGGCTCGAAGTCCGAAACGAGCCGCATCGCCTCGAGCGCGGCCCGGCGCAGCGACGCTAGGTCCGCCTCGTGCCGGTCCGCCGCGAACAGCCGCTGGTGCGCGATCTTCGCGGCCTCGATCTCCGTGTTGCGCGGCAGGATGGCGGCGTCCGTCACGCCGAGCCGCTCGGCGGCCTTGCGCTTCGCCTGCAGGAAATCCTCGACGCCCTGCTCGCGCATGATGCGTGCGGCTTCCTCGGCGACGGCAAGGCGCAGCAGTTCGGCGCGGGGGTTCGGTCGTCGATGCATCGGCGGCCTGCTCAGAAGATCGAATCGTCGGTCGACGGCTGGACGCTCTCCTCGTCCACGCCCTCGACATCGTAGCCGGACTGGCCCGGCTGCGGTACGTACCGCTCGAGGAACGCCTCGAAGATCGCGTCGGGGCTGCCGGCGCTCGCCGGCGCGCCCGTCTCGCGCGACACCCACATGCGCACCACGCCCGGCGGCTCCGGCAACCGGTGCTCCGGACGGCCCTGCAGCGCCTGTTCCATGAAGTAGATCCACATCGGCAGCGCGGCGCGCGCGCCTTCCTCGTTGTCGCCCAGCGAGCGCTCCTGGTCGAAGCCGATCCACGCGACCGCGGCCAGGTCCGCGTTGAATCCCGCGAACCACGCGTCGCGGTGGTCGCTGGTCGTGCCGGTCTTCCCGGCGATGTCCCGCCGGCCGAGCGAACGGGCGCGCACCGCGGTGCCGCGCTGGATCACGTCGGTCATGATGTCGGTCATGATGTAGGCGTTGGCGGCCGAGATCGCCCGGGTCGCCCTGCGTTCCGGCGGGACCAGGCCCTGGTCCCCGCCGGCAGCGATGGCCGCCGATCCGTCGACGATCGGGGTCGGCGGCGACGCGGCGGGCGAGGCGTCAGCCGTGCTCGCCGCGGCATCGACCTGCGGTTCGTCCACGCACTGCGGGCAGGCGAGCGGTGGCGTGGCCTGGAAAACCGTTGTGCCCGACGCATCGTCCACGCTCGCGATGAAGTACGGCGTCACGAGCCAGCCGCCGTTCGCGAACACCGAGAAGCCGCGCGCCATCTCGAGCGGCGTCACCTGCCCGGTCCCGAGCGCGAGGGTCAGGTTGGGCGGCATGGCCTCGGGGCCGAAGCCAAACGCGCCGATGTGCCGCATCGCCGGGCCGAGGCCGGTCCCGCGCAGCAGGCGGATGGAGACGAGGTTGCGCGAACGCACCAGCGCCTCGCGCATCGGCGTCGGGCCGTAGAACTTCTTGGTGATGTTCTGGGGCCGCCATTCCTCCGTGCCATCGTCACCGCCGCCGCCCGGCAGCACGATCGGCGCGTCGTTGATCAGCGTCGCCGGGGTGAACCCGTGCTCGAGCGCGGCGGAGTACAGGAACGGCTTGAATGCCGAGCCCGGCTGGCGTTTCGCCTGCACGGCGCGGTTGTACTTGCTCGCCCAGAAGTCGAAGCCGCCGACCAGGGCGAGGATCGCACCGTCGTGCGGATCGAGGGCGGTGAAGGCGGCGCCCACGGCCGGCACCTGTGCGAGGCGATACGTCCCGTCCCCGCGCGCCTCCACGAACACGATGTCGCCGATGGCCAGCACGTCGCCGGCGCTCTTCGGCGCCGGGCCGACGGCCGCATCCGGCAGCGCCGGTCGTGCCCACGCCACCGCATCCCAGTCGAGGTCGATCGCCCGGCCGTCGCGCGTGCGCACCCGCGCCTCGCGCAGCCCGACCGACGCGACGACCGCGACGTGCAGGCTTCCCTGGCCGGGGTGCTGGGCAAACGCGGCCGCGACCGACGCCGCGTCATCGAGCGCGGCGGGATCGACCCGGCCGGCCGGGCCGCGATACCCGTGCCGCCGGTCGTATTCCAGCATGGCACGCCACAGCGCGGAGTCCGCCGCTGCTTGCAGGACACTGTCGACCGTCGTCGTGACGGCGTATCCATCGGTCAGCGCGCTCGGGCCGTAGCGGCGCAGCATCTCCTGCCGCACCATCTCGGCGACGTACGGCGCCTGCACCTGCACGACCGGTGCGTGGATGCGCGGGCTGATGGACTCGCTATCCGCAGCCTCGCGCGCCGCCTCGTCGATCGTGCCGGTCTCGGCCATGCGGCGCAGCACGTAGGTGCGGCGAGCGTGCGCCCGCGCGACGCTGGCCGCGGGATTGTCGCGCGACGGGGAGCGAGGCAGGCCGGCGATGAGCGCCGCTTCGCCGAGCGTCAGCTCGCCGACCTTCTTGCCGAAGTACACCTCGGCGGCCGCGCCGACGCCGTACGCGCGCTGGCCGAGGAAGATGCGGTTCAGGTACTGCGTCAGGATCTCGTCCTTGGTGAACTCGCGCTCGATGCTGAGCGCGAGGAACACTTCCTTCAGCTTGCGCCTGAGCGTGCGCTCCGGCGTGAGCAGCGTGTTGCGTGCGAGCTGCATGGTGATGGTGCCGCCGCCCTCGCGCACGCCGCCCGCGGAGACGTTGGCCGCGAGCGCGCGCACGAGTCCCTGCCAGTCCACGCCCGGATGCTCGAAGAAGCGATCGTCCTCGGCGGCGAGGAATGCGTCGACCAGCTGCGGCGGCATGTCCGCGCGCGGCACCGGGATGCGCCGCTGCTCGCCGATCTGGGCGATCAGCTTGCCGTCGCGCGAGTACACCGTGAGCGGCAGCTGCATGCGCAGGTCGCGCAGCTCGGCGGCATCCGGCAGGTCGGGCTCGACGAACTGGAATGCGCCCGCGATGCCGAGCACGACCGCGCCTGCGATGGCGAGCACTGCCGTGAGCAGTGTCGCGAGAAGTTTTCCCACTGGTCGCTGCATGCCGAATTCTGGGAACCAGTCCTTGCCGCGCCTGCGGCGGTTGTGCATAGTAGCTCGCGACGCAAGGGCAAACCCGCCGAAAGGCGGGGACGCAAAGCCACCGGTCTAAGGGTGAGGCCTATGACAGCGGGGTTGCTGGTCCGGACGATGCCGCCGCGCTCGTGTTCACGGCGCAGCAGCGTACCGATCGTCGAGCGACTGGACCCCGTTCCCGGAAGCCTGGCCCGCGGCGCCGGCTGGTGTCTCGACCGGGGGTGGCGTGTGACCATCGACACATCGCACAGGGGGGTTCCGCTGCCAGATGCTGGATTCTGCTAGGCCGCTCACAATTCTTTTTGGCGGATCCCTGTTATATAGTGCGGCGGGGGCATGGAATTCACTCCACGATCGCAGCGCAACCTCTTGAACTAGAAGGACTCACTCGTGCTGTTTCAGGGCCGGTCACGACCAGTCATAGGACTCGACATCACGACGTCGTCGATCAAGCTCATCGAGCTTTCGCGGAGTGGTGACGGTTATCGCGTCGAGTCGTACGCGGCGGAGCCCGCGCCGCCGAACGCCATCAACGAGAAGGCGATCGTCGATTCGCAGGCCGTCGGCGAGGCGGTGCGCCGCGCCGTGAAGCGCGCCGGCGCGCGCAGCAAGGAATGCGCGGTCGCGATCAGCGGCGACGCGGCGATCACCAAGGTCATCCAGATGCCGCGCAACCTGCGCGACGCGGAACTCGAGTCGCAGGTCGAGATGCAGGCGGACCAGTACATCCCCTTCCCGATGGAGGAGGTCAGCTTCGATTTCGAGGTGATCGGCCCTTCGGAGAAGGACCCGGACATGCTCGACGTCCTGCTCGTCGCGACGCGCTCGGAGAACGTCGAGCAGCGGCAGGCCGCGGTGCACGCTGCCGGGCTGGCGACCCGCATCGTGGACGTCGAGGCCTTCGCGCTCGAGAACGCGTGCCGCCTGCTGACGCACCAGATGCCCGACGGCGGCATGGACCGCAACATCGCCGTCATCGACTTCG
>DAOMFD010000170.1:0-4152 GCA_035429605.1 Steroidobacteraceae bacterium | reverse complement strand
CCACCGCGCCGGTCAAGCGCGAGGTGCAGATCCCGGAGACGATCACGGTCGGCGAACTGGCCGGCAAGATGGCGGTGAAGGCCAACGAGGTCATCAAGACCATGATGAAGATGGGCGTGATGGCCACCATCAACCAGCCCATCGACCAGGACACCGCGCAGCTGGTGGTCGAGGAATTCGGCCACTCGGCCGTGCGCCTGAAGGAGAGCGCCCTCGAGGACCAGTTGCAGGCGACGGCTGCCGAGGTCGAGGCGCTGCCACGGCCGCCGGTCGTGACCATCATGGGCCACGTCGACCACGGCAAGACCTCGCTGCTCGACTACATCCGCCGCACCAAGGTGGCGGCGGGAGAGGCCGGCGGCATCACCCAGCACATCGGTGCCTACCAGGTCGAGACGCCGAAAGGCCTGATCACCTTCATCGACACGCCGGGTCACGCCGCGTTCACCGCGATGCGCGCACGCGGCGCGCACGTCACGGACATCGTGGTGCTGGTCGTCGCTGCCGACGACGGTGTCATGCCGCAGACGGTCGAGGCGATCCAGCACGCCCGTGCGGCCAACGTGCCGATCGTGGTCGCGGTCAACAAGATCGACAAGAGCGACGCGGACCCGGACCGCGTGCGCAACGACCTCGCGAAGCAGAACGTGATTCCCGAGGACTGGGGCGGTGACACGCTGTTCGTGCACGTCTCGGCGCGCACCGGGGAAGGCATCGACCAGCTGCTCGAGACGATCCTGCTGCAGGCCGAGGTGCTGGACCTCAAGGCGCCGCGCGACGGCCTCGCGGTCGGCGTGGTGCTCGAGTCGAGCATCGAGAAGGGCCGCGGACCGGTTGCGACGGTGCTCGTCAAGCGCGGCACGCTCAAGTCGGGCGACCCGATCATCGCGGGCCAGGAATTCGGCCGCGTGCGCGCCCTGTTCGACGCGACCGGCAAGCAGGTCCAGGAGGCGGGCCCGGCGGTGCCGGTCGCGGTGCTCGGCCTGTCCGACGCGCCGAACGCCGGCGACGACCTGCTGGTCGTCGACAGCGAGCGCAAGGCTCGCGAGGTCGCGCTGTACCGGCAGGGCAAGTTCCGCGACGTGCGGCTCGCCGGAGCTGCGAAGAAAGCCGAGGACGTGTTCTCGCAGATGGGAGAGCAGGCCGGCGCGGTCGTGTCGCTGATCGTGAAGGCGGACGTGCAGGGCAGCGCCGAGGCGCTGCGCGACGCGTTCACCAAGCTCTCGACCGAGGAGGTCGTGGTCAAGGTGATCGCGAGCGGCGTGGGCGGGATCACCGAATCCGACGTCACGCTGGCGGCGGCCTCGAAGGCGCGCATCATCGGCTTCAACGTGCGCGCCGACGGCGCCGCCCGCAATGCCGTGAAGGACACCGGCGTCGACGTGCACTACTACAGCATCATCTACGAGGCCATCGACGACGTGAAGCAGGCGATGACCGGCCTGCTCAAGCCCGAGATCAAGGAGCAGATCGTCGGCCTCGCGGAGGTGCGCGAGGTGTTCCGGTCCAGCAAGTTCGGAACCGTGGCGGGATGCCTCGTGGTCGAGGGCTACATCAAGCGCGGCAACCCGGTGCGCGTGCTGCGCGACAACGTCGTGATCCACCAGGGCGAACTCGACTCGCTGCGACGCTTCAAGGACGACGTCGGCGAGGTGCGGGCGGGCACCGAGTGCGGCATCGGCGTGCGTAACTACAACGACATCCGCGCGGGCGACCAGATCGAGTGCTACTCGCGGGTCGAGGTCGCGCGCAGCGCGTGAGCACAGCGCATGCCGCGTGAAGTTCCGCGTGCGCGCCGCGTGGCCGAGCAGGTGCAGCGCACCCTGGCGGAGATGCTGCGCCGCGAGGTGCGTGACCCGCGGCTGAAACCGCTCACGATCACGCACGTGCGCGTGTCGCCGGACCTGACGCACGCGTGGGTGCACTACGCGCTGCTGTCTGGAGACTCGCACGATCCGCTGCAGGCGGAGATCCTCGAAGAAGCTTCTCGGCAGCTGCGCGGACCGCTCGGCCGCGCGCTGCGGCTCCGGGTCGCGCCGCAGCTCCACTTCCAGCCGGACGAGGAGCTCGAGCGAGGCAACCGGCTCGATGACCTGATCACGCAGGCCGTGCGCGAGGACCGCACGCGGCACGTCGACGAGGGCGGGGCGGTCGAAGACGAGGGCGAGTGAGCGAGCCCGGCAGTGCATTGGGCGGTCCTCATCGCCGCCGCTGGCGCGACGTGGACGGAATCGTCCTGCTCGACAAGCCGCCCGGCATGAGCTCGAACCAGGCGCTGCAGCGCGTCCGCCGGCTGCTCGCGGCCGCCAAGGGCGGGCACGCCGGCACGCTCGATCCCATGGCGACCGGGATGCTGCCGCTGTGCTTCGGGCAGGCGACCAAGGCCTGCGGGCAGCTGCTGGGATCGCGGAAGGCGTACCGCGCGACGATCGCGCTCGGGGCCGCCACCGACACCGGCGATGCCGACGGCGCCATCACCGTGGAGGCGGACGTCCCGACACTCGACCAGTCGCGGGTCGAGGCGGTCCTGGCTCGCTTCACCGGCACGATCGAGCAAATCCCGCCCATGTATTCCGCGCTCAAGCGGGACGGGCGTCCACTCTATGAGCTGGCGCGCCGTGGCGAGGACGTGCCCCGCGAGACCCGGCACGTCGTGATTCATCGCCTGTCGCTGGCGTCGCTGGCTGCCCGGGAACTCTCGATCGAGGTGATCTGCGCGAAGGGCACGTACGTGCGCGCCCTCGGCGAGGACATCGCCCGTGCGCTGGGTACCTGCGGGCACTTGAGCGACCTGCGGCGACTGTGGGTCGAGCCGTTCGAGGGCGAACCGATGGTCGCGCTCGAGGACGTCGAGCGCTGGGCGGCGGAGGGCGGGGCCGAACCCGGCCGGCCACCCTGGCTCATGCCGGTGGACCGGGCCTTTGCCGGACTGCCGCGACTGGACCTGGATCCCACCGGTGCGCGGCACTTGTGCCAGGGGCGGGTCCTGCACAGTGCGGCGGGGACCACGGCCGTGGGCACGGCGCGCGCGTACGGGGCCGATGGCCGGTTCCTCGGCCTCGTCTCAATCGACGGGTCGGGCGTGGTTCGGGTCGCGAGGCTGTTCCTCGCCGGCGAGGGCTCAGCGGGTTCGCTGCACGCTTGAGATTCTGGTCCGCCGACAGGTAAAATACGCGGCTCACCAAAGGCATACAAGGTTTTCGAGGATCCCAGAGAATGGCACTGTCCACCGAGCGCAAGGGCGAGATCGTCGGCGGCTACCGTCGCAACACGAAGGACACCGGCTCGCCGGAAGTCCAGATTGCCCTGCTGTCAGCCCGCATCAACGAACTCGGCGAGCACTTCACCACGCACAAGCGCGACCACTCCTCGCGTCGTGGCCTGCTGAAGCTCGTCACCCAGCGCCGCAAGCTCCTCGACTACCTGAAGGCGTCCGACCCGGCCCGCTACCAGGACGTCGTGAGCCGGCTGGGCCTGCGCCGCTGACTCCCCGAATCCCGGCCCGCTGAGCGGGCCGGATTCGTTTTCGGCACCTCACACACGCTCTGCAGCACGGGACACCATCGTGAACGTCCACAAGAAGTCTTTTTCCTACGGTCCGCACACAGTCACCCTCGAGACCGGGCGCCTCGCCCGCCAGGCGGACGGCGCGGTCCTCGTCACCATGGGGGACACCTCGGTCCTCGTGACCGCGGTGGGCCGCAAGGACGCCGACCCCAACAAGGATTTCTTCCCGCTGACCGTCAACTACGTCGAGAAGACCTATGCCGCGGGCCGCATCCCGGGCGGGTTCTTCAAGCGCGAAGGACGTCCTTCGGAAAAGGAAACCCTGACCTCCCGCCTCATCGACCGGCCGATCCGCCCGTTGTTCCCCGAGGGCTTCTTCAACGAGGTGCAGGTGGTTGCGACCGTCGTGTCGCTCGACCCGGACATCGATTCGGACATCCCGGCGATGCTCGGCGCTTCCGCGGCACTCGCACTCTCGGGCATCCCGTTCAAGGGGCCGATCGGCGCTGCCAAGGTGGGCTACCGTGACGGCCAGTACCTGCTTAATCCCACGGCGAAGGACCTGCAAACCTCCAAGCTCGACCTCGTCGTCGCCGGCACGGCCGACGCGGTGCTGATGGTCGAGTCCGAGGCGAAGATGCTGCC
>DAOMFD010000169.1:0-4267 GCA_035429605.1 Steroidobacteraceae bacterium | reverse complement strand
CTTGCGGTTGATGGCGACGCGCACGTCGATGTCCTCGCCGTACTTCTTGCGCGTGGCCGACGCGAGCGCCGCCTCGAGTGCCTCGAAGATGATTTCCTTGTCGACGCCCTTCTCGTTGGAGACAGCGTCCACGACCATCAGGATTTCCTTGTTCATCGCATCGTCCTCCCGCTCGGCGGGGTTCAAGCCTAGGGCGCCAGGTGCGCCTTGCGTATTCCAGCGACCGGCAGCACGTAACGCCGCCCGTCGATATCGACCTCGATCGTCCCGCCGCTGGCTGCGAGCAGCGGTCCCTTGAAGCGCCTCCGCCCGTCCAGCGGCTCCGCGAGTTCCACGAACACCGTCTCTCCCACGAACCGCGCGAAGTGCGCCGCGGTCCTGAGCGGCCGCTCGAGTCCGGGCGACGACACCTCGAGGGTGTACTGGCCGGCCACCGGGTCCTCGCGGTCGAGCACCTCGCTCACCGCGCGGCTCACGCGCTCGCAGTCATCGAGCGTCACGCCCGCCTCCGCGTCGATGTAGAGGCGGACGAAGCCGCTGCCGCGCCCGGCCGCGCACTCGACCTCCCAGAGCACGTAGCCGAGTTCCTCGACCACCGGTCGCAGGAGCGCCGTCAGCGTGTCCCTGAGCATTCACCCGTCCCTGCGCAACGCGCAAAAACAAAAAATGGGCCGGCGGCCCATTCGTTGGTTCGCGGCCGGGCGCCCGTAAGCTCCCACCGCAAATGAAAAATCCCCGCTCAGGGGGATTTCTCAGGCGAATCTCCCGCCGGACCGGCGAGCCCCGTTCCATGGGCCTGCCTGCACGGCCATGAATCGAATCCAATCAATGACTTGGATACGGATCCGACTCAAGGAGCCGGGATTCTATAGCAAGGGTCGCCCTGCGGCTAGTCCGCCAGCACCCGGCCGCGCGTCTCGACGATGAACGGCACGAACAGCAGTCCCGCCAACGGGACCAGCGCGACCAGGGAAATGGCCTCCAGCGCGTGGTCCACCCCCCGTGCCGCAACGGCGCCGACCGCGAAGGGACCGGCGGCCGCGACGATTCGCCCGACGTTGTAGCAGAAACCGGAGCCGGTGCCGCGCAGCCGCGTCGGGAACAACTCGGGCAGGTAGAACGTGAAGCTGCCGAAGATGCCGAACACCGACAGGCCGATGAAGAAATACAGGTGGAGCCGCGTTTCGGGCGGCCAGTCGAGGCCAAACGCCGCGTAGATCGCGGCTGCCGACAGCGCGAAGTAGATCGCGAACATCGGCTTGCGGCCGAGGTGCTTCGCAATCGGGATGGTGAGCAGCGTGCCGATCAGGCCGCCGAGGTTGAACCACGCCATGGCCTGCGTCTTCCACGACTCCACGAGCGCGAGGGTCGCGCCCCGCTCGAGGCCCGCCGCCTGCGCCGCCGCCTGTGCGAGCCCGGAGGAAACCGCCGGGATGAACGCATTGCAGCTCCACCACGAGATCAGCGCGACGATGGCCATGAGCGTGCCGCGGATGGTCACGCCGACCACTCCCGGCGCGAACACGTCGCGCAGCGTCGGGGCCGGCGCCCGCTGCTTGACCGCCTTCCATCGCTCCGGCTCGCGCACGAACATGCGGACCAGGAACGCGACGGCCGCAGGGACCAGCCCGAACAGGAATACGACCCGCCACGAGGTCTCCGGTGACTCCGCCATCCACACGGCCGCGACCTGGTGATTCACGAAGGTCGCGAGGAACAGGCCGAGCGGCGCGGCCGTGTACAACAGCGCACCCGCCTCCACACGCTGCTCCTCGGGGACGACTTCTGCGACCATCGACGCTCCGGCAGCCCACTCGCCGCCGATTCCGAGGCTCGCGATCAGGCGGAAGGCCACGAGGAACGCGATGCTCGGCGCGGCGGCACACGCGGCCGTGCCGAGCGCGTAGAGCAGCATCGTGAGCATCAGCGTGCGCGTGCGGCCGATGCGGTCGGCGACCATGCCGAACAGGATGCCGCCTGCCGCCCATCCGAGCAGCAGCACGGACGTGAGCAGCCCGGTCCAGAACAGCGTCGCCTGCTTGGCCTCGGGGCTGCCGATCTCCAGGCCGAGCAACGTGGGCACGCAATTCGGCGCGACGTAGTTGAACAGCAGGCCGTCGAATACGTCGAAGCCCCAGCCGAGCCATGCGGCCAGCAGCACCGTCCACTGGTAACGTGTCAGCCTGATCATGTTCCCCCTGCCGCGGCCTCGTCGCGCGTCGCCGCCGCGGGCTTCAGTGCAGCACCGCCGACAAGCTGTCGGCGACGCGGTCCACGTTGGCCTCGCTGACACCGGCGATGTTGATGCGCCCATCCGGCGGCACGTACACGTGAAACCGGTCGCGCAGCTCCACGATGCCGGACGCTGTCACGCCGGTCAGCGAGAACATGCCGCGGTGGCACGTGACCCACGTGAAATCCTTGCCCGGCCGGCGCTGCGCCAGCTTGTCGGCCAGCAGCGCGCGCAGCCCCTTCATGCGTGCGACCATGGCGGCGAGCTCCGTGATCCATTGCGCCTTGAGCCCGTCATCGCCGAGGACACGAGCGGCCACGGCAGCGCCGTGGTCCGGCGGCATGGAATACATGCGTCTCGCCGTGCGCGCCTGGTGGGTGGCGATCGCGGCTGCGCCCGAGATCGAGGCGGACACCACCGCCAGCGCCCCGGTCCGCTCGCGGTAGAGGCCAAAATTCTTGGAGCACGACAGGGCGAGCAGCAGTTGCGGGACTCGGGTCGCGAGGTGCCGCAGGCCGTAGACGTCCGACTCGACGTCGTCGCCGAAACCCTGGTAGGCGAGGTCCACGAACGGGACCAGGCCATGGGATTCGATCACGTCGCCGAGCGCCCGCCATTGGTCCTGGCCGAGGTCCGCCCCCGTCGGGTTGTGGCAGCACGCGTGCAGCAGCACGATCGAGCCCGAAGGCAGGCTGGCGATGTGATCGCGCATCCGCTCGAAATCCACTCCGCGCGTGGCCGGGTCGTAATAGGGATAGCGCTGCAGTGACAGGCCGCTGGTCCCCAGCAGCGGCTCGTGATTCGCCCAGGTCGGATCACTGACGTGCACGATCGCGTCCGGCCGCGACGCCCGGATGAGTTCGGCTCCGAGACGCAGCGCACCGCAGCCGCCGACGGTCTGGATGGTGGCGGTGCGGTCGCGCAAGCCGGCCGCGAGCGGCCCGAGGGCGAGCGCCACGATCCGCTCGTTGAATTCGAGGTTGCCCAGGGGGCCGACGTAGGTCTTGCTGCGCTGCTCCGCAAGCACGGCGCGCTCGGCCTCGCGCACGGCCTCAGGCACGGGCGTTTCGCCGCGTTCGTCGCGGTACACGCCGACGCCGAGGTCGATCTTGTCAGCGGCGGGGTCGGCGCGGAACGCGGCCGTCACGCCGAGGATCGGGTCGGGTGGCAGCTGCTCGAGGTTGGCGAAGATCATGGCGGCGGATTCTCGCACGGAGATCACGCCGCAGGCACGACCCCCTGGTCGATCGCGCCGAAGATGCTGGCGCCGGACCGGTCGAACATCTCGATGCGCACGCGGTCGCCGAACCTGAGGAAGGGAGTCAGCGGCCTGCCCTGCTCGAGTTGCTCGAGCATGCGCCGCTCCGCGATGCACGAGGATCCACGCGAACGATCGTAGTTCGACACCGTGCCGGAGCCGACGATGGCCCCGGCGCCGAGCCGACGCGTGCGCGTCACGTGCTCGATGAGGCGCGGGAAGTCGAACGTCATGTCGACACCGGCGTCCGGGCGCCCGAACAGCTGCCCGTTCACGTGCGAGACGAGCGGCAGCAGCACCTTGCCTCCATCCCAGGCGTCGCCGAGCTCGTCCGGAGTCACCGCAACCGGCGAGAACGACGTGGCTGGCTTCGACTGGTAGAACCCGAAACCCTTCGCCAGCTCCGCGGGAATCAGCTGGCGCAGCGACCAGTCGTTGACCAGCATCACGAGCTTGATGTGGCCGGCGGCCCGTGCCGCGTCCGTGCCCATCGGGACGTCGTCGGTGATCACGGCGACTTCGCCTTCGAAATCGATGCCGTGATCCTCGCTCGGGAGTGGCACGTCGGCCATCGGCGCCAGGAAGTCGTCGGACCCGCCCTGGTAGACGAGCGGATCGGTCCAGAAACTCGGCGGCATGACCGCGCCGCGAGCCTTGCGCACCAGTTCGACGTGATTGACGTACGCGGATCCGTCGACCCAGTGGTGCGAGCGCGGCAACGGCGACATCACGCTCGTGGCCTGGAACGGGAAGCTGCCCTGGGCGCGGCCCGCTTC
>DAOMFD010000168.1:0-4269 GCA_035429605.1 Steroidobacteraceae bacterium | reverse complement strand
CCCGCACGGAGTGGTCGCGCGAGGGCCGCATCCCGCTGCACACGTTCCGCGCGGACATCGACTACGGGCTCGCCGAGGCGCGCACGACCTACGGCGTGATCGGCGTCAAGGTGTGGATCTTCAAGGGCGAGGTGTTCGACCAGCCGGCGCAGGTCGAGGCGCCCGAGGCCGCGGCCGCGCCCGCGCAGGCGGAGCCGGCCTGAGGGCCGCGCCTGGGCGAGAGGAGACAGCACCATGATGCAACCCAAGCGAACCAAGTACCGCAAGCAGCACAAGGGCAAGAACGGCGGCCTCGCGCAGCGCGGCTCGTCGGTCGCCTTCGGTGACTACGGGCTCAAGGCCGTGAGCCGGGCGCGCATGACCGCGCGCGAGATCGAGGCGGCGCGCCGCGCCATGACGCGCTACGTGAAGCGCGGCGGGCAGGTGTGGATCCGCGTGTTCCCGGACGTGCCGATCACCAAGAAGCCGCTCGAGGTCCGCATGGGCTCGGGCAAGGGCAACATCGAGTACTACGTCGCGCGCGTGCAGCCCGGCAAGGTGCTCTTCGAGATGGAAGGCGTCACCGAGGACATCGCGCGCGAGGCGTTCCGCCTGGCGGCGAGCAAGCTCTCGGTCGACACGTTGTTCGTCAAGCGGCAGGTGCGCTGATGAAGGCCAAGGACATAAGGGCGAAGACTCCGGCGGAGCTCAGCGAGGAACTCCTCAAGCTGCGCCGCGAGCAGTTCAACCTGCGCATGGCGCAGGCGTCGGGCCAGGCCACGAAGCCCGACCAGGCGGGCAAGGTGCGCCGCAACATCGCGCGCGTGAAGACCGTGCAGGGCGAGCAGGCCCGCGCGGCAGCCAACGGGAGTGCCAAGAGATGAGCGAGCCAGCCGTCGCGGAGACGGGCGCCGAGGGCGCCAAGCGCACCCTCACGGGACGCGTCGTGAGCAGCAAGATGCAGAAGACGATCACGGTCGCCGTCGAGCGCCTCGTGAAGCACGACAAGTACGGCAAGTACGTGCGCCGCACGACCAAGCTGCTCGCGCACGACGAGCACGGCGAGGGCCGCGAGGGCGACCTCGTGGACATCGCGGAGTGCCGCCGCCTGTCGAGCCGCAAGTCGTGGCGGCTGGTGCGCGTCGTGCGACGCGCCGACCAGGCCTGAGCCGGGCGCGAGGAGACCGACCATGATCCAGATGCGAACCATGCTCGCGGCGGCCGACAACAGCGGTGCGCGCAGCCTCATGTGCATCAAGGTGCTCGGCGGCTCGAAGCGCCGCTACGCCTCGGTGGGCGACGTCATCAAGGTGAGCGTCAAGGACGCGATCCCGCGCGGCAAGGTGAAGAAGGGCGAGATCTACGACGCGGTCGTGGTGCGCACGGCGCACGGCGTGCGCCGGCCGGACGGCTCGCTGATCCGCTTCGACGGCAACGCCGCCGTGCTGCTCACCAACAAGCTCGAGCCGATCGGCACCCGCATCTTCGGGCCGGTCACCCGCGAGCTGCGCACCGCGCAGTTCATGAAGATCATCTCGCTCGCGCCGGAAGTGCTCTGAGCGGGATCGGGGAAACAGGCATGAACAAGATCCGCAAGGGCGACGAGGTGGTCGTGATCGCCGGCCGCGAGAAGGGCCGGCGCGGCACCGTGATCCGGGTGCTCGCGAACGACCGCGTGCTCGTCGAGAACGTGAACATGGTCAAGCGCCACACGCGCCCCAACCCGCAGAAGGGCACGCAGGGCGGCGTCGTCGAGAAGGAGGCCTCGCTGCACCTCTCGAACGTCCTGCTCTGGAACCCGGCCGCGAAGAAGGGCGACCGCGTGGGCATCCGCACGCTGGCCGACGGCCGTCGCGTGCGCTACTTCAAGTCCAACGACGAAGTCGTGGACGCCTGAGGCGAGGTTCGCACTGATGGCCAGGCTGCAGACGTATTACCGGGAGAAGGTCGTGCCCGAGCTCATGAAGAGCCTCGAGCTCACCAACCCCATGCGCGTGCCGAAGATCACGCGCATCACGGTCAACATGGGCGTGGGCGAGGCGGTCGCCGACAAGAAGGCGATGGACGGCGCGGTGGGCGACCTCACGGCGCTCACCGGCCAGAAGCCCCTCGTCACCAAGTCGCGCAAGGCGATCGCGTCGTTCAAGCTCAGGGCCGGCATCCCGGTCGGCGCCAAGGTGACGCTGCGCGGCGCGCGCATGTACGAGTTCCTCGACCGCCTGATCAACGTGGCGATGCCGCGCATCCGCGACTTCCGCGGCGTGTCGGCCCGCTCGTTCGACGGCCGCGGCAACTACAGCTTCGGCGTCAAGGAACAGATCATCTTCCCCGAGATCGCCTACGACAAGATCGACGCGATCCGCGGCATGGACATCACGATCACCACGACGGCGCGGGACGACCGTGAGGGGCGGGCGCTGCTCGAATCCTTCAACTTCCCGTTCCGCAAGTAAGGGCAGGCCCAATGGCGAAGACCAGCATGATCGAGCGCGAGAAACGCCGCGCCAGGCTCGTGAAGCAGCAGGCCACGAAGCGGGCCGCTCTCAAGGAGACGATCCGCAGCCCGAAGTCCACGGACGCGGAGCGCGAGGAGGCGACGCGCAAGCTGCAGAGCCTGCCGCGCGACGGGTCGGCGTCGCGCATCCGCAAGCGCTGCTCGATCACGGGCCGCTCGCGTGGCGTCTACCGCAAGTTCGGCCTCGGCCGCCAGAAGCTGCGCGAGGCGACCATGCGCGGCGACGTCCCGGGCCTGCGCAAGGCCAGCTGGTAAGGCCGCGTAACGGAGCAAGACATGAGCATGACGGATCCCATCGCGGACTTCCTCACCCGCATCCGCAACGGGCAGCGCTCGGGCAAGCCGGAGGTCGGCATGCCGGCGTCGCGCATGAAGCTCGCGCTCGCCAAGGTGCTGAAGGAAGAGGGCTACATCGAGGACTTCGCGGTCGCCACCGACGCGGGCAAGTCCACGCTGACGCTGCGCCTCAAGTACTACCAGGGCCGCCC
Organism: Steroidobacteraceae bacterium; assembly: GCA_035429605.1. Lineage (GTDB taxonomy): Bacteria > Pseudomonadota > Gammaproteobacteria > Steroidobacterales > Steroidobacteraceae > RPQJ01. The sequence goes on along the minus strand of DAOMFD010000168.1, from coordinate 1,287 downwards.
GGTCATCGACCGCCTCGAGCGCGTCAGCCGTCCCGGGCTGCGCGTGTACAAGGGCAAGGACGACCTGCCGCGCATCCTCGGCGGCATGGGCGTGGCCATCGTCTCCACCTCGCGCGGCGTGATGACGGACCGCGAGGCGCGGGCCGGCGGCCACGGCGGCGAGATCCTCTGCATCGTGTCCTGATCGCGGTGCCGGAAACAGGATTCACACCATGTCACGAGTCGCAAGAAAGCCGGTCACGCTGCCACAGGGCGTGACCACCACCGTGGACGGTGACAAGGTCACCGTGAAGGGCGCCAAGGGCACGCTCGCGCTGCCGTTGCGCCGCGGCCTCGGCATCGTCCAGGAAGGGCAGTCCGTGCGGGTCGAGGTCGTCGAGCCGGCGCACGACGCGCTGATGCACGCGGGCTCGCTGCGCGCGAACCTCGCCAACGTCGTGGAGGGCGTGTCCAAGGGCTACGAGAAGAAGCTCGAGCTCGTGGGCGTCGGCTACCGCGCGCAGGCGCAGGGCCGCAACCTCAACCTCACGCTCGGCTTTTCGCATCCGGTCGTCTACGCGGTGCCGGAAGGCATCACGGTCGAGACCCCGACCCAGACCGAGATCCTGGTGAAGGGCGCGGACAAGCAGCAGGTGGGCCAGGTCGCCGCGGAGATCCGCGCGTACCGTGCCCCGGAGCCCTACAAGGGCAAGGGCGTTCGTTATTCCGGTGAGCGCATCGAGCTCAAGGAAACGAAGAAGAAGTAAGGGTGACGCCATGGAAAAGACAGCAAGTCGACAGAAGCGCGCCCGCCGCGGACGCGCCAAGATCCGGGAACTGAAGGTCATGCGCCTGTCGGTGCACCGGACGCCCCGGCACATCTATGCCCAGGTGTTCGACCCGCAGTCGCGGGTGATCGCCGTGGCCTCGACCGTGCAGAAGGACGTGATCGCGGGGCTCGAGGGCACGGGCAACGTCGAGGCGGCCAAGGCGGTCGGCAAGGCGATCGCCGAGCGCGCCAAGGCCAAGGGCGTCACGCAGGTGGCGTTCGACCGGTCCGGCTTCAAGTACCACGGGCGGGTCAAGGCGCTCGCCGAGTCCGCGCGCGAGCACGGGCTCGAATTCTGAGCCCCACACCGCACTGATCCGCAGGAGCAGCAATGGCGAGAGTTGAGAAAGCCGCGGCCGCCGACGAGTTCATCGAGAAGCTCGTCACGGTCAATCGCGTCGCGAAGGTCGTCAAGGGCGGCCGGCAGTTCGGCTTCACCGCGCTCACGGTCGTGGGCGACGGCAACGGCCGCGTCGGCT
>DAOMFD010000167.1:1816-4313 GCA_035429605.1 Steroidobacteraceae bacterium | reverse complement strand
CACCGCGGCTTCTCGTTCGTGCGCATCCTGCAGCGCTGCCCCGAGTTCGTGGGCAACATGTTCGAGCCGTGGGTGCACGACCCACAGAGGATGCTGATGCTCACGCACGCGGATGGCATCGGGTTGAGCCCGGCCCTGCAGAAGATCTATCACAACGTCGAGCAGCACGATCCGTCGGACATGAACCGGGCGCGGGAGGTCGCGTCGATCGATGATCCGATCCCGGTCGGCATCCTGTACCGCAACCCCGAAGTGCCGTGCTACGAGGATCTAAGGCAGGCGGGCGCCCTGCGAACCGCGGAGCGCATTCGCGGCACGCTCGATGCGGAATTCGACAAGTTCACCGTGTGGCCGCAGTAACCATGGACAGCCAGCTCAGGTCACAGGTCGTCTTCCACCTCACCGGTCGCCTTCAGGAGAGTGCCGCCGCGGCAGTCCCCGGCCTGCGTCCCGCGCTGCTCGCGCGGTATCGCGACCTGGATGCACTTCGCCACGACTTTCCCGTCGTCCTCTGCGACGCCGGCGAGGACTGCATTCAGCCGCTGTCCGACGTGGTCGATCGCGCACTGCGCAAGGTCGCCCCCGCGGGAGCGACCGGCGAGGCGCTGCGCCGGCGCGTGCTCAAGGTCGAGAAGCAGATCCGCCGTCGGGTCGCGAAAGGTGCACACGGGAAGCTGACGGCTGTGTGGGGCGAGGCGACGCAGGTGATCGCGGGAGCCGATGCGGCGTTTGCCCGCGATGGTGCCCGTGCGCGCGAAGCGTTCGACGTCGACGGTGAAGTTGCCGATTGCGACGCATCGTTGCCAGGGCGCCTCGTCCGGCACGCGTGGTCCGCCGTGCAGGGGCAGAAGGCCCAGGCCGCGCGCGCGCGTATCGAGCAGCTGTCGATCAGGCTCGGCGAGATCCTGCGCGCGGACTACATGAGGTCCGAGCAGGCGCTGCTGCAGCCTGCGTTGAAATCCTCGTTCGGCGCCGCCCATCACGGGTTGTTCGACTTCGCTGCAATGTCGCGCATGCTGCAGCGAGTCGGCCCGGCGGGCGGGCTGAGCGACCGGCGCCGTGCCCGCATCGAGCGAGCGCTGGCGGTGCTTCGGTCGCAACGGTTCTTCGCACCAGCGGTGGGTGCGGACGCGCGATTCCATCAATTCGCCTTCGAGGACGCCGGGGCCGCGCTTGCGGCCTACCGTGAGCGCCTGCCGGAGCTTGCAGAGCTGGTCGCGGCGCTGCAGGTGGCCGAGCTGGAAGTCGAGGGCAGCTACCTCGAGGAACTGCACGACCCGATCTTCGCCGCGCTGGACGGCGACGCCGTCACCGCACATGACCTGCAGTTCTTCCCGGACTACCTGGTCTGCCTGGGTCGACCCGGAGACAGCGGGCCCGCGCGGCTCGCCGAGGCGCTCTCGTCCGGCGTGCCGATCAAGGTCCTGGTGCAGGTCGAGGACCTCGTCGAGGACTTTGCGCCGGGCCGCGGTCACCCGGCCTTCGGGCTGCGGAGCGCGCAGCTCGCGAGTGCGGCGCTCAGCTTCGACGACGTGTTCGTGCTGCAGTCCGCCGCGTCGAATCTGGTGCAGCTGCGATCGCGACTCCTGCACGGGTTGCGTCATGCGGGACCGGCGCTCTTCAGCGTGTATGCCGGACCAGCAGATGGGGCCCTGCCTACGTACCTGTCATCCGCGGCGGCGATGCAGTCCCGGGCGTTTCCAGCGTTCAGCTACGATCCAGCCGCTGGACCGGACCTCGCGTCGCGGTTCTCGCTCGAGAACAATCCGCAGGTCGAGCGCGACTGGCCGGTCGAGACGCTCGCCTATGCCGACCAGGACCTGCAGTCCGTGACCGAGCAGGTCGCCTTCACGTTCCTCGACTTCGCGTTGTGCGACGCCCGCTGTGGCAGCCACTTCGCCGCCGTGCCGCGGGCAGCGTGGGGCGACACGATGATCCCGGCGCACGAATGGCTCGAGCATCCACCGCAGGACGCGGCGAGCGGCGTGCCGTACGTGCTGGCGGTGGACGATGGCGACCTTTTGTGTCGACTGGTCGTGGATGACAGGCTGGTGCGCGCGGCCGTGCGCTGTCGCGAAGGCTGGCACCGCCTGCAGGAACTGGGCGGCGTGCACGATTCGCGCGTGGAAAGGCTGCTCGCGAAGGAGCGGCAGGCGTGGGAGGAGCAGCACCAGCAGACGCTGCAGGGTGCGCCCGCGACGCAGGGTCCCGCACTGCCGGAGGTTACGGGCAAGGACGCGGGTGCCGCGATCGCACCAGTCGCCGCCGAGGAAGCCGCCGAGGTGGCGCGCAATCCCGACGAACCCTACATCGAGACCATCCGGTGCTCGACGTGCAACGAGTGCACGCAGGTCAACCCGCGCATGTTCGCCTACAACGACAACAAGCAGGCCTACATCGCCGATCTCAAGGCGGGCACATATGCGCAGCTGGTGGAGGCCGCGGAGAGCTGCCAGCTCTCGATCATCCACCCGGGCAAGCCGTGGAACCCGGACGA
>DAOMFD010000167.1:0-1716 GCA_035429605.1 Steroidobacteraceae bacterium | reverse complement strand
CGGAGAGCTGCCAGCTCTCGATCATCCACCCGGGCAAGCCGTGGAACCCGGACGAACCCGGTCTCGCGGAACTCGTCGAGCGCGCGAAGCCGTTCCAGTAGGAGATGGGGACATTCTCCTATTTCCCGCGGCGGGAAATAGGAGAATGTCCCCGGTCGTCGTCGTGCCGCCTGATACGATGACGACCCCCTTCTTGTCTGCTTTCCCGAGGGCTGGTCACGTGAAGAGCATGCGACTGCCGATCGTTGCGACCTGTGCCGCGCTGTGCCTGCTGACCGCGACACCTGCGCCGGCCGACGCGCTGCGGCCCGACCAGGTCGCCTATCGCGAGCTCTTCAAGGAGCTCGTCGAGACCAACACCACGCTGTCCTCGGGCAACTGCACCGAGGCTGCGGAAAAGATGGCGGCCAGGCTGCGCAAGGCAGGCATGCCCGAGAGCGACATTCACCTGTTCACCGTGCCGGATCATCCGAAGGAGGGCGGGCTCGTCGCGATCCTGCCGGGCACGGACGCGACCGAGCGACCGATGCTGCTGCTCGCCCACATCGACGTCGTGGAGGCGAAGCGCGCGGACTGGACGCGCGACCCCTTCACGCTCTACGAGGAGGACGGTTACTTCTACGCGCGCGGCGTCGCCGACGACAAGGCCATGGCCTCGATCTGGGTGGACACGCTCGTGCGGTTCCTGCAGGACGGCTACAAGCCGCGCCGTACCGTCAAGATGGCGCTCACCTGCGGCGAGGAGACGAGCGGCGCCTTCAACGGAGCGGAATACCTCTCGACCCAGCAACGCGACCTGATTGACGCCGCCTTCGCGCTCAACGAGGGCGCGTGGGGCACGCTCGACGAGCAGGGTCGTCGTGTCATGCTGACGGTGCAGGCGGGCGAGAAGGCGAGCCAGAACTACTCGCTCGAGGTGCGCAACCCGGGCGGCCACAGCTCGCGGCCGGTCAAGGACAACGCGATCTACCGGCTGGCCGCGGGCCTGATCCACCTCAGTGCATTCGAATTCCCGGTTCGGCTCAACGACGCGACGCGCGTGTACTTCACGCGCATGGCGGACATCAAGGGCGGGGCGACGGGCGCGGCGATGCGCGCCCTGGTGAAGAACCCGTCCGACGCGCAGGCCATCGCGACCATCACGCAGGACCCGACCTGGAACGCGATGCTGCGCACGACGTGTGTCGCGACGATGATGGACGCCGGCCACGCGACCAACGCGCTGCCGCAACGCGCGCGCGCCAACGTCAACTGCCGGATCTACCCGGACCAGTCGTTCGAGGACGTCCGCCAGGCGCTCGAACGCGTGGTGGCCGACCCGGAGATCAAGGTCACGACCCTCGAGACCCGCGGGCCGATGGCCAAGGCCCCGCCGCTCACGCCCGAGATCATGGGGCCGATCGAGCAGGTGGCCGCGAAGGTATTCCCGGGCGTGCCCGTGCTGCCGCTGTTCCAGGCAGGCGCGACGGACGGGCAGTTCCTCGGGGCGGCTGGCATCCCGACCTACGGCATCGGCGTGCTGTTCTTCGACCCGGACCTCGGCGGGATCCACGGCCTGAACGAGCGCATTCGCGTGCAGTCGCTCTACGACGGGCGCGACTTCCTCTACGATCTAGTGCGCGTCTACTCCGCGCAATAAATAGGGGAATGTCCCCTATTCCTATGGCAGGTCGGTCTTGCCCATCAGGTAGCGATCGCACTCGCGGGCCGCGCCGC
>DAOMFD010000166.1:1817-4317 GCA_035429605.1 Steroidobacteraceae bacterium | reverse complement strand
TGTGGACAACTTCACATAAGCCTGCTCGACCGTGAGCCCGGTCCTCGCCGTCGCCATCGACACGCCGCTGCGCCGCGTCTTCGACTACCGCGCACCGCCGCATTGCACCCAGGAAATGCTCGTGCCCGGGGTGCGGTTGTGGGTCCCGTTCGGGAAGCGTCGCGTGGTCGGAGTGCTGGTCGAGCTGCGCGATCACTCGGAGCTGCCGGACGCGAAACTCAAGGCAGCCGTCGCGATCATCGACGATGAGCCGGCGATCGACGCGCCGCTCCTGGACCTGCTGCGCTGGGCCGCCGACTACTACCGTCATCCGCCCGGCGAAGTGATCGCGGCGGCGTTGCCGGCGCCGCTGCGCACCGGCGACTCGATGGTCGAGACCACCGAACGATGGTCGCTCAGCGCGGCGGTGCGCACGGGCAGCCTGCCTGCCCTGTCCGGTCGTGCGAACCGGCTGCGGGACATGGCGCAGTTCCTCGCGGATCGCGACAGTGCCGACGCTGCCGGCCTCGCGACACTTTCCGTCCGGTGGCGCGACCACGCCCGCGAACTCGAGAAGCGCGGCTGGATCACTCGACTGCGGACGGCCGAGCCCGCCCTGCCCCGCAGCGAGACGCACGCCGGTCCGGCCCCGGAGCCGACCGCGGAGCAGCGCGCCGCAATCGATGCCATCGCCGCGGCCCGCGGGCGCAACGCTTCGTTCCTGCTGCACGGCGTCACGGGCAGCGGCAAGACCGAGGTGTACCTGCGCGCGATCGAAGCGGTCGTGGCTCGTGGCGAACAGGCCCTCGTGCTGGTGCCGGAGATCGCCCTGACGCCGCAGCTCGTGGCCCGCTTCGCGGCACGCTTCGCCGCGCCACTCGCGGTGCTGCACTCCTCGCTCACCGACCAGGAACGCCTTCGTGCCTGGCGAGCGGCCCGCAGCGGTGCCGCCCCGGTGGTGATCGGTACGCGATCCGCCGTTTTCGCACCCCTCAGGCGACCGGGACTCATCGTCGTGGACGAGGAGCACGACCCGTCCTACAAGCAGCAGGAAGGATTCCGTTACTCGGCGCGCGACCTCGCTCTCGCTCGAGCGCAACGCCTGGCCATTCCGGTCGTCCTCGGCTCGGCGACCCCTTCGCTCGAGAGTCTCGAGCGCGCCAACTCCGGGAAGACCACGCTGCTGCCCCTGCCGAACCGCACGGCGGGCGCCACGCAACCGCGCTTGCAGGTCGTCGACCTGCGCCGGCACGCCGACACGCAGGGCATCGCCACTCCGACCATGCTCGCGATCCAGCGGCACCTCGACGCGGGCGGGCAGGTGCTGCTGTACCTCAATCGCCGCGGCTACGCGCCAACGCTGTTCTGCCCGTCCTGCGGCTGGATCGCTCCCTGCCCGCGCTGCGACGCGCGCATGACCGTGCACCTGCGCGATCGGCGCCTGCACTGCCATCACTGCGGCACCGAGCAGCAGCTGCCCGAGACATGCGCGAGCTGCGGCGAGCCGGTGAAGCCCGTGGGGCAAGGCACCGAGCGCATCGAAGAGACCCTCGCGCAGCTGTTTCCCGGCACCCCGCTCGCCCGCATCGATCGCGACGCGGTGCGTCGCCGTGGCGCGCTGGAGGCGGCGCTCGATCGCGTCACGCGCGGCGAGGTCCGGTTGCTGGTCGGCACGCAGATGCTGGCGAAGGGACACCATTTCCCCGACGTGAGCCTCGTCGTCGTGCTCAACGCCGACCAGGGCCTGTTCGGCACGGACTTCCGCGCCAGCGAGCGGCTCGCGCAGACCATCATCCAGGTCGCTGGGCGCGCCGGCCGCGCGGAGCGTCCCGGCGAGGTGCTGATCCAGACACAATTCCCGGAACACCCGTTGCTCGCGCAACTCGTCGGCGGCGGCTACGACGCATTCGCCGTGGCCGCGCTCGAGGAACGCAGGCAGGCGCGCTGGCCGCCGTTCGCCAGGATCGCGGTACTGCGGGCGGAAGCCGCCCGCCGCGAGGCGCCGCTCGAGTTCCTGGATCGAGCACGGAGCATCGCCATTTCGCTCGCCGGCCGGGACGTCGAGGTCCTCGGGCCTGCGTCGGCACCGATGGAGCGGCGGGCCGGGCACTACCGCGCGCAACTCCTGCTGCACGCCGCGTCGCACGCTCCGCTGCAGCGGCTCTTCGCCCGCTGGGTCCCGGCGCTCGAGATCCTGCCCGAGGCGCGCAAGGCGCGCTGGTCGCTGGACGTGGACCCGCTGGAACTGTTCTAGGCGCTACCACGCGCCCGTGGGTCCGCGTACTCTCGTGCCAGCGAGACCCGGGTCGTCCGACCGGGGATCGGGGGGCAGGACCTGAATGCGATTTCTCGCGGAGCTCAAGCGTCGCAGAGTCATCCGGACCGCGCTGGTCTACCTGGCGTCGTCCTGGCTGCTCCTGCAGGTCGCTGAACTGCTGCTCGGCATGCTCGACGTGCCGGCCTGGGGACTGAAGCTCGTCTTCGTGCTGCTCGCGATCGGCTTCCCGATGGCGCTGATCCT
>DAOMFD010000166.1:0-1717 GCA_035429605.1 Steroidobacteraceae bacterium | reverse complement strand
ACCTCGTCGTTCTCGTTCAGGGGGCGGCAGCTGGGCATCGCGGCGATCGCCGGGGAACTCGGCGTCGCGCACGTGCTCGAGGGCAGCGTGCGCCGGTCCGGCGATCGCATCCGCATCACGGCACAGCTGATCCGCGCCAGTGACAGCTCGCACGTCTGGTCGCAGGCCTTCGATCGCAACCTGAGCGACATCTTCGCGGTCCAGGACGAGATCGCCGCGGCGGTCACGCGCGAGCTGGAGATCAAGCTGCTCGGCCGCCCGGCACCGAAGGCGCGGCAGACCGACCCCGAGGCATACACGCATTTCCTGCGCGGCCGGCACTTCTTCGAACTCGCGTCGAAGTCCGGCTACGAGCAGGCCATCGTCGAACTCGAGGCCGCACTGGCGATCGACCCGGACTTCGGGCCAGCGCATGGACTGCTCGGCGCCGTCTACTGGGGCATGGCGAACAACCAGCTGATCGACTACGCAGAAGGGGCGCGCAAGGCGCGAGCCGAGTCGGAGAAGGCGCTGGCCCTGGATCCGGACCTGGCCGAACCCCTGTCGCTGCTCGGATACTTCGACGTGATCGAAGCGCGTGACGTCGACTTCGGGCTGCGGCGCGTGGAGCGGGCGCTGCAGCTCGAACCGAACAACCAGCGCATCCTGACGCGGGCCGCGAACCTCGCCATCCGCCGCGGCCGACTGGACGACGCACTTCGCTACAGCCGGCTGGCCATCGCGGCCGATCCCCTGGGCGCGAACCCGCACGCGATCTGCGGCAACGTGTGCTACTACGCCGGACGCCTGGAGGAAGCCGAGGCCATGCGCCGGAAGGTGCTGGCGCTGAGTCCCGGATGGCTGAGCGGCCACTTCAACCTCGCGAAGGTCCTGCTGGCACGCGGTGACGCACCGGGGGCGCACGCGGAGCTGCAGCTCGAACAGAGCGACTTCTGGCGGTTTACGGGACTCGCGATCGTCCAGCACGCTTTGGGCCAGCAGGCGGAATCCGACGAGGCGCTACGCAACCTCATGCAGATGGACCTCGGCGGCGCCGACTATCAGCTGGTCCAGGTCCACGCGTCCCGCGGCGAAATCGACACCGCGTTCGAATGGCTGGACAAGGCCATCGAGACGCACGACAGCGCGCTGGTATTCATTCGCTTCGACCCGCTGATCGAAAACCTGCGCGCGGATCCGCGCTGGCCCGCGATTCTCGCCCGGCTGGGACAAGCGGCCTGAGCCTTGGACTCGCATCCCCGCCGGGAATTCCCTAGACTGACCGCCCTCGCCGGCCGGCTTGCCCGGGCAACACCTTGAAATACCTGATCGAAACTCTGGTGCGGGACGCGCTTGCGGCGCTGCCTGCCGACCTCAAGGGGGCCGGCGCGACCGCGACCTCACCGGTGATCGAGCGCACGCGCGACACCGCCCACGGCGACTTCGCGACCAACGCAGCGATGCAGCTTGCAAAGTCGGCGAAGCGCAAGCCGCGGGACGTGGCCCAGGCCATCGTGGACGCACTGCCGGCGAGCCCGCTCGTCGCCAGGGTCGAGATCGCCGGCCCCGGATTCATTAATTTCCACCTCGCGCCGGCCGCGTACCACCAGGAACTCGTCCGCGTCCTCGAGCTCGGCACGGCCTACGGTCGCAGCCAGCTCGGGGCCGGCCAGCGCGTCATCGTGGAATTCGTATCCGCCAACCCGACGGGACCGCTGCACGTCGGCCATGGCCGGCA
>DAOMFD010000165.1:0-4331 GCA_035429605.1 Steroidobacteraceae bacterium | reverse complement strand
TGCACGGAGGTCAGCGAGCGCGGTTGGGATAACCCAGGTGCCTGAGCCTGGCGGGCTTGGGCCCGTTGCAGCGCTCCTCAGGCGATGGCGAATTGTAACGGAAAGCGGGGACATTCTCCTATTTCCCGCCTCGGGAAATAGGAGAATGTCCCCATTTTCCTACAGCCCGGCGTCCTTCCGCAGCGCCTCGGCCTTGTCGGTCTTCTCCCAGGTGAAGGCCGTGAACGCCTCGCTCTTCTCGACCTTCTTGCCGCCGATGTATTCCTTCCACTTGTAGGTCATGTGGACCGGCTCCCGGCCGAAGTGGCCGTAGGCGGCCGTCGGCCGGTACATCGGGTGCACGAGGTCGAGCATCTTGATGATGCCGTAGGGCCGCAGGTCGAAATGCGCGCGCACCAGTTTCTCCAGGCGCGCCGGCTCGACCTTGCCCGTGCCGAAGGTCTCGACGGTGATCGAGGTCGGCTCGGCGACGCCGATCGCGTAGGAGATCTGGATTTCGCAGCGATCCGCGAGTCTGGCCGCGACGATGTTCTTCGCGACGTACCGTGCTGCGTACGCAGCGGAGCGGTCGACTTTGGACGGGTCCTTGCCCGAGAACGCGCCGCCGCCGTGGCGTGCCATGCCGCCGTAGCTGTCCACGATGATCTTGCGGCCGGTGAGCCCGCAGTCCCCGACCGGCCCGCCGATCACGAAATTGCCCGTGGGGTTGATGTGGAACTTGGTGCCCTTGCCGAGCCACTCGCGCGGCAGCACGTGCTTGATGATGAGCTCCATGACCGCTTCGCGCAGGTCCTCGAGCTTCACGTCCGGGTCGTGCTGGGTCGACAGCACGACGGCGTCCAGCCCGACCACCTTGCCGTTCTCGTAGCGGCAGCTCACCTGCGATTTCGCGTCCGGCCGCAGCCACGGCAGGAGGTGGCTCTTGCGCACCTCGGCCTGGCGCTCGACCAGGCGATGTGCATAGCAGATGGGTGCCGGCATCAGCGACTCGGTCTCGTTCGACGCGTAGCCGAACATCAGGCCCTGGTCGCCGGCCCCTTGCTCCTCGGGCTTCGCGCGATCGACGCCGATCGCGATGTCGGGCGACTGCTTGCCGATGATGTTGAGCACGCCGCAGGTGCGGCCGTCGAACCCGACGTTCGACGAGGTGTAGCCGATGTCGGTGATGACGCCGCGCACCAGTTCCTCGAGGTCGACCCAGGCCTCGGTGGTCACCTCGCCGGCGACGATTGCGACACCGGTCTTGACCAGGGTCTCGCACGCGACCCGGGCCCGCTTGTCCTGCGCGAGCATCGCATCGAGCACGGCGTCGGAGATCTGGTCGGCGACCTTGTCAGGATGGCCTTCCGAGACGGACTCCGACGTGAACAGGTAACTGTTTGACATTAATGGCATTCCGGTCGCACCAACAGGGCGCGAAGTATCTGCCGCCGGGCGCCCGCTTGGCAAACCGGCTGGCACTATCGATATAGCCGGCACGCTTCGTCGCGGGGGCGTGGAACCCAGGGGATCGCAGCCCGCCCGCGCCGGCATCCATCGTGATCATCCACGACTTTGCAAACCCGGCACCCGAGGCGCGAAAATACGTGACTACCTCGAGGGTTCACCGACTATGCCGACACGCAGGCAGCTCGCCAACGCGATCCGTGCCTTGAGCATGGATGCGGTCCAGAAAGCCAATTCCGGTCACCCGGGAATGCCGATGGGCATGGCGGACATCGCACAGGTGCTGTGGGGCGACCACCTCAAGCACAACCCGGCCAACCCGACCTGGGCCGATCGTGATCGCTTCGTGCTGTCGAACGGCCACGGCTCGATGCTGCTGTACTCGCTGCTATACCTGACCGGCTACCCGCTCGGCATCGAGGACCTGAAGAATTTCCGGCAGTTCGGCTCCCACACGGCCGGGCACCCGGAAGTCGATCCCCACCTCGGCATCGAGACGACCACGGGGCCGCTGGGCCAGGGCATCGCCAACGCCGTGGGCATGGCGCTGGCGGAGAAGATCCTGGCGGCGACGTTCAACCGGCCCGGGCACGAGGTCGTCGACCACCGCACCTGGGTCTTCCTCGGCGACGGCTGCCTGATGGAAGGCGTGTCCCACGAGGCGTGCTCGCTGGCGGGGACGCTCGGACTCGGGAAGCTCACGGCCTTCTACGACGACAACGGCATCTCGATCGACGGCGAGGTGCACGGCTGGTTCACGGACGACACCCCGAAGCGTTTCGAGGCCTACGGCTGGCAGGTGATCCGCGACGTGGACGGCCACGACGCTGGCGCGATCGAGCGCGCCATCGCCGCCGCCACGGCGCAGACCACGCGGCCGACGCTCATCTGCTGCAAGACGATCATCGGCTGGGGCGCTCCGAACAAGCAGGGCACCGAGGCCACGCACGGCGCGGCGCTGGGCGAAGCCGAGGTCGCCGCGGCGCGCGAGCGCCTCGGCTGGCCGTACGAGCCGTTCGTGATTCCCGACCCGATCAAGCACGCCTGGGACGCGCGCGAGCGAGGCGCAAAGGCCGAGCGCGACTGGCAGGCCAAGCTCGCTTCCTATCGCCATGCGCACCCGGGGCTGGCCGCCGAGTTCGAGCGCAGGCTCGCCGGGCGATTGCCGGAGGGCTGGCGCAAGGCACTGGACGATTTCATGCGCGCCGCGCAGGAGAAGCCTGCGGCCGTGGCGACCCGGTCTTCATCGCAACAGGTGCTGAACGTGCTCGGCGCCGTCATTCCTGAACTGCTCGGTGGGTCGGCTGACCTCACCGGCTCCAATAACACGAATCACAAGGGGTCGAAGACCGTCACGCACGCGGACATCGCCGGCAACTACCTGCACTACGGGGTGCGCGAATTCGGCATGACCGCGATCATGAACGGCGTGTCGCTGCACGGTGGCTTCGTGCCCTACGGCGGCACGTTCCTCGTCTTCTCGGACTACGCGCGCAACGCCGTGCGGATGGCGGCCCTGATGAAGCAGGGCGTGATCCTGGTCTACACGCACGACTCGATCGGGCTGGGCGAGGACGGGCCCACGCACCAGCCCGTGGAACACGTCGCGAGTCTCCGTCTGATCCCGAATATGCGCGTGTGGCGGCCCTGCGACACGGTGGAAACGGCGGTGGCGTGGGCCGACGCGGTCGACCGCCGCGCCGCGCCGACGAGCCTTGTTTTGAGCCGGCAGGCGCTTCCAGCCATGCCGCGCGAGGCGAGTCAGGTCGCCGACATCGCCAAGGGCGGATACGTCCTGGCGGACTGCGCGGGCAAGCCGGATTGCGTGCTGATCGCGACGGGTTCGGAGATCGCGCTGGCGATGGATGCAGCGAAGGCCCTGGCGGAAGGCGGACGCAAGGTGCGCGTTGTCTCCATGCCGTGCACCGACGCCTACGACGCGCAGCCGCAGCCGTATCGTGACAGCGTGCTGCCGCCGGGCGTGCCACGCGTCGCGATCGAAGCCGGCGTGCGCGACGGCTGGTGGCGATACGTATCCTGCGGCGGTGCCGTGATCGGCATGGACAGCTTCGGTGCCTCGGCGCCCGCGAAGCAGCTGTTCGAGCACTACGGCTTCACGCGCGAGAACGTGATCAGGACGGTACAGGGACTGCTGCAGTCCCGCAGCTGACGGAATTTCTTCCCGGGAGGTCGAGCAATGACGATCAAGGTTGGCATCAATGGATTCGGTCGGATCGGGCGCATGGTGTTCCGCGCGGCGGTGCGCGACTTCAAGGACATCGAGATCGTCGGCATCAACGATCTCCTCGAGCCGGACTACCTGGCCTACATGCTGAAGTACGACTCGGTGCACGGTCGCTTCAAGGGCGACGTCGCCGTCGAGGGAAGCACGCTGGTGGTCAACGGCCGCAGGATCCGCCTGACGGCGGTCAAGGACCCGGCCGAGCTCAAGTGGAAGGACGTCGGCGCGGACGTGGTGGTCGAGTCGACGGGACTGTTCCTCACCAAGGAGACCGCGGAGAAGCACCTCGCGGCCGGCGCGAAGAAGGTCATCATGTCGGCGCCGTCCAAGGACGACACGCCGATGTTCGTCTACGGAGTGAACGACCGGACCTACGCCGGGCAGGCGATCATCTCCAATGCGTCCTGCACCACGAACTGCCTCGCGCCGGTGGCCAAGGTGCTGAACGACACCTGGGGCATCAAGCGCGGCCTGATGACGACCGTGCACGCGGCGACCGCGACGCAGAAGACCGTCGACGGCCCGTCGAACAAGGACTGGCGCGGCGGCCGCGGCATCCTCGAGAACATCATCCCGTCGTCGACCGGCGCCGCGAAGGCGGTGGGCAAGGTCATCCCCGAGCTCAACAAGAAGCTCACCGGCA
>DAOMFD010000164.1:0-4342 GCA_035429605.1 Steroidobacteraceae bacterium | reverse complement strand
CGAGCGCCGCGTGATGTGACTCGATGATGCGACCGACGTCGAGGGCTTCGCGGTGCGCGGCCCACGCGGTCAGGTGATCGGCGTCAGGGAGCGGTGTCGCCACCGCGGCGCGGCGTGACTTGAGCGTGAGTGCCGTGATCCGGTTGTCGCTGGCCATGGTTCAAAATGGACTCGCGGTGCGACGGGAAGTTCAAGAAATTTCCATCGAATTTCTGCGCGCACATGCGCCGTGACCCGAGGGAACTTCCCCGGCCCCCAGACGTTGGACGTCGGGTCTGCGGAAAACCAATCGCGGGTGAACAAGAAATATTTACCCGCAGGATTCTCGGGCTGTCCCGAGGCGAATCACTGGGCCTTTTTGCATCACGCGAATTGCCAATCGTGATCCAGGAGCGGACGCTACCGGGCGATCACCGTCCACACTGCACGCCTGTCCACCAGGCTCGATTCCCCGGCTCGGGACGGAGGCTGCAATGACTCTGCGGATGTGTGCCGTCGCCTTGCTCCTGAGCGGGTGCTCGACGCTGCCGGACGGCAGCCGCTGGGGCGAGAACGCAAGCTTTCGAGTCGGTTGGGACCGCGTCGGCGACGCCGCGCTGGAGGCGGCAAAGAATCCGTGGGTCTGGGCCCCGCTCGCCGGCGCGGCCGTCATGCAGATCGATCACTGGGACACGCGCGTCTCCACGTGGGCCATCGACAATACCCCGGTCTTCGGCAGCACCAGCAACGCCAGCAATGCGAGCAACGTCCTGGAGTTCTCGGCGGGCGCGGCCTACGTCGCGAGCGTATTTGCGACTCCGGGCGGCGCCGCGGGCCCGCAGTGGTGGGATGCGAAGCTGAGCGGCAGCCTGGTCGGCCTCGGCGCAATTGCTGCCGAGTCGGTCGTGACCGAAGGTCTCAAGGTCACGGTGAATCGCACGCGACCCAACGGTGGCTCGCACAGCTTCCCGTCCGGTCATACGTCCTTCGCCGCGGTTGCCGACACCCTGGCCGCCGACAACCTCGAGGTCACGCCGATGGACGACTCGCTGCGCACCGCCCTCGTCATCGGCACGGACGCGCTCACCATCGCCACCGGCTGGGCGCGCGTCGAGGCCGGCGCGCATTACCCGTCCGACGTCCTCGTCGGCATGAGCATCGGCAACTTCTTCGGCCGGATGTTCGACGACGCGTTCCTGGGCGACGGGCTCTCGCAGCGCCTCAGCGTGACGTTCGATCCGGCGCGAGGCGGCGGCGAACTGGTGTGGAACCTCAGGTTCTGAGACTGCCGGCAGGATGATCGCCGGGCCCGGCATCGACTCGAGGTCACTGCGGCGCTCGCCGACTTGTCCCTGGTGCAGCGACAACGGTTGCGACTGCAGGGGCAGTGCCGAAATGCCGCGGCCACTGGGTTCACAAAAAGTTGACGTTTCAGCTGAAACGTCCCGCCGCGGCGAAATCCGTCCACCCCACGTTCCGGACTCGGAATCCGTTGCTCTCACACACGGCTATTCAGCCGCTCGCTAGCGCTCCACCTCGAGCGTCATCGCCGACGGCCTGAGCGGCAGGTCGGCGCCCGTGTCGATCACCCGCTTGATTGCGCCACCGAGCGCGAGCGCCAGCGCGCCGCCCGTCGCCGCGATCGCCGCGTGCAGCATCCAGAAACGCAGCGGGCCGAGTCGCTCGTAGAAGGTTCCCACCCAGCCAATCAGCGTGTTGGCAACGAACAGGCTCATGAACGCGAAGCCCATCATGGTCGCGTTGACGCGGGCCGGTGCCGCGCGCGACACGAGCGCCAGCAGGGTCGGCCAGTAGTAGAGGAAGCCGATGCCCTGGCCCACGCAGTAGAGGAACGGCCAGACCGGATGTACCAGCCGGCCCTGTGCCGCAACGATCGCTCCGACCAGGACGAGGTTGCTCGCGACGCAGACCCACGCGCCGGTCGCGATCTTGCCGAGGTCGCCGGGCTCGCCGCGGCCGGCCGCCTGTCGCTTCCAGATCCAGAACAGCACCGGCACGAAGACGATGCTCGCAAGCGGGTCGATCGACTGGTACCACGGGATCGGCACGGTGAAGCTGCCGACGTCGAGCGCCACGTGGTCCTGGATCCACACCGGCAGCACGTTCGCGAGCTGGTAATACGCGATCGACTGGAACACGGTGATGACCATGACCGCGACGAGTGCGGCGATCACGCGCCAGTCGTTCGCAGTCAGGCGACCCTCGCTGTGCTGGCGGCGTCCCACGCGTGCCGGCAGGTGACGATAGCCGCGCAGGTACGTGGCGAGCCCCCCGAGCATGAACACCGCGGCCAGCCCGAAGCCGTAGTGCCAGCCGAAGGCCTGCGCCAGCACGCCGCACACGAGCGGCCCGGCGACTGCGCCGAAATTGATGCCGGTGCTGAAGATCGCGAAGCCGCGCGTCCGCCGCGCCTCCTCCGACACCGGATACAGCGCCCCGACCTGCGCCGAGATGTTGCCCTTCAGCAGGCCCGAGCCCACGACGAGCAGCGCGAGCGCGAGCAGGAACGAGCGATCGAACGCCATCGCGAGGTGGCCGGCGCTCATCGCGAGTGCGCCGACCACGACGGCCGCGCGCTGTCCGATCCAGCGGTCGGCGACGAGGCCGCCCAGCATCGGCGTGAAGTAGACGAAGCCGCTGTAGAGCCCGAAGACCTGGGAGGCGAGCGCCTGGGTGGACAGCGGCCCGAACACGGATTCGATCGCGCTGCGGAACGCCGCGAACCCGGCGACGTGCTCGACGTGTCCCGGCAGCAGCAGCTGGTTCACCATGTACAGGACCAGCAGCGCCGTCATGCCGTAGTACGAGAACCGCTCCCACGCCTCCGTGAAGGCGAGGTACAACAGGCCCTTCGGGTGTCCCATGAACGCGGCGTCGGAATCCCGGCTCATCCGTGTCGTCCCGCGGTGGCTGTCGGCAACGGATCATAGCGGGAATTCACCTGGAGGCCCGGGCCGACGTAATCGCAACTCGGCTATGCTGCGAGGCTGTCGCTCGAGCCCCTCTTGCCGCAATGCAGTGCCACCTGAAGGACCGACCGTGCCAGAACTCGTGATCCGGTTCGACTCACCGTTCGTCGTCTTCCTCGGCGACATCACCGACGACACCTACGCCAAGACCGGGCTCGGGCTCGCGCAATGGCGTCGCGACGACTGCATCGGGCAGGTCAGGTTGCCGGGCTGTAGCGTGGACGCGGGGGTGCCGGACCTCACGCCTGCGCAGGCGGCGAGCGCGGGTGCACGCAGCCTGATCGTGGGTTCAGCGGCGGTCGGGGGCGGCATCCCGGCGGCCTGGGTGACGACGCTGTGCGAGGCCGCTGCGGCCGGGCTCGACATCGTCGCAGGACTGCACATCCGCCTCGCAAGCTTGCCGGGGCTCGCCGACGCCGCGGCCCGAGGGCGGGCGCGGCTGATCGACGTGCGCGTGCCGCCACCGGGCCTGCCCGTCGGCACCGGACGCAAGCGGACTGGCCGTCGCGTCATCACCGTGGGCACCGACTGCGCGTGTGGAAAGAAGTACACGGCGCTCGCCCTCGATCGCGAATTGCGCCGGCGCGGCGTCGCCAGCGATTTCCGCGCGACGGGACAGACCGGGATCATGATCGCCGGCCGCGGGATGCCGATCGACGCGGTCGTCGCGGACTTCGTGACGGGCGCGGCAGAAGTCCTGTCGCCGGACAACGCACCGGGTCACTGGGACGTGATCGAAGGGCAGGGCGCGATCTTCCATCCCGGTTACCTGCAGGTGACGGCGGGACTGCTGGTCGGATCGCAACCCGATGCGTTCGTCGTCTGCCACGATCCGTTGCGCACCCACGTGTCCGGCTGGGAGGACTTTGCCCTGCCCACGATCGCGCAGGTCATCGAACGAACGGTCGCGATCGGGCGAATCACGAACGCCGCGATCCGTTGCGTCGGCATTTCGCTCAATACGTCGCACGTTCCTGCCCATGAGCGAGCGGCGCTGCTCGCGCGTCACGCTTCGGAAAGCGGACTGCCCTGCGTGGACCCGCTCGTCGAGGGCATGGGCGCGATCGCCGAGCGGCTGCTCGAGGAATTCCGGGCATGAAGATCAGCATCCATACCGAGAGCTGGGCCAGTGCGCGGCCGTTTCGCATCACTGGGCGCGAGTGGCTCACGTTCGACCCCGTCGTGGTCGAGCTCGAGCGCGACGGAGCGATCGGCCGGGGCGAGGCGTACGGGGTCTTCTACGCCGACGAGACCGCGGCCTCGATGGCAGCAGAGTTGGAGCGCGTCGCCGATCGTGTCGCCGCTGGAATCGATCGCGCCGCGGCGCAGTCGCTGCTGCCGCCGGGCGGCGCGCGCAATGCGCTCGACTGCGC
>DAOMFD010000163.1:0-4412 GCA_035429605.1 Steroidobacteraceae bacterium | reverse complement strand
CGATGCCAGGCATCGACATTCCTCGCTTTCGACCCGCCACCCGGCGGACTAGTCTTGGCTTGGACAGGTCCGCCAGGCTGTGGAGGGACACCGGCCATGAAATCCTCAGGCCATGCACCGACACACGACTCGACCGATGACCACTCCTTCGACAACTCGCACCACCCCATCTGGGCCATCGCCAATGCGGTCGCGACGTTCTTCCTGATCGCGGTCGCAATCTCGTTTCTCGTGATGCTGACCGACGCGTTCATCTCGCACACCTGACTCCGGGCCGTCCGCTCGTCCTCGCGAGCGGACGATGGCACTGTCTCGAGCCGCCCGGTACGCTGTGACTTTGGGGTACCTGCCCGGCAACCGCCCCAGGCTGCCGGTGGCCTCGCTACATCGACCAGCCCTGGAGCCAGCAACGTGAACGTCAAGAGCCTCTTCGACCTGACCGGCAAGGTCGCCCTGATCACCGGTGGATCCCGCGGACTCGGCCTGCAGATGGCCCTCGCGCTCGGCGGCATGGGCGCCAGGGTCGCGATCACCGCACGCAAGGCCGACGAGCTGGCCGAGGCAAAGTCGCGGCTCGAAGCGGAAGGCATCGACGTGCTGACCGTCACCCACGACCTGTCGAAGCTCGACACCATCCCCGGGCTCGTGGACGGTGTCGTCAAGCACTTCGGCACGATCGACATCCTGGTGAACAACGCCGGCGCCACCTGGGGCGCGCCCGCGGAGGACTATCCCGCCGACGCCTGGCGCAAGGTGATGACGCTGAACGTCGACGCGATGTTCTTCCTGAGCCAGTACGTGGGCAAGCAGGTGATGATCCCGAAGCGCTCGGGCAAGATCATCAACATCTCGTCGGTCGCCGGGCTGCGCGGCAACCCGGGCGGCATGTCCACCATCGCCTACAACACGAGCAAGGGCGCCGACATCAACTTCACCCGTGCGCTCGCCGCCGAGTGGGGCCGCTACAACATCAACGTCAACGCCATCTGCCCGGGCTTCTTCCCGTCGAAGATGTCGCAGGGCCTGCTCGACGCCCTGGGCGAGAAGGTGCTGGCCATGACGCCGCTGAGACGCATCGGCGGCGACGAGGACCTGATGGGCACGGCCGTGTTCCTCGCCTCGGAAGCATCGCGCCACGTCAGCGGCCAGTACATCGCCGTCGACGGCGGCGCGAGCTGCTGCTAGTCGTCGATGACGACGCCCCGGCAAGTCCTCGACGTCTCGATCGCGACACCGGACGCAACCCTCTCCGGTGAAGCGTGGCTGCCGCCCGGCGCGCCCGGCATCGTGCTGTTCGCGCACGGCAGCGGCAGCAGCCGCATGAGCCCGCGCAACCGGGCCGTGGCCGACGCGATCGTCCGCGGCGGAATCGGCACCCTGCTGTTCGACCTGCTCACGGCCGACGAGGAGAGCCGCGACCGCGTGGACGGGAGCCTGCGCTTCGACATCGGACTGCTGACCGAACGGCTGGTGGCTGCGACGCGCTGGCTGCGCAATCAGGACTGGGCCGAGGAATTGACGCTGGGCTACTTCGGCGCCAGTACCGGCGCCGCGGCCGCGCTCGCCGCAAGCGTCGTGTGCCCGGTACGTGCGGTCGTATCACGCGGCGGCCGGCCGGACCTGGCGTGGACCGCCCTGCCCCGCGTGCGCGCGCCGACGCTGCTCATCGTGGGCTCGCACGATCCGGTGGTGCTGGAACTGAACCAGCGCGCGCAGGCGCAGCTCACGTGCGAGTCGAAGCTCGAGGTCGTCCGTGGCGCGACGCACCTGTTCGAGGAATCGGGCGCGCTCGAGCAGGTGGCGGCGCTCGCCACCTCGTGGTTCCAGCGCTGGCTGTAACGCGGCTCCGACCCCCGGCCGTCACCCGCCGTTAGCGGCGGGCTTGACAATGCGAATGATTAGGATTCCGCTAGCGTCCCCCGGCCGGGCTACCGGTCACCGCGGTCCCCGGCCGTCGTCCTCAACCCGTTCAATCGAACGCAGGGGGTCCAAGTGAAACTGCTAAGCGACAATTCACGGCTTTCCGGCACCGTCGCGGCGCTCGGCGCGGCTGTTCTCGGACTGGGAATCGCGCCGAACGCGGCGAGCCACGCCTCGCCGTCCCCGGCGCATGGCTCGGCGGTGGCGACGGTGTATGCGGGCGGGCTCGTCAACCCGCGCGGGCTCAAGTTCGGCCCGGACGGATATCTCTACGTCGCCGAGGCCGGTTATCCGGTCGACCCGACGACCGCGGCTCCAGCGGGACTGGGCGGGGCGTGCTCCACCGGCACCGACATACCGGGTGAGTACGCCGGCAGCACGACCGGCTCGCGCATCTCGAGGATCGATTCGGCCGGTCACGTCGAAACCGTCGTCGACGGATTGCCGTCGAGCGAGGTCGGCGGGCTGGCCAGCGGCGTCGCGGACGTCGCGTTCGTTGGCCACACGCTCTACGCGATCCTCGCTGGCGCCGGGTGCTCGCACGGCGTGCCGGGCATCCCGAACGGCGTCATCCGCGTGAACGCGGACCACAGCTGGACCATGATCGCCAACCTCACTGCATTCCAGCAGGCCCACCCGGTCGCCCACCCGACCGATCCGATCACCGGCGACTTCGAACCCGACGGCACGTGGTACAGCATGATCGCGCTGCGTGGCGACCTGTACGCGATCGAGCCCAACCACGGCGAGCTCGACCGGATCACGAGGTCCGGCCACGTGTCGAGGGTCGCCGACATTTCCGCAACGCAGGGTCACGTGGTGCCGACCGTGGTTGCGAACCACGGTGTCTTCTACGTGAGCAACCTCGGTGGTTTCGATGCCGAGGACCTCAACATGCAGAGCGTCTACAAGATCACGCCGAGCGGCCAGATCAAGGTGGTGGCGACGGGGCTTAGCAAGGTGCTCGGCGTCGCCTTCGACCGGCGCGATCGGATGTACGTGCTCGAGAGTTCCTACTCGACGAGTGATCCGTTTCCCGAGCCCGGCACCGGTCGCCTGATCCGGATTCTGCCGAACGGCAAGCAGCAGGTCCTGATCGACGGCTCGAGCGGCATGCTCGTCGTGCCCACCGGCATGACGTTCGGTCCGGACGGCGCGCTCTACATTTCGAACTTCGGCTTCGGTGCACCGCCGATCGGTCTCGGCCAGGTCCTGCGTGTCGAGATCGTGAACTGACCTTGTGTCGCAGCGGACCTCGGCCCGCCTGTCGCGGGCCGGGGTCGACGACGGCGGCCCCAGACACCCGGCGTGGTTCTAGCCGGACTTGAGTTCGCCGAGTCGCCGGCGCAGTGCGTTGACCGCGGCTTCTTCCCAGCCGTGATCCACCGAAGCCGAACTCGACGTCGCACCGGCTGCCGGCATCAACTCGACGCGGCGCGCGATCCGCCTGAGCGCGATCGTCTCCCAATCGGCACGCTCATCGTCCCGGTGCGGGTTGACGCGCCGTTCGATCCCGGCGTACTGGTCGGACTCGCCGGAGCCCGCTCGGCCGGGAAAGGCGTCACCATCTCCCTTAATCGCATTCGTGGCAGGAGCGTCCGATCGGCGCGTCATGTCTTGCGGCTCGGAGTCGTCATATTCGAGCACTAAGCCACCATTGTGCACTGCGGCGCAAGAGGGACAGCCGAATTTGACGTAACCTGTCACGTAACAGCACGATCCCGCGCGACGTCTCTTCGCGCCGGCGACCGTTCGACTGCACCTAGCGGATCGTCGTCGCCACCATGAACAGGATTCCATCGTGCTCGGGTGAGCGTTCCGGGTACGGCGCCTCGGCGAAACCCAGGGATCGATAGAGCCGAAGCGCGGTCGCATTGCCCTCGTACACGAACAGCGAGTACGCACTCGCTCCGAGAGCCGCCGCGCCGACACGGCCAAGCTCGTGCACCAGGCGTCGGCCGACCCCGCGGCCGCGTAGCGAAGGCGACACGGCGAGCCGCGCGAGGTGACAGCGCCCGAGTTTGAGGTAGTACTGGCCGAAGGCCGCGAGACTTCCCTCCGTCGCGACGAGTGCCCACGACGACAAGCGGTCGAACTTCGCGTCCTCGCGAAACGTGCGTTCGTCGAACGGATGTCGGAATCCGGGCCCGCCCCAGGTCCGCACGCTGACCGCGTCCGGAAACCAGCGCATGAGGTCCGGCTGCTGTGCAAGATCGAACGGCTGGAAGTTCATCGCATTGCACGTCCGGGGCCGGGAACTGGGCCCTGCCCCGCTGCGGAATTCGACCAAGGAAGCAATGCTTCTGCCTGGGCGCAGACACGTCAAGCGGTGCGAAGTCTCCCAGTCGGGTGGCGAACAACTACGGATAGCCGGCATCGCGCGCGACTCGGACACTTTGCCGGCGACACCCTTCATGAACGGACGGGGGTACGCATGCGACACGAGTACCGGGCCCGCATCGGGAACCGGCTGTGGCTCGCCATGACCGCGG
>DAOMFD010000162.1:0-4426 GCA_035429605.1 Steroidobacteraceae bacterium | reverse complement strand
CCATGATCCGGTTGAGCGTGTCGTGTACGGCCTTCCTGTCCATGCGTCCTCCGGGTGTCGTCGATACGGAGTCTAGGCAGGAAGGGCCTGAGTGTAAATAAGAATGACTCGCATTTGACCGCATACCGGCCGACGGGTCCGGAGTCTGGCGAATCGCACTCCGACAGTGACGGATCCTACTCGAGCCGCGCCTCACGCATCGTCTCGCGAAGCACTGCGCGCGCCATCCACTGGCTCACATGGACCGCCTGCGTCTCCGTGAGCCCGCGAATGTCGCGCAGCACGAGCAGCGCCTCGATGCCGACGATGAGGGACAGCGCGGAGACGAGCCGGGCATAGGCGGCCCTGCCAATGCGCGGCCGGAGCGAGGCGACGGCGAGCTCGATCCAGTCGATGCGGCGGGACCCGCGCGGGCGGGTGCCCGGTGGCGGCTGCTCGAGCACCGTCAGGTGGACCATGGTTCGAAGCAGGTGCTCGTTCTCGACCGTGAGCGCCTGGATCGATTTCACGAACGCATCGAGGCGCCTGTCGAGGTCAGCCTCGGTCAGGCCCGCCGGCGCAGCCGCGACGGCCGCCTCGATGGCAGGGCGCACCCGCTCCAGCGCGGCCTCGGTGAGCAGCTTCTCCTGCGACGGAAAGTAGCGGTAAGCAGTTCGTCGCGAGACATCGGCTGCGTCGGCAACCTCGGCGACGGTCGGTTGCTTGCCTTCCACAATCAGTCGGCCGGCCGTCGCAAGCAGCTCGCGGCGCGTACGAAGTTTCTGTCTCGTCCTGCCGCGCTCGAGGTTCGCGATCGGGCCGGCGGGGCGCTTGCCTGTTGACACGCCAGCGATTCTAGCAATACTTGTCGTAATGGCACAGTACTGCCATTACGGCATATAGATGCCGCAAGGGTGAGGTGGGAAGCCGGTCGCCCGATGCGTCCAGGACGCCGTGGTCGGTCGGACACCAACACGAATGGAGGCAATGAAGATGAGCGGGCGGAGAACGTCTTTCGGTTTCTACACCGTGATCGCGGCCCTGACTGTGGCCGTGCCGCAGATCGAGGCGCGGGCCGCGACGGCCACGGTCATCGCCACGGGTCTCGTCAACCCGAAGGGCATCGACGAGTCGCCAAGTGGCGCACTGTACGTGGCCGAGGCCGGCAACGGTGGCAGCGACTGCAGCAGCATTGCGGGCGCATGCTTCGGTCTGTCGGGAGCCGTCAGCCGGATCGACCCGACCGGCGTGCAGCCCGCCGTGCGAATCGTCACCGGGCTGCCGTCCATCTACAGCGGCAGTCCGCGCGTAGCGGTCGGTGCGAACGACGTGTCGTTCTCCCGGTACGGGGCACCCACGATCATCATGGGCCTCGGCGGCGACCCGGGCGTGCGTGAAAAGCTGGGCGCAGCCGGCGCCAACCTCGGCAAGCTGCTGCGCATCCTCGGCGACAACCGCACGATGGCCGTGGCGGATATCTCGGCGTTCGAGCAGGCCAATAATCCCGACAGGACGACGATTGACAGCAACCCGTACGGGATCGAGGCGCAGCCTTCGGAGTGGGCGGTGGCCGACGCCGGCGCCAATACGCTGTTGCGCGCGCGGCCCAACGGCAAGACCAGTCTGCTCGCGGTGTTCGCGCCAGTGACGGTGACGAATCCACTCAATGGCCAGACGGTGACGGCGCAGGCCGTTCCGACGTCGGTCACGCGCGGGCCGGACGGGTACTGGTACGTCGGGACGCTGACGGGCTTCCCGTTCGCCACCGGCGCGGCGAGTGTCTGGAGGGTGCCGCCGGAGGGTGGCAAGCCCGAACTCTGCGCGTCCGGGTTCACGACGATCGCGGACGTGGCGTTCGATCCGTACGGAAGGCTCTATGTACTGGAGATCTCCTCGGGCCTGAGGGTGCCGCCGGTCCCGCCGCCGCCGCCGCTCAGGACGCCGGGCAAGCTGAAGCGCCTGGACGCGTGCGGTACGGCGCCCGTCACGGTGTACGACAACTCCGACCCGACGCAGGGCGTGGTACTCGAATACCCGGCCGGAGTCGTGATCGGGCTCGACGGCGCGGCCTACGTCACCAACCGGACCGTGGACTCGGGCGGCGGGCAGGTGATTCGCATCGCGTTGACCGACTGACCCGAGCTTCGAAAGACCCGGGTCCGGGCCAAAGGCTCGCGGCACAGGGACGTGCCGCAGCGTCCGCCTAGCGCACCGGCAGGTCGATGCCCGCCACGAGTTCGTCCACGTCGGCCTGGGTCCCGGCCGAGACGACGCGCTCGATCGTGCGCCGGGGGAGGTGCGGCGCGAACAGCTGCATGAAGTCGAGCTGGTACTTGCGCAGCAGGCCGCCGCGGCGGAACCCGATCCACGTGACGTGCGCCGGGAACAGGTGCGAGGTGTCGATCTCGACGAGGTCGGCGTCCTCCTTTGCGTCGATCGCCATGCTCGCGACGATGCCGATGCCGAGCCCGAGGCGCACGTAGGTCTTGATCACGTCGGCATCGCGCGCGGTGAGCACGACGTTCGGCACCAGTCCTTCCCTGGCGAAGATCTCGTGCAGCGAGGATGGGCCGCTGAAACTGAAGACATAGGTGATGATCGGGTGCGCCGCCAGCTGCTTCAGCGTGGGCGACTTCACCTTCGCGAGCGGGTGGCCCCTCGGCACCACGACGTGACGGTGCCACCGGTAGCACGGCAGCAGCGTGTAGCCCTCGAACAGCGATTGCGAGCCCGTGGCGATCGCGAAGTCGATGCGGTCGAGCTCGGCCATCTCGCCAATCTGCTCGGAGGTCCCCTGGTGCAGATGCAGGCGCACGTCCGGGTAGCGTGCCCGGAACTGCGTGACCACGGCTGGCAGCACGTAGCGCGCCTGTGTGTGCGTCGTGGCGATGGACAGCGAGCCGCGCGCCTCGTCCTTGAAGTCGTCGGACAGGCGCTTGATGTTCTGCACCTCGCGCAGGATGCGCACCGCGCGATCGATCACCTGCTGGCCGGCCGGCGTCACGCGCGACAGGTTGCGCCCGTCGCGCACGAAGATCTGGAAGCCGAGCTCGTCCTCGAGCAGCTTGATCTGCTTGGACACCCCCGGCTGCGACGTGTGCAGCTTCTCCGCGGCCGCGGTGATGTTGAGGCCCGACTGCGCGACCGCCGCCAGGTACCTGAGTTGATGCAGCTTCATGCGCGCATTCTAACCGGGGAGTTCGGGCCTCATGCCAAGGCTGGGGGTCGCCGGCGGCCCGCCGCGGATAGAATGGTGCGCACACCCTTGCCGCGGAGCCACCATGACCGTCCGCAACGGCTTCGTCGATACCGTCGGCCACACCCCGTTGATCCGCTTGCGCAGTTTCAGCGACGAGACGGGCTGCGAAATACTTGGCAAAGCCGAGTTCCTCAACCCCGGTGGCTCGGTCAAGGACCGCGCAGCCCGCGGCATCCTCGAAGATTTCGAACGACGGAGGCTGCTGAAAGCCGGTGGCACGGTGGTCGAGGGCACGGCGGGCAACACCGGCATCGGGTTCGCGCACCTGTGCAATGCGCGCGGCTATCGCTGCGTGATCGTGATGCCGGACAACCAGTCGGCGGAGAAGGCGGTGCTTCTGCGCGCGCTCGGTGCCGAAGTGCAGATCGTGAAGACCGTACCGTACGCCGACGACAACCACTACCAGAAGCTTGCGCCGAGGGTCGCGGCGGCGATTGACGGGGCCGTCTGCGGCAACCAGTTCGACAATACGGCGAACCGCGACGCGCACTATGGCTCGACCGGGCCCGAGATCTGGCACGAGACCGGCGGGCGCATCGATGCGTTCACCTGCGCGACCGGGACGGGCGGAACGCTCGGCGGCGTGTCGCGCTATCTGAAGGAGCAGAATCCCAGGGTGCGCATCGTGCTCGCCGACCCGCTGGGCAGCGCGCTCTACCACTGGGTCAAGACCGGTACGCCGCGAACCGAGGGCTCGAGTTCCGTGACCGAGGGCATCGGCATCGGGCGTGTCACGGCCAACCTCGCGGACTCGCCGATCGACGATGCGCTGCAGGTCGACGACGCGGAGATCGTGCGCACGGGCTACCGCCTGCTGCACGAAGAGGGCCT
The DNA here is from genome assembly GCA_035429605.1 of Steroidobacteraceae bacterium. Classification (GTDB taxonomy): domain Bacteria; phylum Pseudomonadota; class Gammaproteobacteria; order Steroidobacterales; family Steroidobacteraceae; genus RPQJ01. The sequence goes on along the minus strand of DAOMFD010000162.1, from coordinate 357 downwards.
GTTCCTCGGTGGAACGAGCGGCGTAAACGTTGCGGCCGCGGTGCGCGTGGCGCGCGATCTCGGGCCCGGGCACACCGTCGTGACGGTCCTTTGCGACGGCGGACAGAAATACCTCTCGCGGTTCTGGAGCCGCGAATACCTGGAGTCCAAGGGACTCGCGAAGCACGCGGTCGCTCGGAGTATCAGGTGACTCCCGACTGAATTGCGCGTTGACGGCGGCGCACCCGTCGTCGCGATCATGGCCGCCCGTTCATCGGAGCACGGCCGTGCCGCTAGCCACCATCCTGAGTCGCACCCAGCAGGGCCTCGACGCGCCGCTGGTCCGCGTGGAGGTCCACGTCGGCAGCGGGCTGCCGG
>DAOMFD010000161.1:0-4465 GCA_035429605.1 Steroidobacteraceae bacterium | reverse complement strand
GCCAGACCAGCTGTCCCGCCGCCTCCACCATCCCAGACCCTCCGGCCTTCGGGCCGGAGGGTCTTTATGCGCCCGACGTGCGTCCCGATGCGCTATCGCCGCGTAAACAAACTCAGCCCGGAAGATGCCGCATACGTCGCGGGCCTCATTGATGGGGAAGGCACCGTGACGCTGTCCCGTCGTCACGCGACGGATCGGCGCCAGCTCGTCGTTTCCATCAGCAGCACCGAAGCGGAAATACTCAAATGGGTCCTGGCGACTGTCGGGACTGGAAAGATCACCCGTAAGTCAGCAACGTCGCCACGGCATGCACCAAGCCTGACATATTCGATTTCGAACCGTCAGGCGCTGGCACTGCTGGAGCAGACCGCCCGGTTCCTGCGGTCGTACAAGCGAATCAGGGCTGCAATGGTCGTCGATCAATATGTCCGGCTGACTCCGCGCAACGGCCGGTATACCAAGGAAGTCGAAGCGGCGCGGGCAGCTTTCGAATCACAGCTGCTCGCCACCAAGGCGCGCCCGTAGAACGGACGCCACTGCTGCCGGTGGCGTCAGCCCACGGACGGGACTAACATCTCCCGCCTGCATTCTTCTCTTCCAGGCTTCGTTGTTCATGGCTGAAACATGATTACTGCCAGCCAACTGCGCGCGGCCCGGGCCATGCTCGGAATCGACCAGAAGCAGCTCGCCGATCGTGCACGGCTGTCGTTGCCGACGATCCAGCGCATGGAAGCCAGCGACGGAGTCATCCGCGGCAACGTGGATTCGCTGACCAAGGTCGTGCAGGCGCTCGAGGACCTCGGCATCGAACTGATCGGCGACGGCGCGCCGAGCGTGGGCGGCGGACGCGGCGTGCGCATGCGCGATCGCGCCGTGCGCGGCTAGCCTCCCTTCGAATCCGGGACCGCGCGTCCATCCGCGAGCGCGGCGAGGATGCCCTCCAGGATGCGCGTCGGTGACGGCGGACAGCCCGGCACCACGACGTCCACCGGTATCACGTTCGCGACCGCACCGCGGCTCGCGTAGCTCTCCCCGAACACTCCGCCGCACGCACCGCAGTCCCCGACGGCGACCACGAGCTTCGGGTCGGGTGTCGCCTCGTACGTGCGACGCAGGGCCACTTCCATGTGCCGCGACACTGGTCCGGTCACGAGCAGCATGTCCGCGTGACGCGGGCTCGCCACGAACCTGATGCCCAGCGACTCGATGCTGTACAGCGGGTTGTTGAGCGCGTGGATCTCGAGTTCGCAACCGTTGCACGAACCCGCGTCGACTTCCCGGATGCAGAGCGCCCGCCCCAGCACCTCGCGGATGCGACGCTCGAGCGCCACGCGTACCTGCAGTTCGTGGTCGGCCGCGGGCGGAGCCTCGGTCACGATGCCGACGGTGGCGATGTGCTTCAGCGTCTTGAGCATGAGGCTACAGGTCGTGCCCGCTGTACGACAGGTTGAACGACTTATTGATGAGCGGGAAATCCGGCACGATGTTGCCGATGATGGCGTGCTCCAGCACCGGCCAGTTGTGCCACGAGGGATCCTGCGGATGGCAGCGGCGGATGGAACCGCCCTCGCCCGCGGTCAGCGCCACGACCACCGGGCCACGCCAGCCTTCGATCAGTCCGATCGCAGCGCTGTCGGACGATGGTTCCGCGACCTCACCTGAATGCGGCCCCGCGGGCAGCGTCGCCAGCAGCCGACCGACGAGCCGGCAGGATTCCTGCAACTCCTCGAATCGCACGGCGACGCGAGCCAGCACGTCCCCGTCCGAGAGGACGCACTTGCGCACGCCGAGCCCGGAATACGGCTCGCACGGCAGGTCCGCGCGCAGGTCCAGGGCCTGCCCGCTCGCCCGCCCGGCCAGCCCGATCAGGCCCAGCCTCGCAGCGAGCTCCGGCTGCACCACGCCCGCGCCCGCAAATCGATCGCGCAGTCCCGCGTGCTCGTCGTAGATGTCGCGCAGCTCGGCCACTTCCACGGCCAGGGAGCGGACACGTGCCGAGAGCGCCGCGGCGGCTTCCCGATCGACGTCGCGGCTCGTACCCCCGGGCACGACGAAGTCCAGCAGGTAGCGCTGCCCCAGCGCCCGCTCCGTGGTCCTGAGCAGGAGTTCCTTGAGCCGCATGAACTGCGCCAGCCCGACGGCGAATCCGGCGTCGTTGCCGAGCGCGCCGAGGTCCCCGAGGTGATTGGCGATGCGTTCGAGTTCGAGTGCGATGCCCCTGAGCCAGCTCGCGCGTGGCGGAACGACGGCCTGCGACAGCCCTTCCAGGGCCTGGCAGTAGGCCCAGGAGTACGCCACGCCCGAGTCGCCCGAGACGCGCGCCGCGAGCCGGTGCCCCTCGCGCAGCTTGAGCGACTGGAAGCGTCGCTCGATGCCCTTGTGCACGTAGCCGAGACGTTCCTCCAGCCGCAGCACCTTCTCGCCGACGATGGAGAAGCGGAAATGCCCGGGCTCGATGATGCCCGCGTGCACCGGCCCGACGGGGACCTCGTGGACCCCGTCGCCCTCGACGCGCACGAAATGATAGTCGTCGACCAGCGGTGGAACTGTTGTCGCAGGTTCGGCCCCGGACGTGCCAGCCAGGGGATGAAAATCCGCCGGCCATGCGGCGTGACGCAGCCACGGCCGATCGTCCGCGTCCGTGGAGCACAGGCCATGCATGTCGCGGATCGCGCGCTGCAGCCGTCCCGCCGACGGGAATACGTCGTGCAAGCCAGAATATGGGGCCGCGGTGTCGACCACGGGCAGTTCCACGACGAGCGCTCCGTGCTGCAGCAGGTACAACGCGTCGATCGCGGCCGGACTCCCGGCCGTCGTGTCCGCCCACAACGCGAGCAGGCGGCCGCCGCTCGCCGATACGTCCAGCGCCACGCCACGCCAGGCCTGGTCGTCGACGGACATCGCCCGGCTGCCAGGCGCGCCGGCCACGGGACTCGCCGAATTCCACCACCGTGCGACCGGCATCTCAGCCGCCCCCGATGAGCCGCGCGGCGGCGCGGTACCAGTCCGCGAGATACGGCGGGATGTAGAGCCCCAGCAGCAGCACGATCGCGAGGTGCGCGAACACCGGCAACAGTGCCGGCTGGTGCGGCAGTCGACGCGCCTTCGTCTCGCCGAACACCATGGACTGCACCCGGCTGAAGATCGCCGCGAACGCGACTCCGAGCGCCATCAGCAGGATCGGTGTCGCCCAGGGCTGCTGCCGCATCGCGGTCGTGAGGACCAGGAACTCGCTGGCGAAGACGCCGAACGGCGGCAACCCCAGGATCGCGATCGAACCGATCATCAGTCCCCACCCGATGGTGGGGTTGAGCGTGATGAGCCCGCGGATGTCGTCGATGCGCTGCGACCCGACCTTCTGCGACGCGTGGCCGACGGCGAAGAAGATCGACGACTTGGTGAGCGAATGGACCGTCATGTGCAGCAGTGCCGCGAAATTGGCCACCGCGCCGCCCATCCCGAAAGCGAACGTGACGATCCCCATGTGCTCGATCGACGAGTATGCGAACAACCGCTTGATGTCGCGCTGCCGCCAGAGGAAGAAGGCCGCAAGCACGACCGACAGCAGCCCGAAGCCCATCAGCATCTGCGACGGGAGATTGCTCTGCAGCGATCCCTCGACGAGCACCTTGCAGCGCACGACCGCGTAGATCGCGACGTTCAGCAGCAACCCGGACAGCACCGCGGAAATCGGGGTCGGGCCCTCGGCGTGGGCGTCGGGCAGCCAGTTATGCAGCGGGGCGAGGCCCACCTTGGTTCCGTAGCCGACCAGCAGGAACACGAACGCAAGGCTCAGCACGCGCGGCTCGAGCTCCGATTTCACCGCGGCCAGGTGCGTCCACAGCAGCGCGTCGACGCCGTGTGCGCCGAGCACCTTCTCGGCGGCGAAGTACAGCAGGATCGTCCCGAACAGCGCCTGCGCGATGCCCACGCCGCACAGGATGAAGTACTTCCACCCGGCCTCGAGGCTGGCCGGCGTGCGATAGAGCGTAACGAGCAGCACCGTCGACAGCGTCGCGGCTTCCATCGCCACCCACAGCAGCCCGAGGTTATTGGTGGTGAGCGCGATCAGCATGGTCGCCATGAACAGCTGGTACATGCTGTGGTACAGGCGCAGGCGGCCGCCGCCGATGCGGCCATGCTCGGCCTCGATGCGCATGTACGGCCGCGAGAACACGGCCGTCGTGAATCCGACGAACGCCGTGAGTACCACCAGGAACACGTTGAACGGATCGATGAAGAACTGCTCGCCCGCGGCGACCAGGTTGCCCTCGCGCAGCACCCGGGCAGTCAGCACGCACGCGGCGACGAACGTGGCCAGGCTGAAGCCCACGTTGGCTTCCGCGGCCCAGCGGCGCGCCCCGTAGAAGCCGAAGACCAGTGCCCCGGCGAGCGGTACCGACAGGAGGGCCAGGAACTCCACCTAACGGTCCTCCCGCAGCGACTCGAGGTGGTGCAGGTCGAG
>DAOMFD010000160.1:0-4538 GCA_035429605.1 Steroidobacteraceae bacterium | reverse complement strand
TGAACGACTGCGCGTTCCCGACGCTGAACCGCATCGTCGCGACGGACGACGCCAAGGTGGCCTTCAAGGACTGCCAGGTCGCGCTGCTCGTCGGCGCGCGGCCGCGCGGCCCGGGCATGGAGCGCAAGGACCTGCTCCTCGCGAACGCGCAGATCTTCTCCGCGCAGGGCAAGGCTCTCGACGCGGTGGCGGACCGCAACGTGCGAGTGCTCGTGGTCGGCAACCCGGCCAATACCAACTCGCTCATCGCACAGCGCAACGCACCGGGACTCAATGCCCGCAACTTCACCGCGATGGTGCGCCTCGACCACAATCGCGCGCTGTCGCAGCTCGCCGAGAAGACCGGAACCCACACCACCGACCTGCGCAAGGTCATCATCTGGGGCAATCACTCGGCCACGCAGTACCCGGACCTGCACCACGCGACGGTGAAGGGCAAGCCCGCTCTCTCGCTCGTGGACGACGCCTGGTACAAGGGCGAGTTCATCCCGACGGTGCAGCAGCGCGGCGCCGCGATCATCAAGGCCCGTGGTGCCTCGTCGGCGGCATCGGCGGCTTCCGCGGCGATCGACCACATCCACACCTGGGTCAAGGGAACCCCGGACGGCGACTGGGTCAGCATGGGCGTGCCCTCCGACGGCAGCTATGGCATACCCGCTGGCGTCATTTACGGCTACCCGGTCACCTGCAAAGGCGGCGACTACCAGATCGTGCAGGGGCTCGCGGTGAACGAGTTCAGCCGCGGCAAGATGGACGCGACCCACAAGGAACTCCTCGAGGAGCGCGACGGGGTCAAGGACCTGATCTGATCGATCAGCCGGGCGGCCGCGCAGGGGACGCGCCGCCCGGTCGCCACCCAGCACCATGACCGGCGACAAACAGCGCCGCATCCGCGACGTGGTCTTCGGACCGCCGCGCGACCCGCTGGCACCGGAGACGCGCAAGCACATCGCGCTCGCCGCGATCCTGGCCTGGATCGGCATCGGCGCCGACGGGCTGTCGTCGTCCGCGTACGGTCCGGCCGAGGCGTTCATGGCCCTCGGCCGCTACAGCGACCTGGCGCTGTACCTGGCCATCGCGACCGCATTTACCGTCTTCCTGATCTCGCTCGCCTACAACCAGGTCATCGAGCTGTTCCCGAACGGCGGCGGCGGCTACAAGGTCGCCTCCCGCCTGATCGGTCCATATGCAGGTCTCGTCGCCGGTTCGGCGCTGATCGTGGACTACGTGCTCACGATCGCGATCTCGGTCGCGAGCGGCGTGGACGCATTGTTCAGCCTGCTGCCGCCGGTGCACCAGGCGGTCAAGCTCGAGGTCGAGGTCGCCATCCTGGTGATCCTCATCTACCTGAACCTGCGCGGCGCGCGCGAATCGATCAAGGTCCTCGCGCCGATCTTCCTCGGCTTCGTCGTCACGCACCTCGCGCTCATCGTCTACGGCATCGCGAACCACGCCCAGGAGGTGCACGCGGAGATTTCGCAGTCGTTGCGAGAGACCTCCGAGTTCGCCGGCCAGGCCGGCTGGTTCGTGGTGATCGCGGTGCTGCTCAAGGCGTACTCGCTGGGCGGCGGCACCTACACCGGCATCGAGGCCGTCTCGAACAACGTCAACATGCTCAAGGAGCCGCGCGTCCGCACCGGCAAGTGGACGATGTTCCTGATGGCGCTGTCGCTGTCGATCACCGCGGGGGGCATCATCCTGCTCTACCTGCTGTGGGACGTCGCACCGGTGCAGACGCACGAGACCCTCAACGCGCAGGTGTTCCGCGAGATCATTGCCAGCCTGGGCTACGGCGGGACCACGTCGCACACGCTGCTGGTTGCGACGCTGGCGTTCGAGGGCGCGCTGCTGTTCGTCGCCGCCAACACGGGCTTCCTCGGCGGCCCCGCCGTGCTCGCGAACATGGCGGTGGACCGGTGGGCCCCGAACCAGTTCAGCGCGCTGTCGTCGCGCCTCGTGACCCGCAACGGCGTGCTGCTGATGGGCGTCGCCGCGCTCGCCATCCTGCTGTGGACGCGCGGCTACGTGAGCCTGCTGGTGGTGCTCTACACCGTGAACGTGTTCATCACCTTCACGCTCTCGCTCGCGGGTCTGACCCGGTTCTGGTGGAAGCAGCGCCGCGACGTCGAGGGCGCTCGCCGTCGGCTCGGCCTGTCGGCCTTCGCGCTCCTCGTCACCTCCGGGATCCTGGTGATCATCGTCGTCGAGCGCTTCCTGCAGGGCGGCATCATCACCCTCGCGATCACCTCGTGCGTGATCGTCACCGGGCTTGCCATCCGCCGCCACTACGCGCGCGTGCGCCGCATGATCGACGCCATCGGGCGCGGCCGGCGCTGGCAGATCAAGCCGCTCGAGTCGCCGCCGCCCGCGATCGACCCGGCGGCGCCGACGGCGATCTTCCTCGTCAGTGCCAACCGCAACCTCGGCGTGCAGACCATCTCCCGCGTCGAGACCCTGCTGCCCGGTCATTTCCGCAACCACGTCTTCCTCAGCGTCGGCACGGTGGACACCGAGTCGTACGGCAGCGACCAGGCGCTGCGCACGCTGCAGTACGAGACGCGCTCGACCCTCGACGCGCTGGTGAACTACTCGAACCACCACGGCAAGGCCGCCTGCTGGTACGACGGCTACGCGAGCGACCGGCGCGCCGAGCTCGAGCGCCTCACCCTCGAGCTGCACGCGACGTACCCGAACAGCGTGTTCTTCTCGAGCCGCGTCGTGCTCGAGACCGACCACTGGTGGAACCGCTGGCTGCACAGCCAGACGCCGCTCGCGATGCAGAAGGTGCTGAACGAGCACGGCCTCGAACTGGTGATCCTGCCGGTGCGGCTGCGCGAGAGCGCCGCCTGACCAGGTCCCGACTCGCGTCCGCCGGCCTTTGGTACCCTAGCCGCCGTGAGCGAGATCCTGCCGAGTGCCGGCAACGTCATCTACGAGGTGAACCTCGAAGCCGATGCGGCCATCGAGGGCCCCTTCGACACGTGGCTGCGCGATCACATCGCCGACCTGCTGCAGCTGCCGGGCTTCCTCTCGGCGGAAGTGCTCGCCGATGCCGCGCCGCGCGAGGGACGCGTCCGCCGCACGGTCCAGTACCGGCTGAAGGACCAGGCCGCGCTCGACGACTACCTTGCGAACCACGCGCCGCGCATGCGGGCGGCCGGCGTCGCGCTGTTCGGCGACCGCTACACCGCGGAGCGACGCGTGCTCGCGCACCGCGAGGAATTCATCCGGGGCAAGGTCTCGACCGAGAATTGCCTTAACTGCGGCGAGGTCCTCACCGGCCAGCACTGCGCGCACTGCGGGCAGCGCGCCCGCGTGCGGGTGCTTTCGCTGTGGGGCATGACCCGCGACCTGCTCGACGACGTGCTCGACTGGGACGCCCGCATCTGGCGCACGCTGCGACCGCTGGCGTTCAAGCCGGGCAAGCTCACGCAGGACTACCTGCGCGGCAGGCGCGCGAGCTATACACCGCCGTTCCGCATGTACTTCCTGCTCAGCGTCGCGTTCTTCGTCGTCGCCACGGCGGGCGAGAACCCGGGCTCGTCCCTGCACTTCAACCTGGACGAGAAGGGCGGCGCCAGCCTGACGATCGAGCCCGACGATGCAAAGGGCGGCGCGCAAGCCCCGCCGTCGGCCAGCGGTTCGCAGCCCCGGGCGGCGCCCGCGTCGCCGACGCTGACCTTGCCCGCGGCGCCTCCACTGCCACCAGCACCCGGCACCTCTGGATCGGCGAAAGCATCCGGCAAGGCCGCGGCTGCGGCCCCGACCCGGACACTCGACGCCGAGACGCTGCGGCTCGTCGATTCGCTGGTCAATCGAGTGGACGAGAAGGAACGGGAAAAGGTCCGTCAGGAGCTGCGCGACCGCCTGGCGACGATGCCGGCGGCGGACTTCGCCAAGATGAAGCAGATGATGGCCGACCCGTGCAGCAGCAAGGACATCCACTTCGACCTCGGCCCGTACGGCAAGCAGTACGAGCCGAAGTTGCGCCAGGCGTGCTCGAAGATCTGGGCCGATACGCCGAGCTACGGCAAGGCGCTGTTCCAGAACATCCCGAAGATGATGTTCATCTTCCTGCCGCTGATCGCGGTGGTCATGTACGTGCTCTACATCGGATCGGGACGCTATTACGTGGAGCACCTGCTGTTCGTCGTGCACTTCCACGCATTCTTCTTCCTGGGCGGCCTCGCCTTCCTGCTCATCGAGCGATTGCAGTGGCTGGCACCGGGCACGGCGTTCGCCGACGGCGTCAAGGCGGTGGCCGGATTCTTCATGGTCGCTTTCCTGGTCTACGTGCCCGTGTACCTGTTCGTCGCGATGCGTCGCGTGTACGGCCAGGGCAGGTTCGTGACGTTCCTCAAGTACTCGACACTCGGCGTCGCCTATCTCTTCTGCCTCGTGTTCACCGCGGTCGGCCTGCTGTTCTACACGGCACTGACCCTCTGAAGGTGTCACGGGTCCGCATGGCCGCCGAGCGCTGGATCCTGCACGTCGACATGGACGCGTTCTACGCGTCGGTGGAGCAGCGCGACGACCCG
>DAOMFD010000159.1:2996-4575 GCA_035429605.1 Steroidobacteraceae bacterium | reverse complement strand
CCTCGGTGGCGCCTTCGAGTCGATGCAGCGATACATGGATTACAGCCGCGAACTCGCCCGGCGCGCTCCGGACAACGACGCTTACCTGCTGGAACTGTCGTATGCCTACAGCAATCTAGGCAGCGTGGCGCTGGCGCAAGGCCGGCCCGAGGTTGCGCTGGAGGAATTCAGGAGGTCCGTCGCCCTGGCCGGATTGCTGGCGACGAAAAGCCCGGACGATTACGACCTGGCGTTCAACCTGGCCGACACTCGCTCGTGGATCGGCACGACCCTGCTCGAGCTGGGGCGCCTCGCCGACGCCCGGGACGAATTCGCGATGGCGGTCCAGGCCATGCGGCCGTTCCACGTGAAGGCACAGGACCAGCGCGCCTCGTATAACTACTGCCGGTTGCTGATCCTGCAGGCGGACGCGGATATCAACCGGGGCAACGTGGCCGAGGCGAAGCGCGCGCTCGGGGAGTCGCTGGCCGTGTACCGGACATTGCTCGAGAACGATCCCACCAACACCACTTGGCGCTACAACGCGCTCACCGCCGAGACTGTTCTACTCGGCCTGATTCCTCCGGGCGAGTGGACGGCGCAGGAACGCGCCAGCCTGCAGCGCATCGAATCGACGCTGGGCGGGGCCTCCTCGGCCGATGCATCGGACAAGGACTACATCCGGCTCGAGTTCCGCGTGCGCAACCTTCGTGACATCGTGCTGCTGCACCAGGGCGAACCGCAGGCGAGCCTGCGAGCCGCACGACAGACTCACAGGGACTGGCAGGCGGCCCGGCGTGGCAAGACCATGATCCCGGAGTTCACGCTGATCGAGGCCAGAGTCGAGGAGACGCTGGGCAGTGCTCTGGCTGCGGCCGGGGACCTCACGGGCGCGCGTGCCGTCTGGCAGGCGGAGGTCGAGCGGCTGGATGACAAGCCCACCACCAACCTGTCGCTTGCCGCGGTACGGCGCCTGCTGGCCATCGACCTCGGCGATGCGGCACGGGCGGATGCCATCGCGGCCCAGCTGGAAGCGGCGGGCTACCGCGATCCGCGGTCCGACCCGGCCTACACACGTTCCGGCGCATACAGGTAACCCGAGACCTGCGCCGTCCGGTATGCGGCTACGCCGGGCGCGCGCGGTCCGGCTATGATCAGCGCTGCAGGGCGGTCCAGCGTCGCGCGGATCCTTGGTGCAGCCCGCGGTCCGCTTGCCCGCCGGGCCAGGGGAACGATACGGAATCAACGACAGAACCAAGGAGAGCGTCATGCCAAACGGTCAGCACAAGGTTACCCTCACCGTCGATTCGTCGAACCGGTTCCAGTTCACCGGCGGCACCGATCGCCACGGGAAATGCGAGAACCGCGTACGAGACGGTGCGGCTCCGGTCAAGATCACGCTCGCCGCGCCCGAGGGATACACGATCACGAGCGTCGACCTTGTCGGGAAGGGCAGCGCACAGATGAAGGCCGATGTCATCGGGGACGGCAAGTCCGCGAAGATAGACAACAAGTGCGAGGACAAGGCAGACGTCGAGTACACGGTCAACGTCACGACCCCGGGCGGAATCAACATTCCCTGCCACCCCAGGATCGTGAA
>DAOMFD010000159.1:0-2896 GCA_035429605.1 Steroidobacteraceae bacterium | reverse complement strand
CCTGGCCGGGCGCGAGGCCCGGCCAGGCCCCGCGGCTACATGTGCGACTCGATCTTGCTCTCGAGCGCCTTCCCGGCCTTGCCCGCCATCGTTTCCAGTAGATGCCGCCGCATCTCGTCGCGCACCGCCTGGAACTTCGGCTGCTGCTCGGCGTTGAGGAGTGGGGTGATCTGCGCGTCGATGGCGGCGCTCGCCGCCTTCAGCTTCTCGAGCTTCTGCTCGGCGCTCATCGACGTGTCTTTCTTGAGCGCCTCGAGCTGCGTGAGCTCGCTCTTGAGGATCGGCTTGATCTCACGCTGCTGCTGCGCGGTCAGCCCGAGCTCGATCGAGAGCTGGTTGAACATGCTCATGAGCGGGTTCACGGCGAACTGCGGGTCGGGGATGACTTCGTAGTTCGCATACCCGAACTCGTTGCTGCGCGCGGCGTAGTAGCTGTCGCCCAGCTTGTAGATGGCGATCGAGAACGGCGCCTCCTGCAAGTTGGTCACGACCCTGCCATTCGCGATCTTGTACGGAGTGGTCTGGCCGAAGTAGCCGTTGCGCATCAGCTCACCCGTGAGGCTCGGCGTGTTCGCGTATTTTCCGACGTGCCAGACGATGCTGCCGCCGTCGGCCGTGTAGCTCACGCTGAACTGGTCGCCGGTGACGTTGTTGCGGATCCAGTACGCCTTGCCCACGATGAACGACTTCAACTGCGCGTCGTTCAGCTGAGTCGCACCCTTCGCCTTGAGTGCCGCCACCGTCATGCCTGCGGGCGCAGCCTTGCGAGCCTCCGCACTCGGCGTGTACCAGATCGGCGACGACCAGGCCCGCTCCTGTCCCGTCAGCGGCACCACGTCCGGCGGCGGGATCCCCGCCTTCACCGCCTGGATCAGCGACCAGCGCGGCGTCGGGATCTCCAGCACGCGCGCGTAGTAGAACGCGTGCTGGCTCGCGTCGAAGTCGGGATCCGTCCAGACCGTCTTGAGCTCGGTCGAGCCCTCGTCGTTGGTGTAGGTTGCCTTCGCCAGGTCCACGGTGCTCTTGATGGCCGGCACGCGCCCGGTCCACGGATCGGGCTTGCGGTCGCCCGCCCAAACGACGTCGTAGATCTTCTCGAAGCTCTGCCCGTTCTGGCTCCAGCCCTTGATCACCTGGATGCGGTCGAGGCTGCCCGAGGTCGGGTCCTTCACCGCCCAGACGACGAACGTTGGCGCCGTGCCCTTGCCGCCGGCTGGCATCGGCGGCAGGTCGCCGCCCATCGGTACGCCGTTCGCGTACGACTGGTGCACCCAGTCCTTCGCGTCGAAGGCGTTCTTCGCGTAGTTCCAGCCGCCGAAGAAACGGACCTTGATGTGCGGGCCGCTGACCCCGAAGGTCTCCTTGCGGTACATCGCATCCCAGATCGAGGCGCGCGTGTTTTCCTCGGCCCACACGCCGGTGAGGCCCGCGGGATTCTCCAGGCGTACGTCCAGCGTGCCGAACGCGAGGACGCCGGCCATGCGCCGCTGCACGTCGCCGTCGAGCTGCGCGTGGCCGCCGAAGAAGTTGTCCTGCCGGTACGGCGAGCCCGTGTTGTGGGAGTCGGACGCCGCGCCGAAGCCGAACTTGTACGGGTTGAATCCCGACACGTCCTGCAGCGTGAGGCCGTCCTTGAGCGCCTGCCGCCCGTAGCTGCCCTGGATCTTGTCCACGCGGCCGGCGGTCGCCGGCAGGCCGAGCAGGCCCGACGTCAGCTCATAGCTGGCGAACTCGTCGTTGGGCGACAGCAGCGGGTGCGTCTCCGATGCCCCCTTGATCTGCTTGATCTCGATCAGTCGCTCATTGCGGTCGCGGGCAGCCGCCCACGCGGCGTCGATCGGGCGCCCGTAGCTGTCGACGTCGGTCGGATACATCCATCCGCTGCTCAGGTTGGCGTTGTGCGAGATTGCGAGCAGTTCATTGCCCGCCTTGCGCTGGGTGTCCATCCACTTCCACAGGTCTTCCGGGTGCCAGGAGTCGAGCGCGCTGAAGGGCATCAGCGGCACCTTGGCGCAGTCCCGGAAGAAGACGTTGCGATGCAGGTTGATGTTGTTGTTCTGGGACGTGAACTCGTACGAACAGAACGCCGTGAACCTGCCGGGATGGTTGTTCGCGTCGGCGATGTCGACGTTCTTCTTCCAGATGCCGCCCGCGACCTCGGGCGACATGAAGGCCTTGACCGGCGGCTGGCTCAGCATGTTCACGAGGTACGTGAAGGTCTTCTGGATCTCGGCCTGGTCGTTCGGGTCCTTCAGGATCAGCGGCTGGGCCTCCGGCAGCTTGGAGAGCGCCGAACCCGGCGTGTTCGCTTCCTTCGTGACGCCGACGTACTCGGAGTGGTCCGTGACACCCATGAAGTCCATCGGCGTCTCGATCTTGATGTCGTACCCGAGTGGGTGCTTGATGGTCTGCCCCTGCGCGTACTTGTAGGCCTCGTCCGGACCGGTGACGCGGTTGCCCATGAGCCACGCGTCCACCGACCAGCTGGTGTGGATGTGCGTCTCGCCGAAATAGGCGTTGCGGTCGGGGTTGGGCTTCAGGTCTTCGGCCGCACCCGCGGAGGCCGCCTGGCCCGCGGCGGCCGGAGTGCCCGCCTGTTCAGGCTCTTTCGGCGCCTTCTGGCCGCAGGCAGCCAGCAACCCGAATGCGATGACTCCGATCGCCGTCGCGTAGATACGTTGGACGCTCATGGCACATTCCTCGTGGCTCATGCAAAAAGTTCGAAGACCCAGCACTGTCGGCGGTGGGGGAGCGAGCATCGGCTGCTGCTTTTCCGTGCAATCCTTTGCCTCTACGTCCCCCTTGTCAACGGAGAGTGCGGGTGGACGGCCCCGGACGTACCCTGGCCGGAATCCGCGTGCTGCGCGGCCTGCACCAGCGCGGCGTGCACGGAAAT
>DAOMFD010000158.1:0-4632 GCA_035429605.1 Steroidobacteraceae bacterium | reverse complement strand
GAATGTCCCCATTTTCCCGTCAGCGCGGGAGCGTGATGTCGACCCGCAGCCCGCCGCCGGGGCGGTCGCCGAGGGTGACCTCGCCGCCGTGCGCACGCGCGATGGTGCGGGCGATCGTGAGCCCGAGGCCCGTGCCGCCCGTGTCCTGGTTGCGCGACGGCTCGAGCCGCGTGAACGGGGCAAATGCGCGCTCACGGTCCGTCGCGGCGATGCCCGGTCCCTCGTCGTCCACCCGGATGGTGACGCTCGCGGCATCGGCGAACAGCTGCACCGTGGCGCGGCCGCCGTACTTGACGGCATTGTCCACGACGTTGGCCACGCAACGTGCCAGCGCGATGGGTCGACAGACGTAGGGCAGACGCGACCCGATGCCGGGCCCGAACGAGAGCGTGACACCCGGCCGGTCCTCGCAAACGCTGCCCAGCAGCGACACGAGATCGGCACTCGCATCCGCCTCGGTGCTGGATTCCTCCCGCGCGAAGGCCAGCGTCGAGTCGATCATCGCTTCCATGTCCGCGAGGTCGCCGAGCGTCCGGCGCCGCTGCTCCTCGTCCTCGATGAACTCCGCGCGCAGCCTGAGCCGCGTGATCGGCGTGCGCAGGTCGTGCGACATGGCGGCGACCATCAGGGTGCGGTCCCGCACGAAGCGCTGGATGCGCTCCTGCATGAGGTTGAAGGCGTGCGCGGCCTGCCGCAGCTCCGACGGCCCGCTCTCGGGCAGCGGTGCGGCATTCACGTCGCGGCCGAGCTGTTCCGCCGCGTCGGCCAGTGTCGTGAGCGGCGCCGTCAGGCGGCGCACCGCCCACGCCGACGCGAAGAGGATCACGAGGCCGGCGACGACCAGCAGCGGCACCGACCACGCCGGCGCGACGTTGCGCTCCTCGACGAAGGGCGCCTCGAAATTGAGCCACGTCTGGTCGTCGAGCTGCAGCGCGATTCGCAGCACCGAGGCGCGGTTGTGCTCGGCAATGATCTCCTGGACGCTGCGCGCCACGTCCTTGGTGGCCGCGCTGTCCCGGTCGGGCAGCTTCGACGAACGGCCCGACGCGTCGCCCGGGGCCTGCGCCAGCGACACGCGCAGCTCGCGCCACGGCACGTCCCACAGCGCCGACTGCACCAGTTCGTCGAGCAGCTGCGCGTGCCAGTTACCGGGCGGCACGTCGGCGATCGCCGGGGCCGGGCCCCAGCTCGCGCGGAGCGTCCGGCCGGCGAGGCTCGAGAGCATCCGCGGGCGCTGCTCCGGCGGCGAGCTGCCCACGAGGCGCACGATGTCCGCGATGCGTTCCGCGAGCCGGAAATGCTCGAGCACGGTCGCCGTGCTGGTGCGCGTGCGGTAGTTGGCGGCGAGCGTCGCCATCTGCGACAGCGCGAGTCCGCCGATCAGCACGACGAGCACCCACCCGGCCAAGGTATCCGGGAGCAGCCGCTTCACTTGCGCTCCACGGCCGGCGTGAAGACGTAGCCGCCGCCGCGCACGGTCGCGATGATTTCGGGCGCGCGCGGGTCGACCTCGATCTTGCGGCGCAGCCGGCTCACCTGCACGTCGATGCTGCGATCGAAGGGCGCCGGACCGCGGCCGCGCGCGATGTCGAGCAACTGGTCGCGGCTCAGCACCCGCTGGGGATGCTCGGCGAACGCGAGCAGCAGGTCGAACTCGCCGGTGGACAGCGTCACCAGGGCGCCTTCCGGCGAGAGCAGCTGCCGACGCGCGACGTCCAGCGTCCAGCCCGCGAAGCCGAGCACGCCGCGTGGCGCCTCGATCGCACGCCCGGGCTCCGCGGCGCGCCGCAGGACCGCCCGCATGCGGGCGAGCAGCTCCCGCGGATTGAACGGCTTGGCAACGTAGTCGTCTGCGCCCATCTCGAGGCCGACGATGCGGTCGGTCTCGTCCCCGGCGGCCGTGAGCATGATGATCGGCAGGTTGCCCGCGGCGCGCAGTTCGCGGCAGATCGTGAAGCCGTTCTTGCCCGGCAGCATGGCGTCCAGCACGACGAGGTTGATGGCCGCGTCCTGCAGCACCTTCTGCATCTCGCGCTCGTCGCGCGCGACCGAGACTCGCAGCCCGTTGCGCTCGAGGAAACGCGACAGGAGGTCGCGGATCTCGCGATCGTCGTCGACGATGAGGATGTGAGGAGACGAATCCATGTTCACTACCGGCGGGCGCTCGGGCCCCACCATAGCCGGGGGCCAGCCACTCGCGCCGCGACTTTGTAACGGAATGTTACAGCCAGCGGTGTCGCAACAGTCCGTTACGGGCGGCGGCCAGTCCCGAAACACTCCGCTTACACGCCGGGCGTCTCATGACACCCATCCGGAATACCCCGGATGGGACAGTCAACCACCCACTGAGACAGGAGATCGAGACCATGAGCATCCGCAAGATCGTCACCGCCGTCACCGCCGCCGTCGTGCTCGCCCCGGCCGCGTTCGCTGCCACGACGCCCGCCGCGTCCAGCAACCCGGCCGCCGCCCCGGCGCCCGCGACGACCCCGGCCGCGCAGTGCGACTCGCTGGCCAAGGAGTACCAGACCGCGGCGGCCGCCAACTCGAGCAACCCGAACGCCGCCAAGGCGAAGAAGGCCGCCGAAGAGGGCGCCAAGCTGTGCAAGGAAGGCAAGCCGGCCGACGGAGTGAAGAAGTACGAGCACGCGCTCAAGGAACTGGGCGTCAAGGCCAAGTAATCACGCGCATCGCGTGACGACCGGGGCCGGTCCGCAAGGGCCGGCCCCGTTGCATTTCGGGGCTGGCTCAGCGGACGAGGGCCGGCGTCGCGGCGATCAGCAATTGCGACACGTAGTAGAGCGGCAGTCCCCACGCCCGGTTCACGAACGCCTGCCGCACGAACCGGTCGCGCGCCACCGAGACATCCGACGCGGTGAACGCCAGTGCGCCGACCACGACCTGCCATGGGCCACCGGCCGCGGTGACCCCGCAAGCGAGCGTCGCCATCACCCCGATCACGATCATGTACGCCCGCACCGGGACCACCATGTCCGGCGGGAGCGAACGACCGAGCCAGCGGAGCACCATGCCGAGCACGAGCACCAGCAGCACCCCGCCCGCCAGGAGCCCCGGCGGCGACAGTGGCCGCGTGAGGAATGCCGACGCATAGGCGACGTGCCCGAGCAGGAACGCGAACACCCCCGCACGAAAGACCCGGGGCCGGTCGGTCGGGATCAGCAGCACGTCCCCGAGCATGCACAGCGCAAGCCCCGCCAGCACCAGGGTGCCGTAATGTGTCTCGAGCGCGCCCCACTGCAGTGCCGCCCAGAGAAAGGCCGCCGACGCAACCGGCTTTGCGATCACCATTCCAGTCCGCGATCGACGACGCTCGGCCGCCAGCAAGGCGGCGACGGCCACGACGCACAGCGCCACCGGTCCCATCGCCATCATTCGGCGGCGTCGCTCGCCACGGCGACGTATTCCTCGTAGCGAGGCACCCACATCTTCGCAGCAACCGCGTCGACGAGGGCGGGCGACGGCGGCTCCCGCACGTCCTTGCCGCGCGCCGTCGCGATCACGGCAGCCGCCACCGCCGCCGAGACCTCCCGCAGTCGCGTCACGGCCGGGAACAGCATGCCACTCGCGAGTTCCGCGTCCGTGACCTTGCCGGCCAGCGTGAAGGCCGCGGCGGTGAGCATCTCGTCCGTCACCGTACGCAACCCTCCGAGCAGGACGCCGAGGCCGAGCCCGGGGAATACCAGCACGTTGTTGCCCTGCCCCACGCGCACCGCCCGTCCGCCGACGTCCACGGGGGCGAACGGGCTGCCGGTCGCGACGAGCGCACGACCTTCCGTCCAGCGCAACAGGTCCGCCGGAGTCGCCTCGCTCAGGTCCGAGGGGTTGGAGAACGGCAGCACCACGGGCCGCTCGCAGCCCTGAGCCATTGCCCGCACGATGGACTCCGTGAAGCACCCCTTCTGGCCGGACGTGCCCACGAGCGCCGTCGGCCTGAACGCCCGCACCACCGCGTCGAGGCCGCGCTCCGCGCCGATCCCAAGTGCCTGCACGAGCGACGGCGGCCAGGCGAGGTCGCGCTTGTACGCGTCGCGCTGCTCGCGGTCGGCGACGAGCAGCCCGCGGCTGTCGAGAGCGGCGACGCGTTCCACGCACTGCGTCTCGCTCAAGCCCTCGAGCCGCATCGCGGCGCGGATCTGCCGCACGATGCCGAGTCCCGCCGCGCCCGCCCCGTGCACGACCACGCGCTGTTCCGACAGTCCCGTACCGGTGACGCGACCCGACGCCAGCAGCCCGGCGAGTGCGACCGCGCCGGTACCCTGGATGTCGTCGTTGAAGGAAGGCAGACGCGTGCGGTAGCGGTCCGCCACGCGCAGCGCGATGTCCTTGCGCAGGTCCTCCCATTGCAACAGCGCCTTGGGAAACACCATCGCGACGGCGTCGACGAACTCCTCGACGAAGTCGTCGTATTCGGCGCCGCGCAGTCGCGGCTCGCGCCAGCCCACGTACATGCTGTCGCCAAGCAGGCCCGGGTTGTCGGTTCCGACGTCCAGGCTGACGGGCAGCGTCGCGGCTGGCGGGATCCCGGCCGCGACGGTGTACAACGCGAGCTTGCCGACGCAGATCGCCATGCCGCCGGCGCCCTGGTCGCCGATGCCGAGGATGGACTCGTTG
>DAOMFD010000157.1:1365-4665 GCA_035429605.1 Steroidobacteraceae bacterium | reverse complement strand
CCTTTATATACGGCCCCTTGTCGTCGAGGAACAGGTCGAGCGCGAGCGGCGCCGCCGGGTCGACGGCATAGCGGGCGAAATCCGTCACGCCGGCGCGGCCGAGCACCTCGTCGTCCACGAGGAATTGCCCGGTGAGTTCCCGGCTCGGGCGAGTGAGGATCCAGTGCGCGGCGTCGGCCAGGATCTCCGGCTTGCGGCAGTGGCGCAGCATCCCGGCGCCGCCGACGGCGAACTCGATGGCCGCCGTGGCAATTGCGGTGCGCGGCCACAGCGCATTCACCGCGATCCCGTCACGCGCGAGTTCGCGGGCCATGCCGAGCACGCACAGGCTCATGCCGTACTTGGCGATCGTGTACGCGACGTGCCCGCCGAACCACTTCGGGTCCAGGTTGAGCGGCGGCGACAGGTTGAGGATGTGCGGGTTCGCGGACTTGCGCAGGTGCGGGATGCAGGCCTGGCTGCAGAGGAACGTGCCGCGGGTGTTCACGTTCATCATCCGGTCGAAGATGCGGGCAGGCGTCTGCAGGGTGCCGGTGAGGCTGATGGCACTGGCGTTGTTCACGAGCACGTCGATGCCGCCGAAGTGACCGGCAGCCTGCTCGACGACGGCCGCGACCTGCGCCTCGTCGCGGACGTCCAGCAAGACGGGCAGGGCATGACCGCCGGCGGCTTCGATCTCGCGGGCCGCCGTGTGAATCGTGCCCGGCAGCTTGCGGTGCGGCTCCGCGGTCTTGGCCGCGACCACGACGTTTGCGCCATCGCGCGCGGCACGCAGAGCGATGGCGAGCCCGATGCCGCGGCTCGCACCGCTTATGAACAGGGTCCGTTCCTTGAGGTCCATATCGGTCGGCCGTCCTCGTCGATGTCGGAAGGGCGGCATGATGCCCGTCCGCGGAGTCCGGCGCAGCCCGCGGCGGTTCCCGTTGCCCGGGTTCGTGGAACAGGGTGCGCCGCCGCCCGCGCATGGCTATGCTTGCGGGGTCCGCGCACCACGGTCGGGCAGGGCGGTCCGGGGGCTGCCACATGCTGGTGCGGACCGGCCGCCGGGAGGGCCGGAAATGGCCGGACCGCGACCCGGCACGGTTTCTGCATAGTGGCGGGAGAGATCTCCGCCGGAGAAGGACCAGGATTCCAGGAGCCAGAGCCCTATGAAGCTGATCAGCGCAATCATCAAACCCTTCAAGCTGGACGACGTGCGTGCGGCGCTGTCGGAGCTCGGCGTGTCCGGGATGACGGTCACCGAGGTGAAGGGCTTCGGCCGGCAACGCGGCCACACCGAGCTGTACCGCGGCGCCGAGTACGTCGTCGACTTCGTGCCCAAGACCCGCATCGAGGTCGCCGTCAAGGACGGGCTCGTGGACCAGGTCGTCGAGGCCATCGTGGGTGCCGCGCGCACCGGCAAGGTCGGCGACGGCAAGATCTTCATCACCGACGTCGAGCGCGCGATCCGCATCCGGACCGGCGAGGCGGACGACCAGGCCCTCTGACGGCTTGCCCGATCCGCTCGACACCGCGCTCGCGAAGCTCCGGCTCGGCCGCCAGTCGCGGCACGTCTTCCTGTGCGTGGGAGGAAAGTGCGCGCCCCGCGAGCAGGCCCTGCAGAGCTGGGAGCACCTGAAGCGTCGCCTGGCGGAACTTGGCCTGCCGGATGCGGACGGCGGCGTGCTGCGCACCAAGGCCGACTGCCTGCGGGTCTGCACGGCCGGGCCCATCGCCCTCGTGTACCCGGACGGCACGTGGTACCGGGACTGCACGCCCGCGAATCTCGACCGGATCATCGACGAGCACTTGCTGCGCGGCCGGCCGGTGGCGGACCTCGTGATTGCCGAGGCGCCGCTCGGACGGGGCTGAGCGGCCGCGTCCTTGCGGATAGCGGCCGCGGCATAGTGGATAGGCGCGGTTGCCGCCGGGCACCCGCTTGTTCACTATCCATGGACCTGGGTTCACTGGTCCCTCCCTGCCATGTCATACGCCATCCGCATCCACGCCTTCGGCGGCCCCGAGGTCATGCAGTGGGAGTCGTACGACCCGGGCGAGCCGGCGCGTGGCCAGGCGCTGATCCGCCAGACCGCAATCGGCCTGAACTTCATCGACGTCTACGAGCGCACGGGCCTGTATCCGAACGTGCTGCCCCTGGTCCTGGGTCGCGAGGCGGCGGGAGCGGTGGAAGCAGTGGGTCCAGGTGTGAAGGGGCTGGCGGTCGGTGATCGCGTCGCGTACGTCTCGGGGCAACCGGGCGCCTATGCGCAGCATCGCGTCATGCCCGCCGACCGGCTGGTAAAGATCCCCGAGGGCGTGAGCGACCGGCTCGCTGCGGCCGCCATGCTGAAGGGGCTCACGGCGCAGTTCCTGCTCCGCCGCACGCACCGCGTGAAGAAAGGCGACACCGTGGTGATCCACGCGGCCACCGGCGGCGTCGGGACGATTGCGACGCAGTGGGCGCGCCACCTCGGCGCGACCGTGGTCGGCGTGGTCGGCAGCGAAGCGAAAGTCGCGGCCGCGCTCGCACACGGCTGCCATCACGCGCTCGTGACGGGCCGCGACGACCTCGTGGCCCGCGTGCGCGAGATTTCCGGCGGCCAGGGCGCCGACGTGGTGTACGACTCGGTCGGCAAGGACACGTTCTTCCCGTCGCTAGACTGCCTGCGCCCGCTCGGGCTGATGGTGAGCTACGGCAACGCGTCGGGGCCGGTGCCGGCCATCCAGCCCCTCGAACTGTCGAAACGTGGCTCGCTGTTCCTGACGCGCCCCACGCTGTTCCACTACATCGCACGGCGTGCGGACCTAGAGCGGTCGGCACGCGAGTTGTTCGACGTGATCGGCAAAGGCGTGGTGCGCATCGAGATCGGACAGACGCACGCGCTGCAGGACGTGGCGCGCGCACATCGCGACCTCGAGGGTCGACGCACCGTCGGCTCGACTGTCCTCATCCCGTAGCGCGAGTTGCAGTGCGATTGCGATCGACAACGCGTGGCACCGGCCGCTGCGTGGCGTTGGCGATCGTCTTCATGGCGGCGGGCGGCGTCCATGCGGACGAAACTCCGGCGACGCCGGAGGAGGCGACGCAGGTCGACGTGCCAGCGCCGCTGCAGGAACCCTCGACGCTTCACGAGTCGCCCGCACTGACCGAACCCGCACCGCTGGAGGAATCGCCGACGCCCGCCGGATCTGCACCAGCGCCAACTGCGGCGCCTGCCAGTCCGACGGCGGCTGCGGCCGCTCCCGCAAGCGCGACCGCTGGAACGACCCTGACCATTCCGTCGCCGGCCGAACTCCAGGCGCAGGGCGCCGTGATCGGCC
>DAOMFD010000157.1:0-1265 GCA_035429605.1 Steroidobacteraceae bacterium | reverse complement strand
ACCCTGACCATTCCGTCGCCGGCCGAACTCCAGGCGCAGGGCGCCGTGATCGGCCGCATCATCGTGATCCCGGACAACATCTTCGACACCTCGATTCCCGGCGAGAGCGGCTGGCTCTATCGCACCGCGAACAAGCTGCACATCAAGACCCGCGAGTCGGTGATCCGCGGCCAGCTGCTGTTCAAGAAGGGCGACCCGTACGACGCGCGGCTGGTCCAGGAGACCGAGCGCATCCTGCGCGGCAACAGCTTCCTCTACGACGCGCGCATCACGCCGGTCGCCTATGACGGGCACACGGTGGACCTGGAGGTGCGCACCCGCGACGTCTGGACGCTCAACCCGGGCCTGAACTTCGGCCGCGCCGGGGGCAAGAACGAGCTGAACGTGCACGTCCAGGAACAGAACCTGTTCGGGACCGGGCGCAAGGTGGAGGTCGCCTGGGACAGCAACGTGGATCGCAATGCGCTGACCTTCTCGTTCGTCGATCCGCATTTCCTGCAGGCGTTCACGCGGCTTGCAGTTGCCTACAGCGACGCGACCGACGGCAGCACGAAGTTCCTGAAACTCGAGCGCCCGTTCTACGCCCTCGACACGCGCCGCGCCGCCGGCACGACGCTGGCCGACAGCGAATTCACGGACTATCGCTGGGAACTCGGCAAGAAGGTCGGCCAGTTCCGCGACCACGACCAGTACTACGATCTCGGCGGCGGCTGGTCGCCGGGCCTCGTCGCAGGGTGGGCGAATCGCTACACGTTTGGCGCGACCTACCATGAGCAGCAGTTCGCGCCGGACGACGACAAGCCGCTCGGCGGCCCGTTGCCGCCCGACCAGAAATTCGTCTATCCGTGGATCGGGTACGAGCGCGTGCAGGACGCGTTCCAGGAGCGCGTCAACCAGGACCAGATCATGCGCACCGAGGACGTGCTGGTCGGCTTCCGGGGCTGGGCGCGGCTCGGCTATGCCAGCGCCGCGCTCGGTTCGGAGTCGAGTGCCCTGATCCTGGACTCCGGCGTCCAGGACGGTGCCGACCTCACGCCGAGACAGTCGCTGTTCGGCTCGGCGTGGGCCTCGGGCCGCTATGAGCGCGGCGAGATCCGCAACGGGATCCTGGGAGCCGAGAGCCACTACTACCTCCAGACGTCGGAGCGCAGCAAGTTCTACGCGCGTCTTTCGGGCACGGTGACCCGGAACCTCGACGAGAACCTGCAGCTGACGCTCGGCGGCGACACCGGGCTGCGCGGCTATCCGTACGCCTACCAGGCCGG
>DAOMFD010000156.1:0-4745 GCA_035429605.1 Steroidobacteraceae bacterium | reverse complement strand
GACCGATGAAGCCCATCACCGACATCGCCGCCTCCCTCGGCATCAGCCCCGACGAGATCGAGCCTTACGGCCACTACAAGGCCAAGGTATCGCTCGCCGCATTCCGGGACCGCCCGCGTCGCGGCAAGCTCGTGCTGGTGTCCGCGATCACGCCGACACCGGCGGGCGAAGGCAAGACGACCACCACGATCGGCCTGGTGCAGGGCCTCGCGAAGATCGGCGTGAAGAGCGCGGCGGCGCTGCGCGAGCCGAGCCTGGGCCCGGTCTTCGGCATGAAGGGCGGCGGCGCCGGCGGCGGCCGCGCGGAAGTCCTGCCGATGATGGACATCAACATGCACTTCAACGGCGACTTCCACGCCGTGACCAGTGCGCACAACCTGCTCACCGCGATGGTCGACAACAGCCTGCACAACGGCAACGCGACGCGACTCGACCCGCGCCGCGTGACCTGGAAGCGGGTCATGGACATGAACGACCGCGCGCTGCGCGACATCGTCATCGGGCTCGGCGGTCGCACCGAGGGCATTCCGCGCGAGACCGGGTTCGACATCACGGCCGCGAGCGAGGTCATGGCGGTGCTGTGCCTGGCGGACGGCATCCCGGACCTCAAGGCGCGCCTCGGTCGCATCGTCGTGGGTTACACGCCGGACGGGACGCCGGTCACCGCGCGTGAGATCGGGGCGGTCGGCGCCATGTCCGCCCTGCTCAAGGAGGCGATCAAGCCGAACCTCGTGCAGACCACCGAAGGCGTGCCCGCTTTCGTCCACGGCGGGCCGTTCGCCAACATCGCGCACGGGACCAACAGCATCACGGCGACGAAAGCGGCGTTGGCTTTCGCCGACGTCGTGGTGACGGAGGCCGGGTTCGCCTTCGAGCTCGGCGCCGAGAAGTTCTTCGACATCAATTGTCGCTACGGCGGCTTCGCGCCGGCGTGCACCGTGCTGGTCGCCACGATCCGCGCGCTCAAGATGCACGGGGGCAAGCCCCTGTCCGAAGTCGGGCAGCCCGACGTCGAGGCGATGCTGCGCGGCCTCTCGAACCTGGAAAAGCACGTCGAGAACATCCGCAAGTTCGGCCAGCCCTGCGTGGTCGCGATCAACCAGTTCGCCGCCGACTCGGCCGACGAGATCGAGGCTCTCAGGACACACTGCGAGTCGCTCGGCGTACAGGCCGTGCCGGCCCGTCCCTTCACCGAGGGCGGCGCCGGCTGCACGGAGCTCGCTGCGGTGGTCCGCGACCTGGCGTCCCGCAATGAACCCCGGTACAAGCCGCTTTACGACTGGAACGCGAGCATCGAGGAGAAGATCGCGACCGTGGCCCGGGAGATGTACGGCGCCCAGGCGGTGGACTACACGGCGCGCGGCCGGCGCGACCGCGAGCACCTCGAGAAGACCGGCTTCGGCGGCCTGCCGGTGTGCATCGCGAAGACCCAGCAGTCCCTGTCGGACAACCCGGCGCTGCTCGGCCGGCCCAAGGACTTCCTGGTGACCGTGCGCGAGATCCAGCTCGCCGCCGGCGCAGGATTCGTCATCCCGATCACGGGTGAAATCATGCGCATGCCGGGCCTCCCGCGCGAACCGATGGCGCTGCGATTCGATCTCACGGACGACGGCGAGATCGTGTTCAACGCCTGAACCGGCGACTGTGGCTGCGTGCAGGCCGCGGCAGGGTCTGCGCTGCGATCAGGGCACAGGGGTACAAGTCAGCCTCCGTCGAGGAGTACGATCGCGCCACAGGCGTCTCGCTGCGGTCCGCGGGCGCTATGGCGGGGAGAGATGGACAGGCACGTGCGCCCGCAGGTCCTCCAGAGAGAGCGGCTGGATTTCGCATCCACGCAGCGCGTTCCGGTTCGGTCCGTGCAAGCCGGCGAGCCTTCCGTGCGCGACGACACGGTGGCGGTCGAATCGCCTCTCGAGATCCGCGTGGCGTGGCAGGACAGCGACGGAGCCGGTGAGCCCGTCTCGGTGACGATGCGCACGCCGGGGCACGACGCGGAATTGGCGGTCGGCTTCCTGCGCGGCGAGGGCGTGCTGCGGACCCGGCGCGACGTGGCCTGGGTGCGCGAGGTCGGGCCCGACGGCAACGTCGTTTGTGTCGGCCTTGCGACCGACCGGACGATCGGGGCAGCGCGCGTGCAGCGCAACTTCTACGCCACGTCGAGCTGTGGCGTGTGCGGCAAGGCGTCCCTCGCCGCCCTCGAGAACCTGTTCGAACTGTCCGCCGTCGACGCCGGCCTTCGGGTCGACGCGACACTGCTCACCTCGCTCGATGCGAAAGTGCGTGATGCACAGCGCATTTATCGCGAAACCGGCGGACTGCACTCGGCGTCGCTGTTCGACGCCGGCGGCGGTCTCCTCGCCATATTCGAGGACGTGGGCCGGCACAATGCGCTCGACAAGCTGGTCGGCTCCATGCTGCTCGACGACCGGTTGCCGCTCGCGCACAGCGTGCTGCACCTGAGCGGCCGTGCGAGCTTCGAACTCGTGCAGAAGGCCGCGGCGGCCGGCGTCCCGGTCGTCGCAGCCGTGGGTGCACCGTCGAGCCTGGCGATCGACCTGGCGGAGCGCTCCGGCATCCTGCTCGTCGGCTTCCTGCGCGGCGAAACCTTCAATGTGTACGCGCATCCGGAGCGCCTGGCATGAGTGCCGGACCCGCCACCTCGACACTCGATCCGGCGCAGCAGGACGTGGTGCGCGCGGTCGTCGAGCGTCACCGGAACCGGCGCGGACCGCTGCTCGAGATCCTGCACGAGGTACAGGCGCGGATCGGCTACGTCCCGCCGGCCGCGGTCCCGCTCATTGCGACCGAACTCAACGTATCGCGCGCCGACGTGCACGGCGTGCTCACGTTCTATCATCACTTTCGGACGACTCCGCCGGGAGCGCGGGTCCTGCGCGTGTGTCGCGCCGAGTCGTGCCAGGCGATGAACGGTCGTGCACTCGAAGCGCACGCACGGCGGCGGCTCGGCGTCGAGTTCGGCGAAACGACCGGCGATGGCGCTGTCACCCTCGAAGCCGTCTACTGCCTCGGCCTGTGCGCGATGTCGCCTGCGGTGATGATCGACGGCGAAGTCCACGGACGCGTCAGCCCGGAACGCCTCGACGAACTCCTGTCCGCGGACCAGGAGGGACGGCCCGCGTGACTCCTGCAGGAGACATACGATGACCGTGACCGTCTGGCTACCCGGCGACTCCGGCGCGCTTGCACTGGGCGCCGAGGCGACGGCGCGCCGGCTCGCCGGGGCTGTGCGGGCGACAAGCCAGGACGTACGCATTCGTCGGAACGGTTCACGCGGGATGTACTGGCTCGAACCGCTCGTCGAGGTCGACTGCGATGGCGTACGCATCGGCTATGGGCCCGTGCACGCGCGCGACGTCGAAGGCCTGGTCGCCGCCGGCATGCTGCGCGGCGCGCCTCACCCCCTGTGCCTGGGTCCAATCGACCAGCACGAGTGGCTCCGCTCCCAGCAGCGACTCACCTTCGCGCGCGTCGGCGTCACCGAACCGTGCGATCTCGCCGACTACCTCGCGCACGGCGGTTTCCGCGGCCTGCGCCGCGCGCTCGAGATCGGGCCACAGGCGACCGTCAAGGCCGTGACGGACTCCGGCCTGCGTGGCCGGGGCGGCGCGGCGTTCCCGACGGGCGTGAAGTGGCAGACCGTCCTGGACCAGCCGGCGGCCGACAAGTTCATTGCCTGCAATGCCGACGAAGGCGACTCCGGCACGTATGCCGACCGCATGCTGATGGAAGGCGATCCCTACGCACTCATCGAGGGCATGACGATCGCCGGCATGGCGACCGGCGCACGCACGGGCTATGTGTACCTGCGCGTCGAGTATCCGCATGCGTACCGGGCCTTCGCGGCCGCCGTCGAACGCGCCCGCGCGGGCGGCTACCTCGGCGAGGACGTGTGCGGGAGTGGCACGTCTTTCCACATCGAGCTGCGCCTCGGCGCCGGGGCGTACATCTGCGGCGAGGAAACCTCGATGCTCGAGAGCATCGAGGGCAAGCGTGGCGAGGTGCGCGTGCGTCCGCCCCTGCCCGCCCACAAGGGCCTCTTCGGTGCACCGACGGTGGTCAACAACGTCGTCACGCTCGCAACCGTCCCGTTCATCCTGGCCGAAGGTGCGGCCGCGTACCGGGACTACGGCGAGGCCGGCTCGCGCGGGACGCTGCCGCTGCAGCTCGCCGGCAACATTCGCCAGGCTGGCCTCGTCGAGCGCGCGTTCGGTCTCACGCTGCGCGAACTGCTGTACGACTACGGCGGCGGCGCCGCGAGCGGCCGCCCGCTGCGCGCCGTGCAGGTCGGTGGTCCCCTGGGAGCGTTCGTGCCGGAGGCCCGCTTCGACACGCCGGTCGAATACGAGTCGCTGGCGGGGATTGGCGCGATGCTCGGGCACGGTGGCGTGGTCGCCTTCGACGACACGACGGACATGCTGGCGATGGCGCGTTACGCGCTCGAATTCTGCGCCGGCGAGTCCTGCGGCAAGTGCGCGCCCTGCCGGATCGGGTCGGTGCGCGGCGCCGAGGCGCTCGACCGCGTGGCGCGCGGCGTGGACGCCGAGCGCAATCTCGGGATTGTCGAAGGCATCTGCGACACCATGACGCACGCCTCGCTGTGCGGGCTCGGCGGCATGGCCCCTGCCCCGGTGCTGAGCGCCATGAAGCACTTCGGCGAGGACTTCCGCGGCCGGCGGACGGGAGGCTGACGTGCACGCCATCAACCACCGCGACCTCGGAACACC
>DAOMFD010000155.1:0-4800 GCA_035429605.1 Steroidobacteraceae bacterium | reverse complement strand
TCGCCGCATGCGACTCCGGGAAGCCGTACTCGCCGAAGCCGAGGATCTGCCGGAATATCTGCTTCGCGAACTCCTCCGCATAGCCGCGCTCGCGCATGCCGCGGATGAGGCGTTCCTCGAAGGGCCCGAGCCCGCCCTTGCGTTTCCACGCGGCCATCGCGCGGCGCAGCTGGTCGGCCTCGCCGGGCGTGAACCCCGCGGCCACGACCGCGAGCTGCATCACCTGCTCCTGGAAGATCGGCACGCCGAGCGTGCGCCTGAGCACGCCCTCGACCGCGGGGCTCGGGTAGGTCACCGGCTCGATCCCGCTCCGCCTCCGGAGATAGGGGTGGACCATGTCTCCCTGGATCGGCCCAGGCCTGATGATGGCCACCTCTATCACAAGGTCGTAGTAGTTCGCCGGTTTCAGCCGCGGCAGCATCGCCATCTGCGCGCGCGACTCGATCTGGAACACGCCCATCGTGTCGCCGTGGCCGATCATCTCGTAGACGGCCGGGTCCTCCGCCGGCACGCTCGCGAGCGTGAGCCGAGTGCCGCGGAACCCTTCGACCAGGGCGAACGCGCGGCGGATCGCCGCCAGCATGCCTAAGCCCAGCACGTCCACCTTGAGCAGGCCGAGCGCGTCGAGGTCGTCCTTGTCCCACTGGATGACCGTGCGATCCGCCATCGCGGCGTTCTCCACCGGCACCAGTTCCTCGAGCAGGTCGCGCGCGATGACGAAGCCGCCCACGTGCTGCGACAGGTGGCGCGGGAATCCGAGCAGCATGCGGGCCAGCGCGATCACCCGGGCCAGCACCGGGCTCGCGGGATCCAGGCCGGCCTCGCGCACG
Source organism: Steroidobacteraceae bacterium (assembly GCA_035429605.1). Classification (GTDB taxonomy): domain Bacteria; phylum Pseudomonadota; class Gammaproteobacteria; order Steroidobacterales; family Steroidobacteraceae; genus RPQJ01. The sequence goes on along the minus strand of DAOMFD010000155.1, from coordinate 3,970 downwards.
CGCTCCTCGTCGATGCGCGACCCGTCCCACCACTGCATGGACCGGGCGAGCGCGTTGACCTGCAGCGGGTCGAGCCCCATGGCCTTCGCGACGTCGCGGATCGCGCTGCGCGGCCGGTAGCAGATCACCGTGGCGGTGAGCGCCGCGCGGTGCCGGCCGTACTTCGCATAGATGTACTGGATGACCTCCTCGCGCCGCTCGTGCTCGAAGTCCACGTCGATGTCGGGCGGCTCGTTGCGCTCGCGCGAGATGAAGCGCTCGAACAATAGCGACATGCGCGCCGGGTCGACCTCGGTGATGCCGAGGCAGTAGCACACCGCGGAGTTGGCGGCCGAACCGCGTCCCTGGCAGAGAATGCCGCGGCCGCGCGCGTGGCTCACGATGTCGTGCACGGTGAGAAAGTACGCCTCGTAGCGCAGTTCCTCGATCAACGCGAGCTCGTGCTCGATGAGCGCCCGGGCGGTCGCGGGCGTGCCGCGCGGCCAGCGCCGCCGTTCGCCCTCCTCCGTGAGGCGCCTGAGCCAGCTCGTGGCGGTCTCGCCTTCCGGCACGACTTCGCGCGGATATTCGTAGCGGAGTTCGTCGAGCGAGAACGTGCAGCGGGCGGCGATCTCGAGCGTCGCGGCGAGCAGCCCGGGTGGGTAGATCTCCGCGAGCCTCGACAGCGGACGGAGGTGGCGCTCGCCGTTCGGATGCAGCGCGTAGCCCGCACGGTCCACGCGGGTGCCGACGCGCGTGGCCGTGAGCACGTCCTGCAGCGCGCGCCGGCTGCGCACGTGCATGTGCACGTCGCCCGCGGCGACGAGCGGCAGGCCGAGGCGTTCGCCGAGGCCCTGCAGCACCGCGAGCCTGCGCCGGTCCTGCCCGCTCGTCAGCAGCTCGACGGCGATCCACAGGCGGCCGCGGAAGGCCGCAGCGAGCCAGCGGGCCTCATCCGTGTCGGGTTGCGCGCCCGGCAGCCAGAGCGCGAGGCAGTCCGGCAGGTCGATCGCCGCTCGACCGGAGGGCGACGTTTCAGCTGAAATGTTCAGATAATCTGCGCTATGCGTTTCGGTTGAAACGTCCCCGTGCGTAAAGTCTGTCCGGTCGAGTCGGTACGCGCCTTTCTCCGCCGCCCGCCTCGACTTAGTGATCAGCCGGCAGAGCTGGCCATAACCGTTGCGATTGGTGGCGAGCAGCACGCAGCGCAGGCCGTCCGCGAGACGGAATTCGCTGCCGACGATGAGTTTCAATCCGTGCTCGCGTGCCGCGACATGCGCGCGCACGGCCCCCGCCACGGAACATTCGTCGGTGATCGCGAGCGCCGCGTAGCCGAGTTCCTTCGCGCGTGCGACGAGTTCCTCCGGGTGCGAGGCGCCGCGCAGGAAACTGAAGTTGGAGAGACAGTGCAGTTCTGCGTACGGCGTCGTCATGGCGGCGGCACGCGCAGTTCAGCCGAACACGCCGTGCAGGAACCAGCCACCCGCGCCGTCGCCCCGGCGGCGACGATCGCGAAACACCCACAACCGCACGCCGGTGAGGCCGCGCGCCACGTAGTAGTCGCGCTGCACGTCGCGCCCGTCCCACCAGCCCGACTCGATGCGCTCCGGCCCCTCCTCGATCTCGAGGCGTCCCTCGTGGCGGGGCCACTCGTCGCCCTCGATGGCCTGCGGCTGCGCGAGCAGCCACAGCGGCCGCCGAAAATGGGGACATTCTCCATTTTCGGGCACTCGAAAATGGAGAATGTCCCCGCTTTCCCACGCATACTCGGGACGGTGCTCGGGCACGAGGTGCAGTCCCTGCACGGCATCCGCGCCGAGGCGTGCGCGCAGCCGCTCGACGAGTTGCGGCACGCCCGTGGCGACGCGCCGGTCACGCGCGAACAGGTCCCCGTCTTCCCCGCTCACCTCCACCGGCGGACCGCTTCGCACGCGGACGGCGCGCACCGGTGCCGGCAGCTCGATGCGCGCAAGCCGCTCCCGCAGCAACCCGGCCATGCGCTCCACCCTCGAGACGGGCTCGGCGAAACGCAGCAGCACGCGCGTCGCCGGCGTGTCGCGATGCATGAGCCGCAACTCGATCGCCGCCACGCCGCGCGCCCTGGCCTGCAGGCACCTGCACAACTCGTCGAGCAGCGGCACGATCGCCCGTCCGAGGCGCTCGGTGTCCGCGATTTCGGGCTCGAGGTCGCGGCGCGCGACGAACCGCTCCTGCGACGCGAACGCGGCTCGCGGATCCGGGGCACGCCCGAGCGCGCGGTCGAGCGAGCGCAGCAGTTCCGGCCCGAATCGCCGGGCAAAGCCGTCCCGCGGCAACCGGAGGCAGTCGCCGATGGCGCGCACGCCCATCGTGGCCAGCGCATCGACGCTCTTCCCCGGCCAGCGCGCGCAGGCGAGCGGCAGCGGGGCGAGGCGGCTCGCAAGGCCGTCCCTGTCGCGCAGGGCAACCTCTTCGCCCGAGCGCGCGAACCAGAGCGATGCGAGCGGCGTAGGCGCGAGCGCGAGCCGGGGCTCGACTCCCATCGACTGCAACTGCTCGCGCAGCAGGGCGACCAGCCGCCGCACGCCGCCGAACAGCCGCAGACTGCCGCGCACCTCGAGCAGCACGCCGTCGGGCGGGTCGAGTGCGACGCGCGGCGTGAAACCGGCGGCGGCGCGCGCGGCAACGGCCTCGAGCAACGTGCGTTCGGCAACGACGTCGCGCGCAAGGACGTGGAGTCCCGGCAGCAACGCGAGCGCCGAGTTGAGCGCCATGCCGGGCCCGACGCCGGCCGCGGCGGCGGCCGCGTCACAGGCGCAGACCACCTTGCCGCCGTCCTCCAGGTCCACGACGGCGGTAGCATCGGGGCATTGCCCGGTCCCGGCACCTGCGGGCGCGGCCCGGAACCGCAGCGACTCGAGCACGTACCCCGGCATGTGGATCGCGAGCCACGACTCGCGACCCGGCGCGGCAGCACGAGCCGGCTGGCCTGGACCGCGATCACCACCGCCAGCCGCGGGTCGCAACCTCGGGCGGTCCCGCAGGAACGCGGCGGATGGCGGGACTCCGGGCGTGGCCCGACGCTTCCGCGACGGCGACATGGTCAGTGCGCGACGGCTTGCGCCGCAGGGTCTAGCCAGCCGAGCGGCACGGTCACCGGCCGTCCGCCCCGGCTCTTCAGGATGCATGCCTCGAGACCCGCACGGCCGACTTCGAGCGCGATGCGCAATACCGCGGGAGACGGATCGTTGCCGTCGGCCAGCCCGCGGAACAGCACCGCCAGGCTGCGCGACTGCTCGGCGGCGAGCTGCAGTCGACGCAGCCCGTGGCGATCACGGCAGGCGGCCCAGCCGATCACGGCGCTGCAGGCCCCCGAGCGCAGCGCCTGCTCCATGGCCCACTCCGCGGGCTGCGCGCGCACCACGAGCAGCCGGCCGAGGTCGATGCCGCGCGCCGCAAACGCGGGCGCATAAGGCTGATAGGGGGGCGACACCCACGCGAGCCAGCCACCGGGAGATGCGTCGTCGCGGCCGCTGCCTGCGTCGTCGCCGCACAACACGGCGAGCGCCGGCATCAGCAGGCTCAGCTCGCCGATGCCGCAGCGGTCCGTGAGGATTTCCACCAGGCCCTGCCGCGGCCAACCGCCGCCCGGCAAATGGCGATCGAGCGCGGCGTATCCCGTCGGCAGCGTGGCAGGCCGGGTTCCCGCATCGGGCTGCTCCCGGGCGCGCCAAAGCGCAGGGTGACGCAGCAGGTCATCGAAGGCGGACATGGAACGAAGCCGTGGATGGCGAGCAGTCTCACGCCCTGCCCGTCTCCTGCCGCACCACGCCGACCACCACACCCTCGATGATCAGCGACTCGTTCTTGAGGTCGACGCGCAGCGGCTCGAAGTCCTGGTTCTCGGGCAGCAGCCACACGACCGTGCCCTCCTGCCGGTAGCGCTTCACGGTCACGTCGTTCTCGAGGCGCGCGACGACGATCTGCCGGTTGCGCACCTCGGGCGTGCGGT
>DAOMFD010000154.1:0-4816 GCA_035429605.1 Steroidobacteraceae bacterium | reverse complement strand
GCCGCCGCGGTTTCCTCCGCGGCCTGGTGACGCACGGCCTCGGACTCGTCGATCAGCGGACACACCCAGTACGCCTGCCGGCCCGAGCGGCACGCAGCCTCGATGCGTTGCACGACCTCGTCGCGCCGCGACTCCGGCAGCACGACCGTGCGCACCGGCATGCGTCCCGGCGGCAGCTCGTCGATCACCGAGACGTCGAGGTCGGCGTACGCGGTCATCGCGAGCGTGCGCGGGATCGGTGTCGCGGTCATGACGAGCTGGTGAGGGTAGCGGCCGTCGGAGAGGCCCTTCTCGCGCAGCCTCACGCGCTGGTGCACGCCGAAGCGATGCTGCTCGTCGACGATGACGAGCCCGAGTCGAGCGAAACCGACGCCTTCCTGGAACAGCGCGTGCGTGCCGACCGCGACCTGGATCGCGCCGCTCGCGAGGTCCTGCTCGAGCGACCTGCGGACCTTGCCGCCGTGGCGACCGGTCAGCAGGCCGACGCGTACCCCCAGCGGCTCGAGCCAGCCGAGGAACACCCGCGCGTGCTGTTCTGCCAGCAGCTCCGTCGGCGCCATGACCGCGGCCTGTGCGCCGTTCTCGACGGCGCGCAGCGCCGCGAGCGCCGCGACGACCGTCTTGCCGGAGCCGACGTCACCCTGCACGAGCCGCATCATCGGACGCTCCTGCGCGAGGTCGGCGGCAATTTCGTTCCAGGCGCGTTGCTGCGCGCCGGTGAGTGCGAAGGGCAGGCGGGCGAGGCAGCGCTGCACCAGGTCCGTGCGGCTGGCGAGTGCCCAGGCATCGTCGCGATCCGCCGCCTGGCGCAGCAGCTTCAGGCTGATCTGGTGGGCGAGCAGTTCCTCGAAGGCGAGCCGTCGCTGCGCCGGGTGGCGCCCAGCGTTCAGCAACTCGATGTCGGCGTTGGGCGGCGGTCGATGCACGTAGCGCAGCGCTGCCTCGAGGCCCGGCATGCGCGCCGCGACCAGCACGTCCGGCGTGACCCAGTCGCGCAGGGCCCCGTCCGCCATCTGCGCGAGCGCGAGGCTCGTGAGCAGGCGCAACCGGCCCTGCGACATGCCCTCCGCCGCTGGATAGATCGGCGTCAGGGCCTCCGCCTCCGGCGGCGCCGCGTCTACCGTGAGCCTGCGGTACTCCGGGTGCACGATCTCCAGGCCGCCCGGGCCGATGCGCGCCTCGCCGAAACAGCGCAGTCGCGTGCCGCGCGCGAGTGCTTCCTGCTGCGCCGCCGAGAAATGAAAGAAGCGCAGCGTCACGGACCCCGAGCCGTCGGCAAGGCGGCACAGCAGGGCGCGCCGGCGCCGGAAGACCACCTCCGCGAGCTGCACCTCGCCTTCGATCACCGCGCGGTCTCCGGGACGCAGCGTGCCGATCGGGACCACGCGCGTGCGGTCCTCGTAGCGCAGCGGCAAATGGAAGATCAGGTCCTGGACCGTGTGGATGCCGATGCGCGCGAGCGTGGAGGCCAGCGCCGGGCCGACGCCGCGCAGGCTGGTGACCGGCCGTTCATCCAGCGGTGGCTGAGCCGGCGCGCTCGACATCCCGGCACGTCACAGCGCGAGTATCGCGTCCATCTCGACTGCGGCGCCGCGCGGGAGCGCAGCCACGCCGACCGCCGCGCGGGCCGGATACGGCGGCTGGAAGTATTCCGCCATGACGCGGTTGACCAGCGCGAAGTTCGCGAGGTCGGTCAGGAACACGGTGAGCTTCACGACGTGGGACAGGTCGCCGCCGGCCGCCACGGCGACCGCCTGCAGGTTGTCGAACACGCGCCTCACCTGCGCCTCCATGTCGCCCGTCACCAGCTCTCCCGTCCGCGGATCGAGCGGTATCTGCCCGGACAGGTAGACGGTGCTGCCGGCGCGCACGGCCTGCGAGTACGTGCCGATGGCGCCCGGCGCGTGTTCGGTGTGGACGGGGGTGAATGGCACGATGGGCTCCGCGGGGTCGGGTGAGTCGGATGGCGGATGATGACCACGGATCGGGGATTAGTGAAGTCCGGTGCGGGCCCGCGCCCCGCCCCGTCCCGGGGTGCCCGCCGGGCGCTCAGGCGAGGGTGCGCGTCACCTTGAGGACTTCCGGCATGGCGCGGATCGCGCGGATCACCCGCGCGAGGTGCCTGCGGTCCTGCACCATCAGCTCGAACGTGAGCGTCGAGCTGTCGCTGTCGCGCTCGGTGAGCGACACGCGGTCGATGTTGGTCTGCGTGCCCGCGATCGCCGCGGCGACCTGTGCAAGCACGCCCATGCGGTTCGACACCTCGACCTTGATCTCGACGTGGAAGAGCTGGTCGACGGCGGGACGCCACGCCACCGGGATCCACTTGTCCGGCTGCTTGCGGAACGTGGACAGGTTGCCGCAGACATCGCGGTGGATCACCACGCCGCGGCCCGTGGACAGGTTGGCGAGGATCGGGTCGTTCGGGATCGGGAAGCAGCAGCGCGCGTAGGTGACGACGAGGCCCTCGGTGCCGGCGATCGCGAGCGGGCCCGCGTGCGTGTCGGGCGTGGTGTCCGTGTCCGCCGGCAGCAGGCGCCGCGCGACGAACGGCGCGACGCGCTCGCCGAGACCGATCTTCTCGTACAGGTCGTCCTCGCTGCGCAGCCCGAACTCGCGGACCACGGTCGCCAGCGTCTCCGGCGGCAGCTTGCGCACGCTGAGCGAGAAATCCTCGAGCGCCTGGTTCAGCAGCCGCTTGCCGAGGTCCACCGCTTCCGAGCGCTTGAGTCCCTTCAGGTACTGGCGGATGGCGGCGCGCGCCTTGGCCGTGACCACGAACGTGGTCCACGAGGGGTTGGGCGTGGCGCCCTTGGCGGTGATGATCTCCACGGTCTGTCCGTTCCTGAGCGGCGTGCGCAGCGGCACGAGCCGCCGGTCCACCTTGGCCGCCACGCAGCGATTGCCGACGTCGGTGTGCACGGCGTAGCCGAAGTCGACGCAGGTCGAGCCGCGCGGCAGCCGCAGGATGTCGCCCTTGGGCGTGAACACGTAGACCTTGTCGGGGAACAGGTCGACCTTGACGCTCTCGAGGAATTCCTCGGAATTGCCTCCCTGCTGGATCTCGACCAGCCGCTGCAGCCACTCGCGCGCCCGCTCGCTGTAGGTGTGCGCCGACTCGTCGCCGTCCTTGTACTGCCAGTGCGCGGCGATGCCGGATTCCGCGACCTCGTGCATCTCCCGGGTGCGGATCTGCACCTCGATCGGCGTGCCGCTCGGTCCGAACAGCGTCGTGTGCAGCGACTGGTAGCCGTTCGCGCGCGGAATCGCGATGTAGTCCTTGAAGCGTCCCGGCATGGGCTTGTACACGCCGTGCACGACGCCGAGCGCGCGATAGCACATGTCGACGCTGTCGACCACGATGCGCACGCCGTACACGTCGACGATCTCGGCGAGCGACGACTTCTTGCGACGCATCTTCTGGTAGATGCTGTGGACGTCCTTCTCGCGGCCCTCGACGCGGCCCTCGATCCCGGCCTTGCCGAGCGCCGCGCGAAGCGCCTCGCCGATGCGCGACAGGAACTGCTTCTGGTTGCCCTTCGCCTTGCGGACCGCCGTCTCGATCACCCGGTAGCGCTGCGGGTACAGCGAGCGGAAGCCGAGGTCCTCGAGCTCGACCTTGATCGCGTGCATGCCGAGGCGGTTGGCGATCGGCGCGTAGATGTCGAGCGTCTCGCGCGCGATGGCGCGGCGCTTGGCGGGCGGCATCGCGCCCAGGGTGCGCATGTTGTGGGTGCGGTCGGCGAGCTTGACCATGATGACGCGGATGTCGCGCACCATGGCGAACACCATCTTGCGGAAGCTCTCGGCCTGGGCTTCCTCGCGGCTCTTGAACTGGATCTGGTCGAGCTTGCTCACGCCATCGACCAGCTCGGCGACCTCGGCGCCGAAGCGCGCCTTGATCTCGTCCTTGAGGGTCGGCGTGTCCTCCATGACGTCGTGGAGGATCGCGGCGATCAGCGTCTGCGAGTCGAGCTTGAGGTCAGCCAGCAGGTCCGCGACTGCCACGGGATGCGTGATGTACGGCTCGCCGGAACGGCGGCGCTGCCCGGAGTGCGCGCTGTACGCGAAGTCATAGGCGTCCTGGACGCGCTCGACTTCCGCCGGGGGCAGGTAGCCCTCGAGCTTGGCGATCAGCTGGCTGATGCCTATGGACCGTCTTCCGTACGGCAGCAGGCTGCGCAGGGAAGACGTGACGTCCATGGCCGGGGGGCCGGGGCGGGATCAGTCTCCCAGGCCGAGGTGGGGCGCGCGCAACTCGCCCATGAACTCGGGCTCGGGGACGAACTCCTGCGGCGGGTGGTCCGGCTCCTCGAGGATCTCGAGGCCGACGTGCCCGGCGGCCACCTCGCGGAGCGCAAGCACCGTCGGCTTGTCGTTCTGCCAGTCGAGGGTCGCCTCGGCGCCGTTCGCGAGCTTGCGGGCGCGCTTGGAGGCGACCAGCACGAGCTGGAACAGGTTCGGGACGTTCTGCAGGCAGTCTTCGACGGTGATGCGGGCCATGGTCCGTGGATCCGGCGGTCAGGTTGGGGACAAGAAAAGAAAGAGTACCATGAACCGGGCCGAAGCCCATCTCTGGCCGGAAATGCCGCAGCAGGCGGCGTGTTCACGTGCGACCCCGCTGACGGACAGTGGCGAAAATGCCGGACGGCACCGCGGCAAAGCGGCCCGGCGTGCGTGATGACAGTCACAAAATTGTGGCAAAGTGCATGGCGACCGGGCACGACGGTGGTAGGTTGTGCCAGACGCAACCTGGAGCCTGGCGCCACAACCCTAAGGCACTGACATGGATGAAAAAATTCGCTTGAGGCTGGCA
>DAOMFD010000153.1:0-4817 GCA_035429605.1 Steroidobacteraceae bacterium | reverse complement strand
CGAGGACCGCGACGAGGTCGCCGGCATCCTGCTCGCCAAGGACCTGCTGCGCTACGTCGCCCAGGGGGAGCCGGCGCAGTTCGACATCCGTGAGTGCCTGCGCCCGGCGGTGCTGATCCCGGAGAGCAAGCGCCTGAACGTGCTGCTGCGCGAATTCCGCGTGAGCCACAACCACATGGCGATCGTCGTCGACGAATATGGCGGCGTGTCGGGACTGCTCACGATCGAGGACGTGCTCGAGGAGATCGTCGGCGAGATCGGCGACGAATACGACGTGGACGAAGGCGAGGGCATCCGCAAGGAAGGCGAGCGCACGTTCACGGTGCCGGCGCTGACGCGCATCGACGAGTTCAACCGGGTGTTCGGCACGCGCTTCGCGGACGAGGAGTTCGACACCATCGGAGGGCTCGTGCTGCACGAGCTCGGGCGCCTGCCGCGGCGCGGCGAGTCGATCGAGATCGGCGGGCTGGACCTCCAGGTGCTGCGCGCCGACCGCCGCAGGATCGAGGCGCTGCGCGTGCGCACCCAGCGCGACTTCGAACTCAAGCCCGGTCCGCTGTAGTGGCGCATGGATCGTTCCGAGGGGATACCGGGGTGCTCCGTCCGGTGGCGAGCGTCGTCGCGTTCGTGGACCGATGGGGGCACTGGATCGCACTGCCTGTGGGGGCGCTGCTCGCGCTCGCGTTCGCGCCGACGTCCGCCTGGCCGCTGGCGTTCGCATGTCCCGCGGTGCTCATGCTGCTGTGGCAGGGCGCCGCGCCGCGGAGCGCGGCCTGGCGTGGTTTCCTGTTCACCGGCGGGACGTTCCTTGCCGGCACCTACTGGCTCTATCACAGCATCCACCTGATCGGGAAAGCGCCGATCTGGCTCGCGCTCTTCCTGATGCTCGGCATGTCCGCGATCATGGGCAGCTACACGGCGCTGCTCGGCTACGCAGCGGCGCGCTGGGGCCCGGAGCGCGGACCGCTGCGCTGGCTCGTCCTGGTGCCGGCAGGCTGGGTCCTGGTGGAATGGCTACGTGGCTGGTTCCTCAGCGGATTCCCCTGGCTCGCGCTCGCATACACCCAGCTCGACACCGTGCTGGCCGCATACGCGCCCGTCGGCGGCGCGTACGCGGTGAGCCTCGCGACCGTCGTGCTCGCCGGCGCGCTCGTGACCTTCCTGCTCGGGAAGCGTGCGGACCGCATGTGGGCCGCCGCGACGGTGATCGTCGTGTGCGTCGGCGGCGGCGTCCTGAGTCGAATCGAGTGGACGCAGCCGCGCGGCACGTCGGTGACGGTCGCGCTGGTGCAGGGCGCCGTGCCGCAGTCGATGAAGTGGGTGCCGGGAGAGCTCGAGCGCACGATGGACCTGTATGTTGAACTGACGAGGCCGTATCTCGGGGCTGACATCATCGTGTGGCCGGAGTCGGCCATCCCTGCGCTCGAGGGCAACATCCGGGACTTCCTCGATGGCGTGACGGCGCTCGCGAGGTCGCGCGGGTCGTCGCTCGTCACCGGGCTCGTCCGGCGCGATCCGGCGACCGGCGCCTACTACAACGGCATCGCCGCGTGGGCGCCGGGGGAACAGTGGTATTACAAGCGACACCTCGTGCCATTCGGGGAGTTCTTCCCGGTGCCCGCGGCCGTGCGCGACTGGATGCGCCTGATGAGCCTGCCGTACTCGGATTTCTCGGCAGGCGCGGACGCGCAGGACCCGCTGGTCGCCGGAGGCGAGCGGCTGGCGCCCACCATCTGCTACGAGGACGCCTACGGGGTCGAGCAGTTGCCGTACGCGCGCCGCGCGACGCTGCTCGTCAACGTCACCAACGACGCGTGGTTCGGCGACTCCTCGGCGCCCCACCAGCACCTCGACATCAGCCGCATGCGCTCGCTCGAGACCGGGCGGCCGATGCTGCGCGCGACCAACGACGGCGTGACGGCGCTCATCGCCGGCGACGGCAAGCTGATCGGGATCCTGCCGCAATTCCGGCCCGGAGTGCTCACCGGTCGCATCGAACCGCGGACCGGCCTCACGCCCTACATGCGCAGCGGCAACTGGCCGCTGCTCGGCCTTCTGTGGCTCGGGCTGGTCGCGGGCTTCGGCTGGCGCTGGCTGCGCAGCAGGCCCGTGCGATGAGCGAGCAGGAGGACGCGATCACGCCGGAAGGCGAGCGCTACGCGTCGCCGCCCAGCGAACTCGACTATCTCGACGTCGACCCGCCGCAGCCGGGACACGCGGTGGCGATCGCCGACGGCTTGCTCTGGGCGCGCATCCCGCTGCCGATGGAACTCGCGCACATCAATGTCTGGTTGCTCGAGGACGCGGATGGCTGGACGCTCGTGGACACCGGGATGGCGGCCGAACCATGCCGCGAAGCCTGGGTGACGCTCGAGCGCGAGGTGCTGGGACGCCGCGGCCTGCGGCGGATCCTGGTCACGCACGACCACCCCGACCACATGGGCCTGTCGCCGTGGCTGCAGCGCAAGCACGGCGCCGAGGTCTGGATGTCGGCGATCGCGCACCAGTCGTCCGCGGAATTCCTCGCCACCGAGTCGAGCCGCATCTACGCGCGCATGGCCACGTTCCTCGCCATGCACGGCATGCCGGTCGACGCTGCAACGGCGCAACGGCCGATGCCGGGTCACGACACGTGGTTCGACGGTGTCCCCGAACTCACGCGCGCGACGGCCGGAGGCGACGCGCTGGGCACGCCGGGACGCACCTGGGACGTGGTCGAGACGAGCGGGCACTGTCGTGGCCACCTTTGCCTGCACGACGCCGCGGGGCGGCTGCTCGTGAGCGGCGACCAGGTCCTGCCGGGCATCTCGCCGAACGTGAGCGTGCTCTCGAGCCGGCCCGACGCGGATCCGCTCCGGGAGTTCCTCGCCTCGCTCACGCGACTCGAGCAGTGTGCCGGGGACACGCTGGTGCTGCCGTCTCACGGGCGCCCGTTCCGCGGGCTGCACCACCGCACCGCGAGCCTGCGCGCGCACCACGAGCAGCAGCTCGGCGGGCTGCGCGAGGCGTGCGCGGAGGCGCGGACCGCCTTCGAATTGCTGCCGGCGATGTTCGGGCGCCCGCTCCGCGGCTTCCATCGCGTGCTGGCGATGGGGGAGACCGTGGCGCACCTGAACTACCTGTGGTCGGCGGGCCTGGTCGAACGCAGTGTCGACACCGGCGGGGTGATCCGGTTCGTCCGCGCCTGAATCGGCCGCCGCCCCGTCTGGTATCCTTTTCGGCCCGCTCCCGACCCGCCCGCGCGACATGCAAGAACGCTACGAACCCGCCGTCGTCGAGTCCGAGGCCCAGCGCCACTGGGATTCCGCGCGCACGTTCGCGGTGACGGAAGACGCTTCGCGTCCGAAGTACTACTGCCTGTGCATGTTCCCGTACCCGAGCGGCCGGCTGCACATGGGACACGTTCGCAACTACACCATCGGCGACTTGCTCACGCGCTACATGCGCATGCAGGGCTACAACGTGCTGCAGCCCATGGGCTGGGACGCGTTCGGCCTGCCGGCGGAGAACGCGGCGATGGCGAACGGCGTCCCGCCCGCGAAGTGGACCTACGACAACATCGCCTACATGAAGCGCCAGCTGAAGTCGCTGGGCTTCGGCATCGACTGGGACCGGGAGGTCGCCACCTGCCGGCCAGAGTACTACCGCTGGAACCAGTGGCTGTTCCTGCGCATGCTGGAGCAGGGTATCGCCTACCGCACCACGGGCACGGTCAACTGGGACCCCGTGGACAAGACGGTCCTCGCGAACGAGCAGGTCATCGACGGGCGCGGCTGGCGCACCGGCGCGGTCGTCGAGAAGCGCGAGATCCCGATGTACTACCTCCGCATCACGCAGTACGCGGAGGAACTGCTCGGCGCGCTCGAGTCGCTGCCCGGCTGGCCGGAGCGCGTGAAGCTGATGCAGTCGAACTGGATCGGCCGCTCAGAGGGCCTCGAGCTCGAGTTCGAAGTCAGCGGCGTGGCCGAGCCCCTGCGGATCTACACGACCCGGCCCGACACGCTCTACGGCGTCACCTACATGGCGGTCGCCGCCGAGCACCCGCTCGCGCAGCGCGCGGCCGCGGGCAATCCCGACCTGCAGGCCTTCATCGCCGAGTGCCAGAGGACCGGGGTGACGGAGGCGGTGCTCGAGACGATGGAGAAGCGCGGGATGCCGACAGGCATCGACGCGATCCATCCGCTCACCGGCGAGCGCGTCCCGGTGTGGGTGGCGAACTTCGTGCTGATGGGCTACGGCACCGGCGCCGTGATGGCAGTCCCGGCGCACGACCAGCGCGACTGGGAATTCGCGCGCCGCTACGGCCTGCGCATCCACCAGGTGATCCAGCCCGCGGACGGCGGCCTCGTCGACCTGGAAGCCGGCGCGTTCGTGGAGCACGGACGACTCATCAACTCGGGCCGCTTCGACGGCCTCGACTTCGACGAGGCCTTCGACGCGATCGCGAAGTCCTTCGAGGCGGGCGGCCGCGGCCGCCGCCGCGTGAACTGGCGGCTGCGCGACTGGGGCATCTCGCGCCAGCGCTACTGGGGCTGCCCGATCCCGCTCATCCACTGCGCGACGTGCGGCGACGTCCCCGTGCCGGACGAGCAGTTGCCGGTCGTGCTGCCCGAGGACTGCGTGCCCGACGGCAGCGGCAATCCGCTCAACCGCAACGAGGCGTTCCTCGCCTGCACCTGCCCGAAGTGCGGCAAGCCGGCGCGCCGCGAAACGGACACGATGGACACCTTCGTGGACTCGTCGTGGTATTTCTTCCGCTATGCGAGTCCGGGCAACGACCGGGCGATGGTGGACGACCGCGCCGCGTACTGGATGCC
>DAOMFD010000152.1:0-4831 GCA_035429605.1 Steroidobacteraceae bacterium | reverse complement strand
GCGATCGGTGAGTTCCTGCGCTCGATCGGCGACGACCTGCATTACGAGTTGCTGCCGTATCACCGCTACGGCGAGTCGAAGTACGGTTTCCTCGGCATGGAAGTGCCCATGACGAAGGTCGTGCCGACGGCGGAGGAGCAGGCCATCCACGCCGAACTTGCCCGCTACCGTGCGCGCGAGCGGGCGACCGTGCCGCTGTCTCCGGAGCAGGGCGCGCCGCTGCTCGAACGCGTGCGTTCGGGCCACGCAAGCTGACGCGCTCGTTCCCGCCCAGACCGCCGCGCCTTCAGTCCCCAGCGCCCCCCTGCGAAGTCGGTGTCACGAGATCGACTTCGGACCATCGCGCCGGACAGGCTCGCGCATGGTGACGAACTCCTCGGCCGCGGTGGGGTGGATGCCGACGGTTCGATCGAAATCGGCCTTGGTTGCACCGGACCGCATCGCCACCGCAAAGCCCTGCACGATCTCCCCCGCGTCGGCACCGACCATGTGCAGCCCGACGACTCGATCCGTCGCGGCGTCGACCACCAGCTTCATCAGCGTACGCTCGCTGCTGCCGCTCAGGGTGTGCCTCAGGGCCTTGAAATCGCTGCGGTAGACCTCGATTGCGCCATGCGCCTTGCGTGCCTCGGCTTCGGTCATGCCCACGGTGCCGACGCTGGGGTGCGTGAACACCGCCGTCGGGATCAGTTCGTAGTCCATGGTGCGTGGCGCCTTGCCGTCCGGCGGTGCGAACAATCGATCGACGACAGCCATGGCCTCTCCCAAGGCGACTGGGGTCAGCTGCACTCGTGCAGTGACGTCACCGATGGCGTAGATGGACGGCACGTTGGTCCGGTAGTGGTCGTCGACGAGGACCGCGCCGTCCGGCCCCTGTGCGACACCGGCGCGATCCAGTCCGAGGCCCTCGACATTCGGCACGCGACCGGTTGCGCACAAGATCACGTCGGCCGTCACGTGGTGGCCGTCCTGCAGTGTCACGTGCAGTCCATCGATGGCCTTCTCGATTCGCGATACCCGCGCGTTCAGTCGCAGGTCGACCCCTTTCTTGACCAGCTCGGCGCCGAGGAAGGCGCGGATGTCGTCGTCGAACCCGCGCAGGACCTGGGGACCACGATAAATCTGGGTCACCCTGGAACCCAGCCCGTTGAAGATGGACGCGAACTCGCACGCGACGTAGCCGCCCCCCACCACGACCAGCCGGGACGGGAACGGATCGAGGTCGAACATCTCATTCGACGTAACGGTGTGCTCGCGACCCGGAAAGTCCGGGACGTCCGGACGCCCGCCGGTCGCGACGAGGATGTGCGGTGCGCTGATGCACCTGCAGGTGCGTTCGCCGTTGCGGTCACAGTCGACCTGGACTGTGTGCGCATCCAGGAACCGCGCGCGGCCGAACAGCGTCTGGACGCCGCTGCCGTCGAGCAGCTTCTGATAGACGGAATTCAGGCGCCCGATCTCGGCGCGGCGATTCCGCTTGAGGCTGGACCAGTCGAATTGCGGCTTGGTCGGCTGCCACCCGAAGCCGCGGGACTCCTCGAACGCCTCCGCGTAGTGGGCCGCGTAGCTGTAGAGCTTCTTCGGGATGCAGCCGACGTTGACGCAGGTTCCGCCCAGTCCGGCCGCGCCGGCCGCTTCCGCGAGCACGACTCGCGCACCGCGCGCAGCCGCCATCCGCGCCGCCCGGACGCCGCCGCTGCCTCCGCCGATGACCAGCAGGTCAGCGTCGAACGTGAACACGGCGCGTCCCGGATGCGGTCAATGCTTGAACTTCCATTTCCGGTTCGCGTACATCCACGCGAAGAGGTGGTAGATGGCCTCGGGCATCAGTCGCTTCAGGAACCACAGGAGTTCCATGGAGTCGTGGGCGATGTCGTAGAGACGGCCGCGCTCCATGTTGCGGATGGCGTGGGCCGCCACGCTCTCCGACGTGTGCTTCCCCGACTGCGCATCCTTGTCGAGCGCGCGGAGCGTCACGCTCCGGCCGGTGTCCACGCCTTCCTTGTTCAGGATGTCGGAGGCGAATGCCGCGGGACAGGAGACGGTCACGCCGATCCCGTAGCGGGCCAGCTCCGCCCTCATCGTTTCCGACAGTGCGATCACGGCCGCCTTGGGAACGCTGTAATGCGCCATTTCCGGCAGAGAAAACAGGCCCGCCGAGGAGGCCATGTTCAGCACATAGCCGCTCTGCTGCCGTATGAACATCGGGATGAACGCATGGCAGCCGTGGATGACGCCCCACAGGTTGATGTCCATGATGCGGTGCCACTGCTCGAGGGTGATGTCCTGGAGCCTGGCCGAGTCGATGATGCCGGCGTTGTTCACCAGGATGTCGAGGCCGCCCCACTGCGCCTCGATGCGCTCGACCGCTTGGGCAAAATCTTCCGGCTTCGCGACGTCGATGGTGAGTTCGAGGGCCTCGGCGGCGCCCGCCTTGCGCACGTCCTCGGCCGCCGCCCTGACGGCATCCGGCCGGCGTCCGGTGACCGCGACGCGCCAGCCGTTACGGCCGAAGTGCATGGCCATCGCCTTGCCGAAGCCGCTGTTGGCACCCGTGATCAGCACCCGCTTCTGCGGATATCTCGTCTCGAGCTTCATTGAGTTCGCCCCCTCGTCGCCGACTTTCGCGGCGCAGTCGGCTCGCGTGCATGGCACGCGGGCCTTTCATTACCAAGCTACCATCCGCGATTGCGGGCTGCACGCCCGCATTCAGATGCCACGTCAGCCGGTTGCCGTCTCCGGCTCGCGCTGCGCCAGCCGGAGCATGGACACAAGAATCTCCTGCTCCTTGCACCGGGGGATGTCGTTGAGCTTCGCTGCCCACGGCAGCGCCGAGCGGTACCAGAGCTGGTGCGCCGGCGTCAGCTGCGCCCGCTGGTGGACGCCTCCCAGGCGCAGGCTTAAATACGGCGCGGGACTGTCGGGCGAGTACGAGTAGATCCCGGTGGCGCATTCCGGGCAGAACACCTGCTGGCGACGCTGGCCGCTGGTGCCGATCTTGGCGTACTCCTTGTATGGGCCTCGCATCGAGAACGTCTCGCGCCGCACGATCGCCCCGAAACGGAAGGCCGTCGAGGCGATGATCTGGCAGTCGGTGCAGTGACAGGTGAACACCAGGCTCTCGTCGACCTCGGCCTCGAAGTGAATCGCGCCGCAATGGCAAGCGCCGGTAACGTTCATGGTCAGGCTCCCTGGCTGGCGCGGCCGGTCTGAAGGATGGCGCGGGCGCCAGCCACGAACTGGTCGGCAGCCTGCTGGTTCTCTTCGCTGGATACGTCGAGTTTCATCTTCAGCGGTGGGTGCTGCAGGCCCCGGATCACGGCCGGTCGGGTCCGGATCTGCGCGAGCCACCGCTTGAGGTGCGTGAACTCATCCAGCGCGATCCCGGACCAGGCATGGGTGTAGACCCACGGCCAGTTGGCGACGTCCGCGATGGAATAGTCGTCCGCCAGGTACTCGTGCTGCGCCAGTCGCTTGTCGAGCACGCCGAAGAGTCGGCGCACCTCGCCCTGGTAGCGGTCGATCGCGAGCGGGATCTTCTCCGGCAGGTAGCGGTAGAACACGTTGGCCTGTCCCATCATCGGGCCGACCCCGCCCATCTGGAACATCAGCCACTGGATGACGCGCGAGCGGGCCTTGGGCTCCGTCGGCAGCAGCCGCCCGGTCTTCTCGGCCAGGTACATCAGGATCGCACCCGACTCGAAGACCGCGAAATCATTCGCGTCGTGGTCGACGATGGCCGGGATGCGGCCGTTCGGGTTGATCTCGAGGTACCAGTCCTGCTTCTGTTCCTGCTGGCCGAGGTCCAGCACCCGCAGGTGGTACGGCAGCGCCAGTTCCTCCAGCATGATGGAGGCCTTGTAGCCGTTCGGCGTCGCAGCGGTGTAGAGCGTAATCATGGCGTCTAGGGCACCTGTAGTGATATCGGTCAGAACGGGCGGTCGCCCTTGATCGTGGCGCGATTCATCTTGCGGTGGCATGGCGCGTAATCCATGACCGCGTAGTGCTGCGTGCAGCGGTTGTCCCAGATCGCCACCGCGTTCGGCGTCCAGCGCCAGCGCACCTGGTACTCGGGAATCGCGGACTGGCTGACCAGGTACTCCATCAGGTTGTACGCACCGGGATGCAAGTCCTGGCCGAAACGCACCCGCTCGGCCGTGTGGAAGTTGGTGAAGTGCGTGATGAACGAGCTCGTAAAGAGGCTCTTCCTGCCGGTCACCGGGTGCGTGCGCACGACCGGATGCTCGGGATCGGGGAAGCGCGCCTTCATCGCCAGCCGCTCCTCGATAGGCTTCGCCGCCATGAACGAGGCTTCCATGCTGTGGCGCGCACGCAGGTCCGCAATGGTGTCCTTGATGTGCTGCGGCAGCCGCTCGTAGGCCAGCTCCATGTTGGCCCACATCGTGTCGCCGCCCACGGGCGGGCACTCGACGCAGCGCAGCACCGCGCCCATTGGCGGGCATTCGCGCCAGGTGGCATCGTTGTGCCAGGAGTTCTCGTAGCGCTCCGGCGGGCTCTCCGGCGTCTTCCAGATGTGGATGATGCCCGGCTCGCCCTTCGCGCTGGGGGCGAGCGGGTGGTCCTCCAGCGGACCGAACTTGCGTGCGAAGCTGGCATGCTCGTCGTCGGTCATGTCCTGGTCGCGCGCGAAGAGCACCTTGTGTTCGAGCAGCAAATGCTCGATGTCGGCAAACAGGCCGTCGTCCCGCGACGCATCGGCCAGCTTCACGCCCTTCAGTTCCGCGCCCAGGGCGCACGTCAGTCGTTCGACCTTCACGTGTATCTCCTCCTGCAATGGTTTGTGGCGGCGCGCATGCTCTGCACTGGTGCG
>DAOMFD010000151.1:0-4838 GCA_035429605.1 Steroidobacteraceae bacterium | reverse complement strand
AGTGGGGCGAGGACAGTGGGTGGATGCGGATGTTCCGCAACGCCCGCGCCTGGGTTGGCTGAGCGGCAGCGACGCGGATCGTTTCGCGTCGGCGTCCAGGCCTGTGGGGCAGGGGTGCCTATCCGCGGGGACGCCGTGAATCCGTCCATGGAGGCTCGCGCGCGGCGTCCATGCCGCGCGACGCCCCGCGGATAGGCACCCCTACCCAACAGGCCGTCACGCGCTGACGCAGTTGGCTCCGCGAGCTGCGTCAGTCCGCGCCGGCGGCGCGGCCAATCGGCGTGATCTTGTCGAGCGTCTCTTCCGCGAAGAATCGGCGCACCATCATCGCCTGCTGCAGCTTGCCCTTGCGCACGTACGCCTGGTACAGCATGTCCTTCACGAGCTCGAGCAGCACGCCCGCCTCGTAGGCGCCGATCTCGGGCAACGACGGCGGCGCGTCGGCATCCGTCCCGAACAGCACCTTCTTCACGACGGCGAACGTGTCGCCGTCGATCTCCGCCATCTCGCGCGCCTCGTTGATCTGGTTGAAGATCCTGAGGCGCCCGTTCTCGCCGAGGTCGGCGAACACCACCTGGGCCGTGCGTCGGCACATCGACGCGAACGCGTTGAAATACCCCGCCGAGTAGCAGCCGAGCGCCTCGCGGAAGACCGGCTCGCTCTCCTCGGGCAGGTAGGTGAAGTTGAACTTCTCCCGGGCGCGCTCGAGCTCCACGAAGTTGTTGGCGAGCTCGACGCGGTTCGCCGCGTACATCTTGACCGCGAAACGCAGGAAGATCGGCGCGTTGCACGAGTCGCAGCGATAGACGATGCCCACCTGGCTCGGCCGGTTGGCGACGAGCTCGGAGTACGAGGGCACCGACACTGCCGTGATGTGCGAAAAGACCTGGCAGTGCGGGCAGTTGAGCGCGAGGCTGCGCTCCTGGTCGTGGTGGAGGCGGCCGCTCGAGTCGACGTGGACTGACATGTCACCCCTTCCCGCTCGGGAATCCGGCTTCGAGTGTAGCCGAACCCGCGTCGACCGGCACCCGCTCAGCGGTTTGCCGCGAGCGTCGGTGTCGGCCCCGCCGCTGGCTCGATGCGCAGGACGCCGTCGGCAATCCGCACGACGAAGTGCTCCCCCCGGGACACTGGGAGCCACGCACCGTCCGCCCGGCCGGCGACCGCGCAGCGCGACCACGCCCGGCTGGCCCGGACCCACGCCCAAACGTCGAGCGAATCCGGCTCGGCCAGCTGGTAGGTCCGCAGGACCCGGACGCCCTCGCCGTCGGTCGTTGCCGTCCCCGCCTCGAGGGCCTCGAAACGGAACATTGGCTTCAGGCCGGCGTCCGCGGCGAACCCGTGCCACTCGAGCGTCCTGGCCGCAAGCCGCCAGCGGTTGCCGGGCATCTCGAAGACCTGGACTCCGCCTTCGGGCAGGTGCATGAAGGTCGCCCGGTACCGGTCTGTCCCGGTCTCGTCGAAGCGCACTTCGGCGACCACCGTTTCCGCGCGCAGCGGTTCGTAGTCCTCCAGGCCGGTGGCAACCGACCACAAGGCGGCCGCCACGATCGCGGCGATCGTCGCCAGCGCGAGGTTCGCCACGGCTGCCAGCCGGTGCCGCGTGAGCCAGCGGCTCCAGGCGAGGAGCAGCGCGATGAACGCGAATCCGGCGAGGGTAACGGCGACGCCGCGCACGCTCGTTACGCGATGAACGACGACAGGGTGCCCTCGCGCACCAGCGCGGCCAGGGCCTCGATGTCGCGGTCGAGCCGGTGGTCGTGGGCGCGGTACGGCACGCGCTCGCGCACCAGCGCGTGCACGCGCTGCAGTTCCGGGGTCGTGGTCAGGGGCCGCATCGCGTCGATGGCCTGCGCCGCGGCGAGCAGTTCGATGCCCAGCACGGTCGCCGTGTTGGCGCAGACCGCAAGGAGCTTGCGCCCGGCCCACGGCGCCATGCTCACGTGGTCTTCCTGGCCCGCGGACGTCGGCAGGCTGTCCACGGACGCGGGGTGCGCGTACGTCTTGTTCTCGGAGACGAGCGCCGCGGCGGTCACGTGCGCCATCATGAAACCGGACTCGAGGCCCGGCTCGGCGGCCATGAACATGTTGAGGTTCGGGTTCACGCGGCGGTCGAGCAGGTCGATGCGTCGCTCCGCGATGCTCGCCAGCTCGGCGACCGCGATGGCGAGGAAGTCGCTGACGAATCCGACCGGCTCGGCGTGGAAATTGCCGCCCGACAGGATGTCGTCGCCGAAGATGAGCGGATTGTCCGACACGCCGTTCACCGCCGCGCCGAGCACCGCGCGGGCATGCTCGAGCGTGTGCTCGACGGCACCGAACACCTGCGGCATGCAGCGCACCGCATAGGGGTCCTGCACGCGCTCGCAGTCCGCGTGACTGCGGCGGATCTCGCTCTCGGTGAGCAGGCGACGGAACCGCTCGCCGACCTTGACCTGGCCCGGCAGCCGGCTGGCTTCCTGGATGCGGGCGTCGAAGGGGACGTGGCTCCCCGCCAGGCCCTCGACCGTGAGCGCGCCGGCGACGATCGAGGCGTCCAGCAGGTGCTCGGCCTGGAACAGCCCTTCGAGCGCGAGCGCGAGGGACAGCTGCGTGCCGTTGAGCAGCGCCAGTCCTTCCTTCGCTTCCAGTCCCAGCGGCTCGAGGCCGACGGCGTCGAGGACCTCCCGGCCGGAAAGCCGCTTGCCATCGTGCATGGCCTCGCCCTCGCCGGCGAGTGCGAGCGCGACGTGCGCGAGCGGCGCGAGGTCGCCCGAGGCGCCGACCGAGCCTTGCGACGGCACGATCGGCAGCACGTCGGAGTTCAGGAGCGCCAGCAGCATCTCGGCCGCCAGCGGGCGCGCCCCGGAATGGCCGGCGGCGAGGCTGTGCGCCTTGAGCAGCAGCATGCGGCGCACGATCGGCTCAGGCAGCGGCTGTCCGGTGCCGCATGCGTGGCTGCGGATCAGGTTCAACTGCAACTTGCGGGTGTTGGCCGCCGGGATCACCTTGTTCGCGAAGGCGCCGAAGCCGGTGTTGATGCCGTACGACACGTCGCCGCGATCGATGGCGCGCCTCACGGCGTCGCGTGATCCCTGCATGCGCTTGCGCGCCGCGGCGGCGAGCGTCACGCGGGGGCGCCGCGACTCGAATGCCCGCAACCGGTCGAGCGTCAGCTCCTTGCCGTCGATCTCGAGCGCGGACCGGGTCTTGCTTCTGGCCATGGCATCCTCCCGCGCCAGTTTACCTGCCTCAGGCGTGCGGGCTGCGGTAACGCATCCGGTGCGGCTGCTCGGCGTCCTCGCCACGGCGGCGTTTCAGGTCCTCGACGTACTCGGAGTAGTTGCCTTCGAACCAGACGACCTCGGAGTTGCCCTCGAAGGCGAGGATGTGGGTCGCGATGCGGTCGAGGAACCAGCGGTCGTGCGAGATCACGACCGCACAGCCGGGGAAGCTCAGCAGCGCCTCTTCGAGCGCGCGCAGCGTCTCGACGTCGAGGTCGTTGGTGGGTTCGTCGAGCAGCACGACGTTGCCGCCAGACTTCAGCACCTTCGCGAGATGTACGCGATTGCGCTCGCCGCCGGACAGCTCGCCGATCAACTGCTGCTGCTGGGAGCCGCGGAAGTTGAAGCGGCCGACGTAGGCGCGGGAGGGCGTCTCGTAGTTGCCGACCTTGAGCATGTCGAGGCCGTTCGAGATCTCCTGCCAGACGGTCTTCTTGTCGTCGAGCGACTGGCGCGACTGGTCCACGTAGGCGAGCTGCACGGTGGGGCCGATGCGGATCTCGCCCCCGTCCGCCTGCTCCTGGCCCGTGAGGATGCGGAACAGCGTCGTCTTGCCTGCGCCGTTCGGGCCGATGATGCCGACGATGCCGCCCTGCGGCAGGTTGAAGTTCAGGTTCTCGAACAGGATCTTCTCGCCGTACGCCTTCGACAGGCCCTTGGCCTCGATCACGAGCTCGCCCAGACGCGGCCCGGGCGGGATGTAGATCTCGTTGGTCTCGTTGCGCTCCTGGAACTCGCGTGACTGCAGTTCCTCGAAGCGCTGCATGCGGGCCTTGCTCTTGGCCTGGCGCGCCTTCGGATTCTGGCGCACCCACTCGAGCTCGCGGGCCAGCATCTTCTTCAGCGCTTCCTGCTGCTGCTCCTCCACCTGCAGGCGCTTCTCCTTCTGCTCGAGCCACGAGGAATAGTTGCCCTGCCACGGGATGCCGAAGCCCCGGTCGAGCTCGAGGATCCAGCCGGCGACGTTGTCGAGGAAGTAGCGGTCGTGGGTGACGGCGATCACCGTGCCCGGGTACTGCTCCAGGTAGTGCTCGAGCCAGCGCACCGACTCGGCATCGAGGTGGTTGGTGGGCTCGTCGAGCAGCAGCATGTCCGGCTTCGAGAGCAGCAGCTGGCAGAGCGCGACCCGGCGCCGCTCGCCACCCGAGATCTTCGTGACGTCCGCGTCCCACGGCGGCAGGCGCAGCGCGTCGGCCGCGATCTCGAGCTGGCGGTCGAGGTTGTGGCCATCGGCGGCCTGGATGATCGCTTCGAGGCGGGCCTGCTCGGCGGCGATCCTGTCGAAGTCAGCATCCGGCTCGGCGTAGGCGGCATAGACCGCGTCGAGCTTCGCGAGCGCTTCCTTGATCCCGGCGACCGCGACCTCGACGTTGCCGCGCACGTCCATGGCCGGGTCGAGCTGCGGCTCCTGCGACAGGAAGCCGATCTTGATGCCGGGCTGCGGGCGCGCCTCACCCTCGAACTCCTTG
Source organism: Steroidobacteraceae bacterium (assembly GCA_035429605.1). Classification (GTDB taxonomy): domain Bacteria; phylum Pseudomonadota; class Gammaproteobacteria; order Steroidobacterales; family Steroidobacteraceae; genus RPQJ01. Next base: position 106 of record DAOMFD010000151.1, on the reverse strand, counting down.
TCCACGCCCGCCATGATGCGCAGCAGGGTGGACTTGCCGGAGCCGTTCAACCCGAGCACGCCGATCTTGGCGCCGGGGAAGAAGCTGAGCGAGATGTCGCGGAGGA
>DAOMFD010000150.1:0-4845 GCA_035429605.1 Steroidobacteraceae bacterium | reverse complement strand
ACTGGATCGACATCGACGACATGAAGATCAAGAACTACCAGTGCATCGTGCCGACGACCTGGAATGCGAGCCCCCGCGACGGCGCGGGCAACATCGGCGCCTACGAGGCGGCACTCCTCAACACGCCGATGGCGGATCCCGAGAAGCCGCTCGAGATCCTGCGCACGATCCACAGCTTCGATCCGTGCCTGGCCTGCGCGACGCACGTGATGGACATGGACGGCAACGAAGTCAGCAGCGTCAAGGTGCGCTGAGGAGGTGGCCATGACCTACGCTTACCCCTCGACGCCGGCCAAGAGCCGGGTGCGCGAAGGCAAGTTCAGCGAGGCGATCCTGCCCGTCGGCGAGCAGCCGGGGCCGGTCTACGTCTACGACGCCGCAACGCGCATCTGGCACTGGGTCACGATGCTGTCGATCATCACCCTGTGCGTGACGGGCTACTTCATCGGGTCACCGCTGCCCAGCATCGGCGGTGAGGCCTACGACCACTTCCTGTTCGGCAACATCCGCATGGTGCACTTCATCGCCGGACAGGTGCTGGGCGTGGTGTTCGTGATGCGCCTCTACCGGGTGCTGGTCGGCGGCCCGCATGCGCGGCAGATCTTCTACATCCCGTTCTGGAACCTGCACTGGTGGAAGGACGTCATCGACGAGATCGGGTGGTACCTGTTCCTCAAGAAGCCCAAGGAGTACGTGGGGCACAACCCGCTGGCCCACCTCGCGATGTTCCTGATGTTCGTGCTGCCGACCATCGTCCTGCTGCTCACGGGGTTCGCCCTGTTCGCGGAGGGCGCCGGCATCCAGAGCCTGTGGTACAAGGCGTTCGGCTGGGTGTTCCTGGTGATCGGGAACTCCTTCTCCGTGCACACCTGGCACCACGTCGCGATGTGGATCGTGATCCTGTTCTCGATCGTCCACATGTACATGGCGATCCGCGAGGACATGACGCACCGCCAGACGACCGTGAGCTCGATGATCAGCGGCTGGAGATTCTTCCGCTGACCTGACGGCGCAGGCGTTCGCGCAACCGGGGCCGGCTCGAGAGACCGGCCCCGTTGCTTGTCCGGGGCGGCAAGGCCGCCGCCCGGCCATGGCGGAACTGAGACTTGGCCCGGCGCAGTGGCTAACATATGCCGCTCGCGGTCCGGGCAACGACGGGAGGCACTCGGGACGCATGACGACGGGAGGATCGGATCCGGCCGGGCGCCGCATCAAGGTGCTCGGCGTCGGCAACCTGTTGTGGGCCGACGAAGGCTTCGGCGTGCGCTGCATCGAGGCGCTCGGCGCGGCGTGGGAATTCCCGCCCGAGGTCGAGCTGCTCGACGGCGGCACGCTCGGGCTCGCGCTCATCCCGCTGCTGCAGGACGCGACGCACGTCCTGCTGTTCGACGCGGTGGATTTCGGGGGCGAGCCCGCCACGCTGATCGTGGCCCGTGACCGGGACGTCCCTCGCTTCATGACCCGGGACAAGATGAGCCTGCACCAGGCCGGCATGAACGACGTGCTGGCCATGCTCGACATGCTCGGTCACCGGCCGCAGGCATTCACGCTGGTCGGCGTGCAGCCGGTGGAACTCGCCGACTACGGCGGGAGCCTCACCCCGCGCGTGCTCGCATTGCTGCCGGAGGCCCTCGAACTGGGGCTCGAGGAGCTCGCGGCCTGGGGCGTGGCACCGCAGCCGCTCGCGCAGGCAGCCGCCGGCACCCTCACGTCCGAAGCTATCGGCCTCGATCGCTACGAGACCGAGCGCCCGACCGAGCAGGCGGCCTTCCGTGGAGGCGACGAGCGCTTCCTGGGCCGGCGCACCGGTTCGACGCAACGTGGGCCCGGCGACCCGGAGAAGACGCCATGAGCGAGATCCTGGAAAGCCTGGCGGCCAGCGACGGCTGCGAGGTCGTGCGCAAGGCCGACCTCGACGCATTCCTCGCGAGTCATCCCCGGGCGGTGATCTTCATGGCTGGCGACACGGTGCAGCGCCAGGAAGGCCTGGACGTGGCGGTCGTGGTGCGAGAGCTGGCCTCGAGCTACCGCGGCCGCATCGCCGTGGGGCTCGTCGACCGGCGGGACGAGTCGCATGTGATGTCACGCTTCGGCGTCGTGGTGCTGCCGGCCGTGGTGTTCGTGCGCGACGGGCAGGCGGCCGAGCTGGTCGCCCGCATGAGGGACTGGCCCGTGTACGCACAGGCCTGCGATCGATTGCTCGCGCCTGACGGTGGCGCCGGATCAGCCGGCGTGGGAGGCAATGCATGACGGACTATCCGCTGGTCTGGCACCCGAAGGTGCCCACCGAGTCGTCCGCGACCGGCGACGAGTCGCTCCGGCTGCTCGACATGCCGCTCGGATCCGCGCGACCGCGCCGCGAGGCACGGCGCGTGGACCGCCTGTCCGCCGAGGCGCGCGCGGTGCTCGAGGAAGCGTTGGCGACACTGCGCAGGCATGCGGAAGGCGCGCACGAGGCGAGCAGGATCAGCCTGCGACCGCTCTCCCCCGCGGATCGGGATGCCGTGCTCGACCTGCTCGGCGAGGGCGACGTCTGGGGATCGGTCGGCGGCAACGTCGCCTACGCATTCGTCGAGACGGTGCTGACCGGCCTGTGGCGCATCGAGGCCACCGGGCAGGACGGCGCGAAGACCGAGTGGCTCGAGGTCGCGGAGATCCCCCAGCCGGTGCTGCACGCCACCGAGCTCATGCCGCGCGATGCCGTCCGCATCCCGGACCAGCTGCCGCAGGGCGCCATGAATTCCGCGGCGCTGCTCACGGAGCTGCAGGAGCGGTCCTCGGGCTACCGCGCGGGCGAGGAAAACCACGTCATCAACTTCACGTTGCTGCCGATCACGGAGGCCGATGCGGAGGTGCTGACGACCGTGCTCGGCCAGATCCCGCTGGTGATCCGGGGCGGCGGCTACGGCAGCTGCCGCATCTTCGCGACGGGGCTCCGGCACGTGTGGGCCGTGCAGTACCTGAACTCGATGGACAAGGTGATCCTGGACACGCTCGAGGTCGGGGGCGTGCCCGTCGCGGCGCTCGCGGCGCGCGAGGACTTCGAGGACTCCGCCGGCCGGCTCGCGGAGATGCTGCAGGCCTACGTGTCATGAGCAGTTCCTCGACCGGCAGCTACCTCGGGGACAACTCGAAGATCGGCGACGACACGCGCCTCGAGTGCGGCGTCTGCTGGTGGGTGTACGACCCGGCGCTCGGCGACGAGGTGACGCAGGTCGCGCCCGGCACGCCGTTCGCGCTGCTGCCGGATCACTGGCGCTGCCCCAACTGCGACGCGGAGAAGAGCAAGTTCCTGGTGCTCGGCAGCGCGGACGGCGCTTCACCCCTCTCCCACCCGGTGGCGCGGGTCGCCAACGCCTACCGCCGGGTCGCGCTCACGATGAAGGGACTGCCGATCTACAACCCGACGCTCGCGGTCGAGGCGATCGGATTCCGCGAGCACGAGGGACGCCACGTCGGCGTGGTGGTCACGCCGTGGTTCATGAACCTCACGGTGCTCCCGTCGGACGCGGACCAGGGCGTGTGGGTCTCGGGCGGGACCGTGCGGCTCACGTTCCCGTCCGGCCAGTACGACCTGCTGGTGGGCGAACTGCCTGAGTTCGGACTCGTGGGCACCTGCGCACTGTTCTCGCCGATGAGCGAGTTCACCGACCACGAGGCGGCGCAGGTCGCGGCGCGTGCCGCCGCCGATGCGCTGTTCCAGCCGGAGGAGCCGCCCCCGGCCCCGACGTACTCGCGACGGCAGCTGCTCGGCGGGTGAGGCTCGCCGGGACATGACGAATCGCGCGATCCTGGTCTTCTCGTCCCTGCTGCTGTTCGCCTACCTGCTCGACATCGTCGGCCGGCGCTTCAGGCTGCCCGCCGTCGTCCTGCTCATCGTGACCGGCATCGTGGCGCGGCAGGTGCTGGACCGGATCGGCGTGGTCCTGGGCTGGGTGGACCCGCTGGTCCCGGTCATCGGGACGATCGGCCTGGTCCTGATCGTGCTCGAAGGCGCGCTCGACCTGTCGCTGCGCCGCGAGCGCGCCGCGCTCGTGTGGCGAGCGTCGGTCGCAGCAGGCATCGGCTTCGTCGCCTGCACCGCGGCGTTCACCTACGCGTTCGAGGCGGGCTTCGGCCTGCCGCGTGTCGCGGCTGTACTGGTGGCGATGCCGTTCGCCGTAATCTCGAGCGCCGTGGCCATCCCGAGCGCGACGGGCCTCGCGCAGGACGCCCGCGAGTTCGTGACCTACGAGAGTTCGATCTCCGACATCCTCGGCGTGCTGGTGTTCTATGCCTGGCTGGGGGCACAGGGCGATCTGGGCGCCTTCGCCTACGACCTGTTCGGCGGCGGCGCGATCTCCCTCGCGGCGGCGCTGGCCGCGGGCGTTGGCCTGCTGTACCTGATCAATCGCATCGAAGGCCACGTGCGCTTCCTGCCGCTGCTCGCCGGCCTGCTGCTGCTGTACTCGGTCGGCAAGGCACTGCACCTGTCCCCGCTGGTGCTGGTGCTGGTGTGCGGCCTGCTGCTCAACAACCCGCACCTCTTCGAGCGCAGCCGGCGGCTCGGCAGGCTCTTCAAGGACGGTTACGACGACACGCTCGCCGAGTTCAAGGGCCTGGTCGTCGAGCTGACGTTCGCGGTCCGCAGCTTCTTCTTCCTGATGCTGGGCTACTGGACCGAGCTCGGGCACATGGGCGAGTGGCGCGCCTGGGCCGCCGCGGCACTGGTCGTCGCGGTGATCTACGCGACGCGCTGGGCGATCCTGCGGGCGCTCGGCCAGTCCGAGTCGGGCCGGCTGCTGTGGCTTGCGCCGCGCGGGCTGATCACGGTGCTGCTGTTCCTGGCGGCCGCCGAGACGGGAA
>DAOMFD010000149.1:0-4851 GCA_035429605.1 Steroidobacteraceae bacterium | reverse complement strand
GACCGCTACCTGCTGCCCGCCGCCGAGGACGCGCTCACGCCGAGCCATTTCGAGGACGTGCGCGCCTTCGTGAAGGGCTACCGGGCGGCGGGCGCGGCGTTGACGGTGCTGCGCACCACCGCCGGGGCCGCCCAGAGCGTCGCGCTCGCCATCGACAAGGCGCACTGGCCGGAGATCGTCGGGACGATCGCCGGCGACGACACCATCTTCATCGCGACGGGCAATGCGCGGGCGCAGCGTCGGCTGCACCAGCACCTACGCACCTCCTTCGGACGCTGAGGCTCCCATGACCCAGACCACCGCGGGCGCCAAGCCCATACTGCTCGCATTTTCCGGCGGCCTCGACACCTCCTTCTGCGTGCCGTGGCTCGCGGAGACCTACGGCCGGCCGGTGGTCACGCTGACGGTCGACACCGGCGGCATCGACGCGGGCGCGGCCTCCGTGCTCGAGGAGCGCTCTCGCGCGCTCGGCGCCGTCGCCCACCACCTCGTGGATGCGCGTCGCGCGTATTTCGACCAGGTGATCCGCTTCCTGATCATGGGGAACGTGCGCCGCGGCGGACTGTATCCGCTGTGCGTCGGCGCCGAACGCGTGCTGCAGGCGCAGACCGTGGCGCAGTGGGCGCGCAAGCTCGGAACGGAGGTCGTGGCGCACGGTTCCACCGCCGCCGGCAACGACCAGGTGCGCTTCGAGGTGGCGCTGCGCACGCTCGCCCCGGGACTCGAGATCCTCGCTCCGGTCCGTGACCGCGCATTCAAGCGGCCGGAGCAGCTCGAGTATCTCGAGTCGCGCAAGCTGCCGGTGCCGCCATTCGGCGCGGCCTATTCGGTCAATCGCGGCCTGTGGGGCACGACCATCGGCGGCAAGGAGACGCTGACGTCCGACGGCTGCATTCCCGATTCGGCGTGGGTGACGACCCGGGACGCGTTCACGAACCCGCAGCCTCCCGAGCGACACACGATCGGCTTCGACGCCGGCATTCCGAGTTCGCTGGACGGCGCAAAGCTCGATCCCGTCGCGCTGATCGAGCAGGTCGAGGCGATCGGCGCCAGGTACGGCGTGGGCCGCGGCATCCACCTCGGCGACACCATCATCGGCTTCAAGGGCCGGGTCGCGTTCGAGGCGCCGGCGGCGGAGGCACTGCTCACGGCGCATCGCGAGCTCGAGAAGCTGGTGCTGTCGGCGCGGCAGGCGCGCCTGAAGGACACGCTCGCGGCTCCGTACGGCGACCTCGTGCACGAGGGCCAGCACCTCGACCCGGTGTGCCGCGACATCGAGGCGTTCCTGCTCTCGTCCCAGCAGCGCGTGACGGGCGAGGTGCACCTGCTCTACAGGCCGGGCTCGGTGTTCGTCGAAGGCGTGAGCTCGCCGTGGTCGCTCATGAAGGCCTCGAAGGGCGCGTACGGCGAGTCCGCCGGCGAGTGGACCGCGGCCGAGGCGCACGGGTTCTCGAAGATGCTGGCGCTGCCGGGGATCTTCTACACGCGCGCCGGACAGCAGGGAGCGGGCTGATGGTCGCCCAGATGCGCACCGTCGTCGTCGACAAGATCGCCTCGATCGCGCAGGCGTGCGGCCTGTCGCACGAGCTCCGGGTCGCGACGAGCGACATTCCCTGCGAGGAAGGCGTGGTGCTGGTGGTGGAGATCCTCACCAACAAGTCCACGTACAACCAGCTCGAGCTCACCAGCGGCCGAATGGCCAAGGTGGCGAGGGGCGACGTCATCGTCGGCGCGCTCGGCCACCGGCAGGCGCTGTTCGGCTACTCCGGGCACATCCCCGACAAGGTCGAGGCCGGCGACGTCCTGCAGGTGCTCAACATCGGCGGCGTGCTCGGCGTGTGCGACTCGGTGAATCCCGACAAGGGCAAGCCGTTCGACTGCCGCGTGATCGGTTGCGTGCTGCAGTTCCCGTTCCTCGGCGAGCGCATCGGCGTGCCGGCCAGGGTCGGTCATCGACGGCTGGACCAGGCCGCGCCGCTCGACACGCATGGCGTACCCGTCGTGGCGCTGGCCGGCACCTGCATGGAAGCCGGCAAGACGGCGGCCGCCTGCGCCATCGTCGCGCGCATGCGGCACCGCGGCCTCGCGGTGCACGCGTTCAAGGCGACCGGTGTGTCCCTGCGCCGCGACATCCTGGCGATGGAGGACTCGGGCGCGCGCCGCAGCATGATCTTCACCGACCTCGGGATCGTGACGACCACCGCGGCGTCGGGCCCGGCGCTCACCCGCACGATGCTGACGGAGATGACGCAGGGCCGCCCCGACGTCGTGGTGTTCGAGCTCGGCGACGGCATCCTCGGCGCATACGGCGTCGAGTCCATCCTCGCCGCGCGCGACATCCGCGACGCGCTGTCCGCGGTGATCCTGTCCGCCAACGACCCCGTCGCGGCCTGGGGCGGCGTCAAGCTGCTGCGCGAGCGCTTCGGCATCGAACCGTGCGCCGTGACCGGCCCCGCGACCGACAATGCCGTCGGCGTCAACATCATCGAGCAGCAGATGCAGGTGCGCGCGATGAACGCGATGTCGTCGGGCGCCGCGCTCGGCGACCACATCATCGAGAGCCTGGGGCTCGCCTCGCGTGCCGCGGGAGGGACCGTCGAATGACCACGCGCATCCCGGCCGTCGTGCTCGGCGGCACCGGTTACGTCGCGGGCGAGCTGCTGCGCCTGGTCGCGAGCCACCCCTACCTCGACCTCGCCGCCGTGGCCTCCGAGAGCCAGCCGGACGAGCCCGTGGCGCAGTTCTTCCGCCACCTGCAGCCGCTGCTGCCGCACCTGCGCTTCGCCGGCCACGACGAGGTGCTCGAGTACGTGACCGCGAATCCGGTGACCGCGGTGTTCTCGGCGGCGCCGCACGGAGTGTCGGCCGGGCTCGTGGACCGTCTGCTCACCGCGTCCGCGCAGGCCGGCACCCGGACCCGAGTCGTCGATATCTCGGCTGACTTCCGCTACCCGACCGCCGAGGCGTACGAGGCGGTCTACAAGCATCCGCACGGCGCGCCCGCGCGACTCGCGGAGTTCACCTGCGCGGTGCCGGAACACCTCAATGCGCTGCACACGCCGCACGTCGCGCACCCCGGGTGCTTCGCGACGGCCATCCTGCTCGCGAGCGTGCCGCTGCTGTCGCTCGGGCTCGCCGAACCGCGCGTGTTCGTCACGGGCATCACCGGCAGCACCGGCTCGGGTCGCCAGCCGACCGCCGGGACGCACCATCCGCAACGCCACAGCGACCTCTACGCGTACAACGCGCTGTCGCATCGCCACGTGCCGGAGGTCGCCGCGCTGGCACGCGTCGCAACGGGCGTGGACGCCGAGTTCAACTTCGTCCCGCACTCCGGTCCGTTTGCACGCGGCATCCACGTCACGGTGCAGGCCGTCCTGCGCGAGCCGCTCACCACGCACGAGCTGGTCGGTGCGCTGCGCGACTACTACGACCAGTCGGTATTCGTCCGCGTCGGCGGCGAGTTGCCGCGGATCAAGGACGTGGTCGCGAGCAACTTCGCGGAGCTCTCGGGCGTCGCCCGTGGAACCAGCGTGGCCGTCATGTGCGCGATCGACAACCTCACCAAGGGCGCAGCGGGCGGCGCCGTGCAGTGGATGAACCGCATGCTCGGGTACGAGGAGACCGCGGGGCTGATGACGCCCGCCGCGGGCTGGACCTGACGCCACGCCCATGCCGAAGGAATCATTCGTGACCAGTCCGGCCTGGACGCCGCCCGCCGATCACCTGGCGCCGGTCTATGCACAGTGGCCGGTCGACATCGTCGGGGCGGAGGGCGTGCACCTCGTCACTCGCGATGGCCGGCGGATCCTCGACCTCTACGGCGGCCACGCGGTCGCCGCGCTCGGCTACTCGCATCCACGGTGGCTCGCGGCGCTGGAGGCGCAGGCGAAGTCGCTGCTGTTCCAGTCGAACGCCGTGCCGCTCGAGGTGCGTGCCCGCGCCGCATCCAGGCTCTCCCACTTCGCGGGCCTGGGACTCAACACCGTGTTCTTCGGGAACACCGGCGCGGAAGCCAACGAGAATGCGCTCAAGCTCGCGTTGCGGATCACCGGCCGACGCGGGGTCGCGGCAATCGAGGGCAGCTTCCACGGGCGCACGGCCGCGGCCGGCGCGGTGACCTGGGGCGCGGCGAAGAAGTGGTACGGCTTCCCGCAGGCGCCTTTCGACGTCGCATTCATCCCGCGCGGCGACACGGACGCGATCACGCGCGTGGTTGACGACCGCACCGCGGCGGTGATCGTCGAGCCCGTGCAGGGCGTGGCCGGTGCCGTGGATCTCGGCGGCCCGTTCCTCGCCGCGCTGCGCACGAGGTGCAGCGAGGCCGGCGCGATGCTGGTCTGCGACGAGGTGCAGTGCGGCATGGGCCGGACCGGGTTCCCGTTCGCCTCCAGCATGCACGGCGTGGCGCCGGACATGATCACGACCGCCAAGGCGCTCGGCGCCGGGTTTCCCTGCTCGGCACTGCTCATGGCCGACCACGTGGCGGAGCGGCTCGCGACCGACGACCTCGGCACGACCTTCGGCGGTGGACCGATGGCCTGCGCGCTCATCGAGGCGGTCGTGGACATCATCGAATCGGAGGGGTTGCTCGCCAACGTGCGGGCCCGCGCGCAGCAGCTGCGCGAGACCTGCGTCGTGGGTCCCGTCGAGTCGGTGCAGGGCGCAGGGCTGCTCGCCGGCCTGAGGACCCGCCGGCCGGCCCGGGACGTGCAGCGCGAACTCCTGGAGCACGACATCCTGACCGGCACGAGCGCGGACCCGAACGTCGTGCGCGTGCTCGCCCCGTACGTGCTCGAGGAAAGCCACGTCGCGACATTGCGTGACGTGCTCGCCTCGCTCCCCGCCTGA